>JANWLL010000103.1 GCA_025450855.1 Vulcanimicrobiia bacterium
CATCCGCGTGCCGATGCGGCAGATCCACCTGACCGACGGCTCCGACTTCCGCGTCTACGACACGAGTGGTCCGTACACGGATCCCGGCCTCGAATGCGATCCGCGTCAAGGTATCGCACCGCTGCGCACTCCATGGATCGAAGGCCGCGGCGATGTCGAGCGGTTGACGCAGGCGACGTCTGCATACCGTCGCGAGCGCGAGGCGAAAGCCGAACTCGACTCGATCCGCTTCGCGTATTCGCGGACGCCGCTGCGCGCCAAAGCCGGTCGTAATGTCTCCCAGCTCCACTACGCGCGTCGCGGCGAGATAACGCCCGAGATGGAGTTCATCGCACTGCGCGAGGGCGTCGAGCCGACCTTCGTCCGGGATGAAGTCGCGCGCGGCCGTGCGATCATCCCCGCGAACATCAACCATCCGGAAAGCGAGCCGATGATCATCGGCCGCAACTTCCTCGTCAAGATCAACGCGAACATCGGCAACTCGGCGGTTTCGTCGACGATCGAAGCAGAAGTCGAGAAGATGACGTGGGCGATCCGCTGGGGCGCGGATACGGTCATGGATCTGTCGACCGGCAAGCACATCCACGAGACCCGCGAATGGATCTTGCGCAATTCGCCCGTGCCGATCGGCACCGTGCCTATCTATCAGGCCCTCGAGAAGGTCGACGGCAAGGTCGAGAAGCTATCGTGGGAGATCTTCCGCGACACGCTCGTCGAGCAGGCCGAGCAGGGCGTCGACTACTTCACCATCCACGCCGGCGTCTTGCTGCGCTACGTGCCGCTCACCGCGAACCGCATCACAGGCATCGTATCGCGGGGCGGGTCGATCTTGGCGCAGTGGTGCCTCTTGCACCACGAAGAAAACTTCCTGTATACGCACTTCGAAGAGATCTGCGAGATCATGAAGGCGTACGACGTCTGTTTCTCGCTCGGCGACGGGCTGCGGCCCGGCTGCACCGCCGACGCGAACGACGCCG
The DNA here is from genome assembly GCA_025450855.1 of Vulcanimicrobiia bacterium. GTDB lineage: Bacteria > Vulcanimicrobiota > Vulcanimicrobiia > Eremiobacterales > Eremiobacteraceae > JANWLL01. The sequence continues at coordinate 978 of JANWLL010000103.1, forward strand.
CGCAGTTCGGCGAGCTCGACACGCTCGGCGAATTGACGAAGGTCGCCTGGCGCCACGACGTGCAGACGATGATCGAAGGCCCCGGGCACGTCCAGATGCACCTCATCAAGGAGAACATGGAGCGCCAGCTCGCGGTGTGCGATGAGGCGCCGTTCTATACGCTCGGCCCGCTCGTCACCGACATCGCGCCCGGCTACGATCACATCACGAGCGCTATCGGTGCGGCGATGATCGGTTGGTTCGGCACGGCGATGCTTTGCTACGTCACGCCGAAAGAACACTTGGGGCTGCCCGACAAGCAAGATGTGAAGGACGGCGTCATCGCCTACAAGATCGCCGCGCACGCCGCCGACCTCGCGAAGGGTCATCCGACCGCGCACGAGTGGGATGACACGCTCTCGAAGGCGCGATTCGAATTCCGGTGGGAGGATCAATTCGCGCTATCGCTCGATCCTGAGACTGCGCGCGCCTTCCACGACGAGACGCTGCCGGCGCAGGGCGCGAAGGTCGCGCACTTCTGCTCGATGTGCGGCCCGCATTTCTGTTCGATGCGGATCACGCAAGACGTTCGCGATTACGCGAAACAGCTGGAGATCGATGCAGGGCTCAAAGCAAAAGCCGACGAGTTCCGCGAGTCCGGCGGCGAGCTCTACTTGAAGCGGTGAGGCTCGCCGAAGACCGTTCCAGGCATCCGTAAGGACACCGGTCAGGCGTCGCACGCCCGCGGCACGGACGCCCGCTATCCTCATGATGCGAACCGGTCTCGCGCGCCTCGACACGAAGGCGGCATCGGTTCGATCGGAGGTCGTATGCAACGGCAAAAGACCGTGGTCGTGGCTACGGTGGCACTCGCGGCGGTCTGTGCGGTCGCGGCGGTTTCCCCGCCGGCGCGCGCGGCGTTTGACGCGATCATGAATTGCTCTAGCTCGGCGCCATGCCTCGAGTGGGACAATGGCGGCGGCGGCGACGCGATCAAAGGCGTTTCCATCAAAGGCAATGCGCTCCACGGACAGACCAAGTATAAGAGCGCGGGCAAGACCTCGGGCAAAGCCGGCGTATTCGGCGAGGACCTGAGCACGGCCGGCAATCTCGATGCGGGCGTGAGCGGCGTCTCGAAGAATGGAGCAGGGGTCATCGGCACGTCGACCGGCTGGAACGGCATGGAGGGTTTCTCGTCGGGAACGGGCACCAGTGGCGTCTACGGGCAGACGAGCGTCGCAGGCTTTGGTGTGGCTGGTCGCGACACGGCGACGACGTACGCTAGCGGCGCCGCAGGCATACTCGCCGACGGCGGCACGGCGAACGACGGCTTGCATGCGGTCGCCTACGGCGGTCAAGCCAACGCGATTTCCGCGTACTCGCAGTATGGGTCCGCGCTCGTTTTGAATGCGGGTCCCGGCTCGGGAGCGGCCCTGTCGATCAACGGCGTCGCCCCAAATGGCTACATGATCGAGTCGACGGATCCCCAAGGTACCCCCGTGTTCTTGGTCTTCGGCGACGGCGGCGAGGGCGTGTACGCTGAGAATGGTACCGCCGGTACCTTCCGCGTGGCAAGAGGCCTCGACTTCCCTGTGCTCTTCCTGCAGTCGGGTACCGCAGGGACCAATCACGACGCATTCGAGCTCTATGACACCAACGGCTTCGACCAGACGAGGATCACCGACGCCGGCAACATCTACACGGCGGGGCACATCTTCACGTCGGGCAGCTGTTCCGGCGGTTGCATCGTGAACGGCAAACAGGTACGACGTGTCGCCGAGTATACGCCGGCGGAGGCAGAGCCGACCGTCGAGGATAACGGCGAAGCCACCCTCTCGGGCGGCCGGGCGGACGTCGCCCTCGATCCGAAGTTCGCCAACGTCATCGATCGCGGCTCTGCGTATCTCGTCACGGTCACGCCGGAAGGTGATTGCCGCGGACTCTACGTCACCGACCGGACGATCCACGGCTTCACCGTGCGCGAGCTGCAAGGTGGTCATGCAAGCGTCGGGTTCGCCTACCGCATCGTCGCGCAGCGGTTCGGCGATCACGCCGAGCGCTTACCTATGATGACGGTGCAGCACGCTCCGCTCTCACGGGTGCCGCGGCATCGTCAGTCGCCAAGTTCGCGATAGGCGACGAGCGCGGGGAAGAGCGGGATCAAATAGCGCTGCGACCATCCGAGATACTCGATACCGCCGCCGCCCGTGCCGATCGAGGGTTCTGGTTCGCCCGATTTCGCCGCATAAGCGCGGATCTGGCGCAACCGCTCGCGTGTCACGCGCAGGTGGACGGAAAGAAAACTGTCGTGCGCCGTGCCGTGGAGCGCTTCGTCAGCGGCGCTGATGCGCGAGAGGATGTCGCGCAGCGGCGACCCCGGCGCGCGTCTGCGCAGCACGTACGCTCCGGCGCGTGCCCGCCGCAAACCGCTGCGCCGCTCGTTTTCGCGCGAAGCAGCGGCGGTCAGGTCTTCGCGAAATCGTTCTGCGGCAGCGGCGCCTGTTTTTCGGCCGCGACCTTTCGACATGATACGTTCGAGAAGCACGATCGCGCGGTTGACGTCGGCCGCCTCGACAGCGTCCGGTCCGTTCGGATCGGGCTGCGCGCCGGCAACGTCTGCGAGCCGCTCCAGGGCGGCGTTGGCATCATCTTCGAGTCGCGCTGCGCGCTCGCGCGGTTCTCCTTGCGCTGGCGTCGCGACGTTCGCGTCCTCTCGCAGGATGACGGGATCGTCGACCCGGACCGTATCACCGGCATCCTCGCCGTACAGCCGCCGGTACGTATCCGCGGGGAAAAGCCGCACCGATAGAAGGTTCGCCTTGCCGAGGGCGCGCTGGATGAGCCGGAACTGCGCCGACTGGAAACCGCTGGCGGGCTCGAGATTTTCGCGGAACCGGTGGAACTCGACGCTATTGAACGTCTCGTCGGCGTCGCTCGGGTCCGAGAGCACGCGCATGATCGACGGCAGCAGCCCGCGGCACGCGAACGAGATGCGCGCGGCCGCAGTCAGCGCCGGCCGCCAGAAGCCGTCGTCCGGCTTCGCGTCTAGCGTATCAGTCGCGAGGCGCGGCGACGACGCGAACGATCCGAGCGTCGCCGACACGACGGCCATGTCGAACACGACCAGCTTGAAGACGATCTCCATGAGCTGATGCGTGACGATGAACGCGCGCTCGTCGGGGATCTGCGAGCTCGGCCGCTGGCTGCCGAGAAGCAGATCGAGCCCGAGATAGTCGTGGTAGTCGAGCCGCCGCAGCCCGCCCGGAAGTTCGGGGTTGACGTCCATCTCGCCGGTGAAACGGCTCTTCGAGTTGTCGGCGCGTACGGCCGGATCGATGGAGAACGTCCACCAATTCTCGTCGGATCGGCTGGCCATGCGCGTCCGTTCCGCGACCCTGTCGAGCCGGCCTTCGCGTAGCTCGTCAAGGGGCGTCCTTGCGGCCGTAGAAAGCCCGCGCATGTCGGACGTGAAGTATCGTTACGGCGAGTTGACGTGGCCCGAAGTGAAGGAGGCTGCCGAAGCCGGCAAAGTCGCGGTCGTTCCTGTCGCGACGATCGAAGATCACGGCCGCCATCTGCCGATCGACACCGATGTCCGCCTGTGCACCGCCGTCTGCGAAGAAGCGGTCTCGCGTGCTGCGGATCGCGCCGTCCTTATTCCGCCGATCAACCACGGTTACTCTCCGCATCACATGGACTTCCCCGGTCCGATCACGATCGGCGCGGAGACCTTCATCAGATATGGCGTCGACGTCTGTCGGAGCCTCGCGCACCACGGTTTCAAGCGCATCCTCATCGTCAACGGCCACGGCAGCAACACGCCGTTCGTCGACATCATGGCGCGTCTGACGGTCGTCGAGACCGGCGCGCTCGCCGCCGCCGTCAACTACTGGGCGGCACCAGGCGTGCGCGAAGCCGCCGAGTCGCTGCGCGAATCCGACAAAGTCGGCGGTATGAACCACGCGTGCGAATTCGAGACGTCGCTTTATCTCGCGCTGCGGCCGGAACTCGTCGACATGTCGAAGGCCGTTCGTGAGATCGGGCATCGGCCGACGAAGAACTACTGGACAGATCTCGTCGCCGGCGACGGTCCCCTCGTCATGATGGAGCATTGGAGCGCGCTCAGCGAGTCGGGCGTCATGGGCGATCCGACGAAAGCGACCGCAGAAAAGGGCGCACGGCTCCTCGACGCGGCCGCGGGTGGAATCGTCGAACTCATCGATGAGATGCGCGCTCGGCCGCCGGCGAGACGACGCGAACACCACTGAACGCGCTTTAGGTTCGCTTTTCTTCGTATCGGTGACGCGGGGATGAAAAAACAACGCGGAGTGCCGTCTTCGTGCCGCGCTTCGCTTGTTCACCTCGGGTAGAGGTCTCGCACATCACGCGTAAAAACCCCATCTGAAGCGTCAGCCTTGAGGGCTGTTCGCAGGATTTCAGGAGGTTGGGCACGTGATTCGGTTAGCATTTCGCGCCCTCGTCACGCTGACGATCGCCGCATTATTTGTCACCGTCAGCTCGGGACCGTCCGCCGCTGGCACGACCGGATCGATCCACGGCTTCGTCACGGACGCATCCGGCCAAGCGCTCGGCGACGTCCAAGTGTCCGCCGTAGCGCCGCGCTCGCGGACGACGGCCGTCACGAAGGCGAACGGTTTCTATGCGTTCGACGGCCTGCCGGTCGA
>JANWLL010000104.1 GCA_025450855.1 Vulcanimicrobiia bacterium
ACTTGATTCCGATGGAGAAAGTCGCGAAGCTCGTGGCCGCTTGGATCCCAACGTGGAGCGACGACCATGAGCTCGGGAGCGCTCGGTTCCGACGCGACGTCCTGCAAACCGCCGATCCGATCCAGCGCGGATGCTCCAACCCTTGCGGAAACGGCCGGCGACGAAGCTGCGAGCACGTGGAAGTCCTTCGGCTCGATGCGGATGACGCGCGACGGCTCTCCAGCCCGGAGGCTCGCGGCGAACGGCACGTTGAGCGCGATGGGTACTTCGCCGAAGAATTCCCCCGGCCGGCGGACACCGATGACGCGTTCGATGCCGTCGACCGTCTTGCAGACCTCGCATCGCCCCTCGATGGTGATGATGAGCGCGCGGCCTTCACCCTCGTGAGCGACGTACTCGCCCGCCAGAAGGCGGATGTCGGCTACGGCATTTGCCAGCTGCTCGAGGTCGCGGTCAGCGACGCCTTCGAAAAGCGGGATCGCGCGCAGCTCGGCGATCGTGACCATGATGCGACCTCGGCCCGAAATACGAATAGAACGGAGGGGGTAGGATTCGAACCTACGGAGACTTGCGCCTCAACAGCTTTCAAGGCTGCCGCAATAAACCGCTCTGCCACCCCTCCGCGTGAAACGCACTTCTTCGATTTAACCGTGGCATCATTTTTCCGCCGTGCTCGGTAATGCATCGATGATGACGCGGGCCAAATCGCGAGTGCTCGCCGAACTCGTTAGCGAGACCAAAGTCTCCGCACCAACAAAACCGCCGCCCCTGCGATTTGGATGCCAGCGCAAGACCGACGTGATGTCGCTGCGGAACTCGAGGGTGAAGAGCTTCGATCCCCGATCAGACTTGATGCCGGCGTTGCGAAGTGGATCGGGCCGGTCAGCGTCTCGGAAGTTCGGTGACTTCTGCCAGCGAGCCGGCGCGGCATCTAGCGCTTCACCGATCGCGTCGGCCAGCACCGCTTCATCGAGAGCGACGACGAGGACCGGCTCGATCGCCCAACTTCCGCCGCCCGGGGTCATCGGATACACGTACGCTTTGTCGCGACGGACTTGAACAGTCACCTTTCTCGCCAGCGCGATCGGGATGACTTCGTCGGGCGGACGGATCCAAACGTTTACAGCGCGCCCGAGGGCCTCTTCCGGTTCAAAGCTGCCCGTCGGGAATACGCGGATCCAGTCTTTCAGATCGATCTCACCGGTCGATGAACCGACTTGAACGCGAGCCTTTCGCTTGTGTAGCCACAAGCTTAAGGTTCCGAGCGTCCGATGGCGTTTTATTTTATCGATGTGTTCAACCGCCAGCTCGCCCGTAATGCGACCCTCCGCTATCATCTGAAGAAGAAGCGGATCGGTCAGGTCAGCCAAGACACGTGACTACTTGGTGAGGGATTTTGCTGCAAGGCCGGCGCACCAGCGATACGTCGCATAGACGCACACGACGAACGCGATCGCTCCGAGCCAATTCGACGCGGACGCGAAGGAATCGCCGACGACCGCGAACGGCGTCGCGTTCTTAAAGGCGACGATGACGCCCGCGTTGACGACGCCGAACAAGCTCTCACCGACGATGAAGCCCGAGGCGACCAGCACGCCGAGCCGGCGTGCGACCTCGCCCCACGGCTTGCCTGCGACCCATCGGTTGTATGTATAGCCGACGACGGCGCCGACAACCGCACCCGCAGTCGTCGAAGCAGGCAAATAGATGCCGAGGCCGACGGCGAGCGGCGGCAGCTGCCATTTCGTCGTGGCCCGAAGGACCTCGTCGATGATAATGATGCCGATGCCGATGAGCACACCCGTGCCGATAAGTCCCCAATCGATCTGCCCTTCGATGACGCCTTTCGCGAGTGCTGAGATCAAGGTCGCCTGTGGCGCGGGCAGCGCGTGCGGCCCAGCGCCGAAGCCGTACGCCGTGTTGAGAAGCGACAATATCGGCGGGATGACGATAGAGCCGAAGATGACGCCGGCGATGAGTGCGACCTGCTGGCGCCAGGGCGTCGCGTCGACGAGTTGGCCGGTCTTGAGGTCTTGGAGATTGTCGTTCGAGATCGTCGCGACGTTGAGCAGCACTGCTGTGACGAACAACGCATAAGCGACGAGCGCAGGCGCGCCGGCCGGCCCGGCCGTCTTCGCGACGACGACGAGCACGAGCGAGGCGCCGATGACGCTCAAGATGCCGAGTCCCGATACCGGACTGTTCGACGAGCCGATGAGTCCCGCCATGTAGCCGCATGCCGCCGCGACGAAGAATCCTGCGACGACGATGTAGAGCACGCCGACGACGACGAGCGGCACCGTGAGCGACGCGAGTGCGCTCCCGTTCAAGAAAATGGCGAGCAGCGCGGCGATAGGTATGAAACACGCGAGGCTGATGATCCCGACGACGCCGATCGAGAGGTCGCGCTCCGTGCGCGGCAGACCGGCATCGCCGCCGGCTTTCGTGCGCGCGCGCGTCGCCGCGATCGCGGACGTCACGCCCGTCCACACCGGCTTCGCGAGCCTGAAGATCGTCCAGATCGCGGAGATGCCGATCGTGCCGGCGCCGATGAAGCGCACTTGGTGCGCCCAGACGGTCGTCGCGACGGTCGCGGCATCGCCCGCCATCGGATGGAGCGAGGTCAATAGCGGCGTCAGTACGCCCCACGCGAGGAAGAGTCCGACGAAGATCGCCATGCCGACCGCAAGGCCGATGAGATGACCCGCGCCGAGGAGCGCGAGCGACAAACCGATGCCGAATCCACTCGCACCCATGCCGATCCGGATGTAACCTTGAAGCGTGTCGATGAACACGCGCGACGCGACGACGAGCGCGAAGCCGGCCGACACGATCGAGCTGACGACGAGGGTGAGTAGGCCTTTCTTGTTCTCGTCCATCGACGCGGCCGTCGCGCCTCGCGACCCGACGCCGACCTTGAGCACTTCGGCTGCCGCAACGCCTTCCGGATATGGCAGATCGGATTGCGCGACGAGCGCGCGCCTCAGTGGCACGCTATACATGACGCCGAGGATGCCGCCGGTGACGCAGATCGCGAACGATTGCCAGTACGGGAAGCCGGTCCACCAGCCGACCATGACGAGCCCGGGCAGCACGAATATGATCGACGAGAGCGTGCCCGCTGCAGACGCGACCGTCTGCACGATATTGTTCTCGAAGATCGTCGCCGACCGGAATGCACGCAGTATCGCCATCGAGATGACGGCCGCGGGGATCGACGTCGCGAACGTAAGTCCGATCTTGAGACCGAGATAGACGTTCGCGGCGGTGAAGACGACCGTGATCGCCGCGCCGAGGATGATCGCGCGCCAGGTGAGCTCGATTTGGGATTCCCTGTTTTGCGAGGCGGTCGCAGTGGCCACGGGCGGCCATCCTTTCGACGGCGGGCGCACAACGCTCGAGCGCGCGGCGAGTTGACGCAGCGGTGCGCTAGAGCGCCACCATTGGGCGCGGTGCTGGTCGATGCCTCTGTGGTCGAGGGTAGCGCTCGCGAGCGCGAGAAGTGGTTTTGATGTACAAAGGATTGGCCTTCATCGCGTACTCGGTCAAAGATGTGCCGCGCGCCATCGCGTTCTATCGCGACGTCGTCGGTCTAAAGCCTGGCGAGATGTTCAGCGAACACTGGGCGGAGTTCGATATCGGCGACATGACGTTCGGTGTCGGCAACGGCGAGTCGATCGGCATCATGGCGGGCTCGCAAGCGAGCGCCGCGTTCGAGGTCGAAGATATCGCGGCGGAGCGCGAGCGACTTGCCGCGCTCGGAACGCCGGTGAGCGACGTCTTCGAATCGGCAGGCTGCCGCACTTGCTTCGTCACGGATCCCGAAGGCAACCGCTTCGCTCTTCATCAGCTCAAGCGCTGACGGCGCGTTTTGGGCGTCATCATCGCACTCGCCGCCGCGGCGGTCTACGGTGCGGGCGACTTTTTCGGCGGCCTAGCGACAAAGCGTGACTCGGTCTTCACGGTCGTGCCGCTCACCGGTCTGTTCGGCCTTGCGACGGCGCTCGTCGCCGTGCCGTTGCTCAGCCCGGGAGCACCGAGCGCGCGCGATCTCGAGCTCGGGGCGCTCGTCGGGGTCTTCGGCGGCGTCGCGATCGCGTGTCTCTACCGCGGACTAGCGATCGGCAGCATGAGCGTCGTCGCGCCGATCACCGCCGTCATCGCCGCGGTCGTCCCCGTCGCGTTCGGATTCATCATCGGCGAAAGGCCGTCGGCGTTCGCCATCTTCGGCATCGTCCTCGCGATCGGTGCGGTCGCGCTCATCTCGTCGTCGTCGCATGAGGACGTGAGCGGACAACCCGAACCGCGACGCGCTGGGCTCGTCGAAGCCTTCGCCGCGGGCATCGGCTTCGGTCTGCTCTACGTCATCCTGTCGCAGACATCGCGCGGCATGTGGCCGCTGGTCGCGGCTCGCGTCGTCTCGGTCGCGTCGGTCGGGGCCGTCGCGCTCGCGCTGCGGCGTTTCACCGTGCCGGCGCCGAAATCGATCCGCACGATGGCGTGGAGCGGCGTGCTCGACATGTGCGGCAACGTCTTGTACTTGTTGTCGCTGCGCTACACGTTCATCTCCGTCGCCGCGGTCATAACGTCGCTTTACCCGGCGAGCACCGTCATGCTCGCCCGCATGGTCTTAGGCGAAAGGCTCGGCAGGGTCCAGTGGATCGGTGTCGGCTGCGCGGCCATCGGCATCGCCCTCATCGCCCGCGGCTAGAGGCAGCCGGGACATTCGACCCGCCGCTAGGCCTCCGCGCCCCGATGCATGATCGGCCGGAGGTGCGGTATACTAATGGATGATGAGGCCTGACCTCACACACGGATCGTATAGCGCCAACCGCGCCGATACCAACGCTGTCGACGTCGCTCGATCGATGTTGCGCCGCATGCTTGAAGGCCACACCGATCGGCTCGGCGTCGAGCTCGCCGACGGCACGACGCTCTTCGCCGGAGAGGTCGCGCCGCGCGCCGTCATCGTCGCGCGCAATCTCGGAGCGCTTCGCGCGCTCGCCCTCGGGTCTGAAAGCGCGGCCGTTGCGCGCAGCGTCATCGAAGGCGACCTCGACGTCCGCGGTGAGGTCGAGCATGCGATCGCGCAGGTCGAGCGTTGTTCGCGAGAGCTGCGAGCACGCGATGCGGCCGTCATCGTATCGATGGCGCTTCGCCTCCCGCGCTCGCAGGGCGATCGTACCGATGGTCGCCTGCGTCACGCATACCGCGCGCGCGGTCGCAAACATTCGCTCGATCGCGACAAAGCGGCAGTCGCGTACCACTACGACGTCTCCAATGAATTCTACGAACTGTGGCTCGACCGCGAACTCGTCTATTCGTGCGCCTATTTCAGGGATAGCGCGCAGTCGCTCGACGACGCGCAGCTCGCAAAGCTCGACCACATCTGCCGCAAACTGCGGCTGCGTGCCGGGGAACGGCTCGTCGATGTCGGGTGCGGCTGGGGAAGTCTCGTGCGTTTCGCCGCACGCGAGTACGGTGCCGATGCGGTGGGCATCACGCTTAGCCGGCGGCAAGCGGAATACGCCCGCAAGCGCATCGAGGCCGATGGGTTGGCCGATAGGTGCGAGGTCGAGCTGATCGACTATCGCGAGCTCGATAAGCTCCGCCCGTTCGACAAAGCGGCGAGCGTCGGGATGGTCGAGCACGTCGGGATCGACATGTTGGCCGCGTATTTCCGCGCGATTCACGGAGCGCTCGTGCCGGGCGGCCTGTTCCTCAATCACGGCATCACGTCGCAGCGCGTACGGCCGAGCGGGCTCGCCGCGCTGTTCGAGCGCTTCGCGCCGAAACGCTCGACCTTCATCGAGCGCTACGTCTTCCCCGACGGCGATCTGCCACGTATCGATCAGATCACCGTTGCCGCGGAAGAGGCCGGCTTTGAGGTTCGCGACGTCGAGAACTTGCGCGAGCACTATGCGCTGACGCTGCGCGATTGGGTGCGCAGGCTCGAAGCGAACGAAGCGCGGGCACGTGCCACTGTCGGCGATGAGACGTATAACGTCTGGCGCTTCTACATGGCCGGTTCCGCGCACGGCTTTTCGGTGGGGCGCATGGGGCTCGGCCAGACGCTCTTAGCGAAGCGTCTGACCGATGGAAGCGTCCGCGTTCCGCAGACGCGCGAGGACGTGTACCGCCGCTAGGGCTAGGTCGCCGCCCGCTTCCCGAAATGGCGCCGTCCGCGTCTCGGCGGACGCATCTCAGGCGGGAGCGGATCGTCTCCGGCCGCCTTGAGCAGCGCGTCGACGAAATACTCGGCGGCCGTTTCCGACGACCGGGCGTTGGACGGGTCGTACAGCCGCCGCAGCGGCTCCGACTCTGCGGACTTCATCTCGACATCCCAGAAGTAGTCCGACCATCGCGCGGTGACGACCGAGTTCTTATAGCTTGCGCGGCGGCGCTCGACGTCGACGCGTGTGTCCGAGAGCTGCGCTTTGATGGTATCGAAGAATTCCTTGATGTACTGGTCCGGTTCCACGATTCACTACCTTTCAGGACCGGTGATATTCGACACCAGAGGGTGGCTTTCCGTCCCGCCGAAGCGGGAATTTCATGCCAGATAAGCAGCAGGACGTCGTCAAGAAGTTCCAATCGTTGGGCTTCGTCATCATCGGGAAGGCGGCGAACGGCAACGTCTTCGTCGAACTGCGCGGCAACGAGCCGATCAGGGCTGCGGTTACCGCAGACGGTGCCGTCGAGCAGCTCTCGGGTGACATAAGCCGCTTCGACTGGGTGAACAAAAAGGGCCGCAAAAGCTAAAAAAACGCGCTCCGCTTCGAGGCCGGATGCTTGCCTCGGGCGGAGCGCGCTGTGGCGACAGCTAGGGTTGCAGGCTCGGGGGCAGGATGTACGCCGGGATCCACGCGGGCGGCTGACCGATGACGAGCGTGATGTCGCTGCCGGGGGTCAGCGGCACGGATGCGATCGGGTCGATCGTGTCGGGTGCGCCGTTGATGTAGATCGATACCGGTCCGGTGAATTGTGCGATCTGCGTGCTCGTGAGCGGCTCACCCCAGAGCTTGAAGAAGGTCCCGAGCGTGTAAGGCTGATCGACCTTCGACTCGACGTGGATGATGCCGGTTCGATCGTGCGTGTGGATGAAGTACAGGCACGTCGTGTGGTAGATGTAGCCGCTCTTGCCGCCGCCCGGCTGGAACATGCCGACACCCATCGGCACCGTGAGCTGTTGGCCGTTGACGAAGATGCTCAATTGGATGTGGTGGTGGAACGGTTCTGCAAGCTGCTTGAGGCAGTTGAGCCCATCGATTGACTGGCCTTGTGCGCCGGTCGCGGTGTCGCCGATAGGCCACGTCGGCGTTCCGACGAGTCCGGCGATGACGAGTTGGATCGGCGTTGGCGTCGGCGACGGCACGTCGAAAGGCACGGCCGCGTGGCCGCTCTGCGACGTCGGAGATTGAACGCCGCTCGTGCCGTACATCGAGCAGCCGGCGACGGCGATCGCCGTCGCGATGGTCACGACCGCCGCGGTCGATAAAGCGTTTCCAAACCTCATGTGCGCACCTTCCGGACGTAGTGATGTGGAGCACTGCGTACTGCGCTCGGACGCGTGTCACAACCCCCATTCGAAGAGCCTAATACCCGGCACCCGGAGGTCCCGTTTGCGCGAACTCTGGCGTAACGGCGCAGTGCGCCAAACGATGCATAGAAGGTGTCGCGCGGCCCAAGCGACGGGCAGGCGTCCCGCACAGCGTAGAGAACAGACAGGCCGACATAGCGGATCGACGCGGATTCCGCGCGATTATATGGAGGGACGGGCGGTGACGAGCAGCCAGAGCGCACAGGATCCCGGTACCCCTGAAGAGATCAGTCGCAGGACATTTATGGCCGGCGCTACGGTCGTGCTCGGCGGTATCGTCGGTATCGGCGTCGGGATTCCGGCCATCCTATCGCTCGTGCCGACCGAGGCGATCATCGCCGGCTCCAAGGGTTTGTGGCCGCTCAACGTCGCGGACATAAAGCAGCTCCAGGCGAGCACCGAAACGCCGATCAAGATCAACTTCACCCACCACATCAAAGACGGGTACGTCGAAATGGATGAGCCCGAGTACGTGTGGGGCATGAAGCTCGGTCAGGACGGGATGGCAAAGCTTCAGGCGGCACGCCCGGACCTTCCAGATCTCAAGGTCGTCGCGACCGGCATATCCCCATATCCCGCGGTCGTCATGGGCTTCATGATGTTCAGCTCGATTTGTCCGCACCTCGGTTGCAAGCCGCTGTGGCAACCGAGCATGCAGAAGTTCGCGTGCCCATGCCACGGCTCGCAGTTCACGAAGTACGGCGAGCATGTTGCAGGTCCGGCGCCGCGCGGTCTCGATCCGCTCCCGATCGAGGAGACAAGCGGCATAGCCAAGATCACCTGGATCCGATACAAACAGGGCGAGCCGACGCGCATCGTCGTCTCCTACTCGTAACCCACTGCAGCGACCGAGAGGATAGAAATGATCCAGAACGCCCTGACCTGGCTCGATCAGCGGACGGGTTTCGTCACGCTGACGAAAGACTTCCTAACGGAAGACGTGCCGGGGGGCGTCAGTTACTGGTACACGTTCGGGAGTGCGACGCTCATCGCGCTCGTCATCCAGATCGTCACCGGCATCTTCCTGACGTTCTATTACTCGCCGTCGGCGACGACCGCGTGGGCGTCGACGAAATTCATCTACGAGAACGTGACGCTCGGTCAGTTCGTCATCAGCCTCCACTACTGGGGCGCGTCGGCGATGATCGTCCTCATGACGATGCACCTGCTCCAGACGCTCGTGTGGGGCGCGTACAAGAAACCGCGCGAGATGCAGTGGATCGTCGGCGTCCTATTGTTCTTCACGACGCTGGCGATGGGCCTCACCGGCTACCTGCTGCCGTGGGACCTTGACGCGTACTTCGCGACGCAAGTCTCGATCAACATCGCGGGCACCGTGCCCGTCATCGGAACGGCCATCGCGAACTTCTTGCAAGACGGCTCGACGATGGGCACGCTGACGATCAACCGCTTCTACGGCTTGCACGTGTGGTTGACGCCGATCCTCATCCTCTTGCTCGTCGGTGCTCACCTCGCGATCTTCCGCCACAACGGCGCCGCCGGTCCGCCGGTCGACGAAAAACCGAAGAAGGTCGGACAGTTCTTTCCCGACCAGATCTTCATGGACACGGTCGTCGCATTCATCATGTTCGGCATCATCGCACTGCTCGCGTGGCATTCACCCGCGCCGCTTTTGGCGCAGGCCGATCCGAACGACGCGCAGTTCGTGCCGACCCCAGCGTGGTATTTCTACTCGCTGTACGGCATCCTCAACGCGTCGCCGCCGAGCATGGAACTCGTCGCGACCGTCATCCTGCCAGGCCTCGCCGTGCTCGTTCTGCTCGCGCTGCCGTGGATCGACCGCAATCCGAGCCGGAAATGGGGCACGCGCTACCTCTTGTTCGGCATCACGGCTTTCGTCTTCGCGAATATCGTCTACATGAGCTGGTTCGGCGCGAAGGTCATCGGCGAGCGCCAAGCGGCGAGCGGTTTCCACGGACTGACGCCTATCGAAGGTGCGGGCGCTCCCCCGGCGACCCCCACTCCGACGGGCGGCGCCGTCGTCCCGAGCGCCGCCGGTCAGCAAGTCTTCTCCGCTAACTGCGTCAGCTGCCACGGTGCGGCGGGCGGCGGAACGCCGAACGTCGCGCCGGCGCTCGCGAACAATCCGTTCGTGTCGGGCGATGCGAAAGCGGTCATCTTGACGGTCGGCAACGGCATGCACGGCCGACCCGCGATGGGCCAGAGCTACGGCTCGATGCAGATGCCGGCGTGGAAGGGCACGCTGACACCGGATCAGATCGCGCAAGTGATCAGTTACATCCGCGGAGCGTGGGGCAATACCGGCGGTCCGGTGACGACCGCGCAAGTCCGGGCCGCTCTCGGCGGCAAATCGTCATCGCCCGCGAAAACTGCACCGAAACCCAAGACGACTCCGAAGAAGCACTAGCGGAAATCGTGAGATGGGTGGCCTAGCCGAACGCGATTGCATCCCATGCAAAGGCGGCGTGCCGCCTTTGGGCGCGGACGCGATCAAGTTTCTGCTCGCCGAAGTCGACGGCTGGAATTCCGTCGAAGATCATCACCTGACGAAGACCTACAAGTTCAAGGATTTCGC
>JANWLL010000105.1 GCA_025450855.1 Vulcanimicrobiia bacterium
ACTGCCTCCTCGGCGGCGATGAGGTCGGCGCCCGCCGCCAAGCCGGATACGACGAGGAGCTGCATCGAGGGATGATCGCGTCGCAGGCGCCCGAGCAGATCGCGAAACCGCTCGCGAAGCATGTCTTCCGCGTCGGGGGGCGGATCGCGGTGGCCCGTGAGTCCGACCACAAGTGGAAGCACGTCGAACGGCATGCTTCGAATTTCGGCGAGAACTCGACCGGAACCCGTCGCACGCTGACCGAACGTCGGCCGCCGAAGATGCATCTCGAAGCGCGTATCACAACTCCGGGGCCCAAGAAGCTCTTGGCGATCGACGGCGGCGGCATCCGCGGCTTGATCGCGGTCGAGTTCTTGGCCCGCATCGAGGCGCTCTTGCGCCAGAAGTTCGGCCGGCCCGATCTCGTCCTCGCCGACTATTTCGACTACGTCGCAGGCACGAGCACCGGCGCGATCATCGCGACGGCGGTCTCGCTCGGTTTCGACACGACGAAGATGCGAGACTTCTACCTGACCGGCGCGCGCACGATGCTCGATCCTGCGAACTTCTTCGTGCGTCTCGCCCGCGACCTCGGTCCCGATAATCTCATATCGAAATTTCTGAGTTCCATCGGCATGTTGGCGTCCTCGTCGATGTACACCCAGCGGGCGCTCGCCAAAGAGATACGCTCGGTCATCGGTCGCGACGGCGACCACGACGCGACGCTCGCGACGGACAAGCTTCGAACGCTCTTGCTGATCGTCATGCGCAACGCCACGACCGACTCGCCGTGGCCCGTCTCGAACAACCCTCGCGCGAAGTACAACCAACGCGGCCTCGACGACTGCAACCTCGACCTGCCCTTGTGGCAACTCGTCCGTGCGAGCACCGCGGCCCCGGTCTTCTTCCCGCCGGAGACGATCCGTTTGGGCTCGCAGCAGTTCATCTTCGTCGACGGCGCGATCACCGTGTATCAGAACCCCGCCTTCTTGCTCTTCCTCATGGCGACGCTGCCTCAGTACGAGCTGCGCTGGCCCGCCGCTGAGGATAAGATGCTGCTCGTCTCGGTCGGCACCGGGTCGGACCAGACGGCGAATCCGCGGTTGCGGCAGAGCGAGATGAACCTGCTCTATAACGTGCAGTCCTTGCCTTCGGCGCTCATCCGCGCCGCGACCGTCGAGCAAGACTTGCTCTGCCGGGTATTCGGAAGAACTCGCTACGGGCAGGCGCTCGACTCGGAGGTCGGCGATCTCATCGGCAACGTAGCGCCGCTAGCCGACAAGCTCTTCAGCTATATGCGCTACGACGTCGACCTCTCACGGCAAGGACTCGACGCCCTCGGGTTGAACCGCATCGACGAGAAGTCCGTCCAGCCGTTCGACGCCGCGCATCTCGATGAACTGCAGACCGTCGGTAAGACGGCTGCGAGTAAGTGCATTTCTGTCGACGACTTCGCAGGCTTCACATAGCGATCTACGTTTTACATATAAGAAGGGAGCGGTCGAGCTTTAGCTCGACCGCCGCGGCCTTGCTCAACGGCCATTAACGCATACCGATCTCCACGAAGAGGCTTCACATGACCAACAAAGCACTTGCCTTCGTCATCATCGTCAGCTTCATCGCCGCGACCTTCGCCTCGGCCTTACCTGCCGGTGCAGCTGCCGCGTCGCACCCCGCTGTTCAATCGCTCTCCACCTCGACTTGCACCACGAACGATCTCAACGACATCGTCGCCGTCTACGGCTTTGACTCGCCGACGTACAAGAGCGCGGCGCCGACCGTTCCGCAAGGCGTGAAGTCGTATCTGTCGCGCCTCCTCACGACTCGGCTCGGGTCGTGTGCCTCCCAGGCCGGCGCATCCGCCATGAAGGCGTGCTCGCCCGGCACACGGGAGACCGATCCGCGTGCGCTCTGGCAGCAGCTGAAGTTCTGCGTCGGCGTCGTCGCCCTCGAACACCCCGCAAAGCCCGACCCGCTCATGATCGCGCAAGAACCCACGCTGTACGTCTTGCTTTCCATCGGAGGAGGCTCCGGCGGCGGCTCGGGAGGCACCTCGCCTGCGAAAGGACCGACAAGCTCTGCGAGCGGCAGATCGGGTTCGGGGCCCGCAACGGGGACCACCGCCACCGGATCGGCGGTCGACAACCCGGCAGACTTTCTGCTCTTCTTGACCGGTCAACGCCTCGAACGCGACATCTGCTCGCGTGTCGGCATTTCGGCGAAGACCTGCGACGCGCAACATCCGGTTGCCGTCGTACCCGAATCCAATTGGACGCTCGAGGATCTGCAAACGCAATGTAGCGGAGATCCATACGTCGCGAACGATCCGAACAACCCATACGGAGCGAACACGAGCGGAGCGCCGGCCGGCCACGGAACCATCGGCGCGATCGTTCTCAACGGCTCGACCGTCACCGCGGACGGCACATTCGCCGTCTTCACGGTATATGGAAGCAGCGAGGCGAACTACACGGCCCAAGTCCTCGGGTGCCAATCCGGCAGTCCGCCGTACTTGTCGGAGATCTGGTCGGACAACATCTCCAACGGCAACAAGACGACGGCGCTATCGTTCTTCCCGTTCGCGCTCGCGGGCACGCTGATCGCTGCGAACTCGGCGGCGCGCTCCGCCGCGGCGCCGGCGCCCGGCCCTTCGTCAGCCCCGGGCCAGTTGAGCAGCTTCATCAGCTATCAGACGGACATCGCGTTGGGGACGTTCGCCGCCAACTCGTCGGGTCTGGCCCTTGGCAACCCGTCCTCGGGACTCACTTTCCGGCACACATTCGAAGCGTGGGCCCAATCGTTGTCGGACAACCTCGCCATCTATTGCCGGGCGCAGTCGATGCAGAGCGTCTGCAAAGCCCTCAAGATTGGACCTGCACAATAACATGACGAGCGCCGAGTGCGAGCCGACGCCCGTCATGGTCCTTCTCGCTTCAAGAGTAGGCCGATGTGAAGCGTAACAGATTCGGCGTCCTCCGTCGCGCACGATCGGATACCGAGCGGGATGCACAGACGACCGCGTCACCTTATTGACACCGAATGGTCGCCCGATAATATCAAACATCATCCGAACGTCATCGAACTATCCGTCAACTGCGTAGTATGATCGCGGTGGTTCCTGGTTAAGCCCCTTGAACCGACGGCTCTTGTTGCCGCAGCGAATTGATCGACGATGCGGCGACAAGAGCTATTATGTATAGCCCGGTGATGACTCGGACAATCCGCCGCTCTTCGGGACTTTCTGCACAGCCGAGCAGACGCAACCGAGTGACAGCTCTGTGCCGCTACTTAGGACATGCTCCGTGCATGGCTAAAGTATCATGTGCACATGTTGGACCGAGATTGTCACGCACGAATGCCGGTGAACGCGTCGTTCACGCCCATCGCTTCAAGCAAGCAACGTACTTGGGCAGGCCTTCAGGTTTCGATCCACCACTCTTCCGGTGGCCTCATCAAGCATCGTCCGTGCTACTTGCATTACAGCGTTTGCATGAACGTCGGCACGCCGGTGACGAGTGTCTACCAACGCGACGGCGTCACGCATCACGCTCTCCATACGGCCGGTGACATCGACATCATCCCGGTCGGGGAACCGGCCGAATGGGAAGAAGGCGGCCCATCGACGAGCCTCCTCGTTCGCCTGATGCCGACGTTGCTCGAGTCGACAGCGGATGCGATGGGCCTTTCCATGAGCGCCTTGTGGATAGCCCCGCAGCTGCAGATCCGCGATCTCAAGTTGGAGCACGTCTGTTGGGCGCTGAAGGCCGAGTTGGAAAACGGGGACCCGCGCGAGCGGCTCTATGCCGAAGGTCTGGGCACCGCGATAGCGGCACAACTGCTGGGCCGCTATTCGCGCGCTGCTGACGTTTTGCCGAAGAACGGCCTGACCCGGCGCCAACTGCGCACGACGGTCGACTTCATCGACTCGCACCTGGCCTCGGATCTTTCGCTCGCCGAGATCGCGACTGCCGCCGGCATGAGCGCGTCGAATTTCAAGACACTGTTCAAGCGCACCACCGGCTTCCCCGTGCATCAATACGTCATCCGGCAACGCGTCGACCGCGCCGTCGAGCTGATTTCGCGTGAGCGCCTAACGCTGAGCGTCGCGGCGCTCAAGGCTGGGTTCGCCGATCAGAGCCACATGGCGCGCTGCATGCGCCGTGTCATGGGCGTCACGCCGACCGACGTCCTGCGCAACTCGCGCTAGACCTCATCCGCTCTCAGCAAAAAGAAAGGGTCAGCCGATTCCTCGGCTGACCCCTGGGGCGGTCGACCTTTACGGTCGACCGTTTCGCCGCCCGCTCGTTACAGCTTCGTAGAGACGCTGAACGTGAACTGGCGAGCAGATGCGAGCCCGTACGGCGCGTACGGGTAGTAGTTGTCGCCGTAGTAGGCCGGGTTTTGCGGGAACCCGCTGAGGTTCGGCGCGCCGAGCGGACTCAGTTGGTAGAAATAGTTATCCGAATAGGAGATCACGCCATCGCTGGTCGGGAGCTCCCACGGATAGCCGTGGTTGTGGATCGACGTGAACACGTTCGTCACGAGCAACGTCGCCTTCGTGCGTTGCCCGAGGTCGTGACCGACCGCTAGGTTCATCGTCAAGAACGATGGGCCTCTGAGCGATCCCGGCGCATCGAAGGTGTGCGTGTACGGATCGGGTCCGACCGACGCAAGGCCGGTCGGATCCGGGAAGAGCGACGGATCGCCATACGGCGCACCCGATTGGTAGTTGAACGTCGGCACGATATCGAATCCGTGCGTCCGCTCGTCGAGCGTCAGCGTGGAGACGAACGGCACGACGTACGAGGGCGTGGCGACGAGCGGCGCTTGCACGAACGACGGGTAGTAGTACCCGTTGGGATCGAGCAACGGATACTTCGCCCCGGGGTGCGCCGCGTTGTACGCCGCTATTCCGGCGTTCTGCACGTCGATGAACGACGACCCGTTGCCCGCAGCTGTGTAGCGGATTTTCGAGTTCGTGTACGTCGCAGCGAGCGTGACGGACAAACCCTCATCGCCCGTGCGGTTCTTCCGCAACAAGAACTCGGTACCGCTGATGTGGGCCGCGCCGTAGTTGTAGCCGGTGACGAAGGTCGGGATCGCCGGATTCACCGGCAAGGTCAAGATCTGTCCGCGCGTGTTACGGTAGAACGGTGTGATCTTGGCGGACAGACCGTTCGCGAAGTCGTGCTCGAAAGAGAGGTCGTAGTTGGTGCTGTCCTCCGGCTGGACCGGGTGCAGCGCCGTGAAGCCGAGACCATCCCAGTATCGGTTCAGCGCGCGCACCGTGTTTCCCGGACCCCAGACGCTGGGCGATTCGTATTCGAGGAACGCGGAGTTCGGCGCCTCGACGTACCGTCCGACCGAGGCACGGACGACGTCGCGCGACGTCATCGCGAACGTCATGCCGAATCTCGGGCTGAAGTCGTTGTACGTCAGGTCGCCGGAGACGTTCTGCCAGTTCGCGGCGCCGGGCTTGTCCGACGGCAATCCGCCGCCGGCCGGCGTCGAGAGGACGTTCAGGTAACCGTTGCACGGGTCCCCGACCGGATAGGCGAAGCCGTGGAGACAGACGCCGTCCTGCAGCTCCGACTGCATGGCAAGTCCGTTCGCGCCGCCGATCTGGAGCGGCATCAACGCGAACTTGAACTGGTCGAAGCGCGCGCCGATGTTGAACGTCCATCTCTCGGACGGCCGGTATGTGTCGGCCAGTACGAGGTCGGTGAAGATCGGCGTCGTCGTCGACACGTAGTTGTAGGGACCACGGGTCTCGACCACGTTGTCGCCCGGATTGCATGCGACGAGCGTGTCCGTGGACAGGTTGCCGCACTCGGTCCGACCACCGGGCACGCCCGCGGTATCCGACATGCCGAAGTAGTTGCCGTAGTTGTTGCGGTCCGTTAGGTCTTTGCTGTAGTCGACGTCGAGCGCGACCTGGTTCGCAGCGTTGATCTGATTCTCGTAGTTCAATGTGAGGCCGGTGGCGTTGTCGTGCAGCTGGTAGAACGTGCCGCCGACGATGCCTTCGGTCGGTTGGTTCAGCGTCCAGAACGAGTACATCTTGTAACCGTACAACCGGATGAACGAACTGGAGCTCAACGAACGCGTGTAACCGAGCTTTTCGATCGAGTACTGGGTGGCTTGGTTATCGGTGAAGCCCCCCATGATCGGCCCTTGGGATCCGCCCGCCGTCGGCCACGTCAAGGCGAGGAACTTCGTGGGATCGTAGGGCTTGCCGACGCCGCCCGTATACACCGCCCCGGTCGGCCAGTCGATGGTAAGCGGGTTCGGGTTGCCGATCGAGCACGCGCCTTCTTCGCAAAAAAGCGCGGGATCGACTTTTGCGCCGCCGCCGTATGCGTCGTAGTTCGGAGATATCGTCATCCCGACGACGTAGAGCGCTTGAAGGTCGTCCTGCAGGCCGTTGTGCGAGAACAGCCAGTGGAAGTTCCCGACGGTGTCGCGCTCGTCAGCATAGTCGTTGTTGTTGTATAACCCTTGCGAGATCTCCGCACGCAACGCGTTCGATTGCCCGCAGTTGAGGATGGCACCGTTAATAAAGCCGCCGCCGGCCGCGATGTGGTTGTAGTCGGCGCAACCCGCATCGCCGGCGGGAACGTTGAACGTCAGCCCCTGATTGTTGGTCGTGTTGTTAAAGCTATAACCCGCGTTCACTGCGAGCGACGAGACGTAGTAGCTGAACCTGCCGTCCGGCGTCGCGCCGTAGATGTCGGTCTGCAGCGTGTGGTCGAAGGTCGGGTTGCCGCCCACGAGTGTGACGTCGGCGCCGCCTGGAAACCGGCCGCGCTGCATGACCTGGTTGATATACCCCGACATCGCGCGACCTGCGTCCGCAGGTTCCCCGCCGGTGTAGACCTCGAGGCTTGCGAGGCCGTTGGTCAGGAACGACGTGGCGTTGTACTGGTCGAAACCGCGGTTCAGCGGGATGCCGTCGAGCTCGAAACCGACTTGGTCGAACGAACCGCCGCGCAAGCTCAGCGTGCCCTGGCCGTTGTAACCGCCGCCCGAGCCCCCTTGTCGGGCCACGCCGGGCAAGGAGCCGACGACGCCGTTTTGGCTATAGAGCGTCTCGGCGCCACCCGCACTGCCCTGATAGCTGCTGATGGCCTGCGCGTTGACCGCGTAGAGGTCCCCGGTGACCGTCTTATTGACGACCGACGTTTGCGCGGTCGCGGTGACGCGACCGATGACCTTCGCTGACACGCGCAGGGCGATATCAGCGCGCGTCGTCTGGTCGGCGGAAACCGTGAGTCCGAACTCGGTCGTAGGATCGTAACCGTCCTTCGCCGCCGTGACGGCGTAGGTGTCCGGCGAGAGATTCAACAGGACGAAGAATCCCTTTGTATCGGTGACGGCTCGGATCGTCTGCGAGGGCGAGGTGCCCGACACAGCCGCTCCGGCGATCGCTTGACCATTTGCATCCGTGACGACGCCGCTGATGTTGCCGGTCGTTCCCGCCAGCGTCAACGTTGCCTGGCAGAACACGATCGACAGCATGAGCACGAAGCCTAGGAGCCGATGCTTTGACATGTTTCCTCCTTGGACGATGGACGTCCGATTGGAGTCTAGCATCGACCCGCGCTGACCGTCGCGTACGTTCGGACCGGCTTAGTCTTTTCGGACAAAATCCGCGCGCGTCTGAAAGTGCTTGACGACGTCCATGCGTCCGCGACGAGAAAAGGTGCGCGATGCTACACTTATGTCGGGCCGTTCTTTACGGCCCACATAAGGCTCGAAAATTGGAGGACATATGAACGGCAAGATCCTACGCGGCGTCTTTGGCGTTGCGCTGGTTCTGGGGTTGGTGTTCGGCCAGGAAACAAGGGTACTGGCGGGCTCAACCGGACAGATCACAGGCAAGGTCACGGATTCCGTCACTGGCGCGGCAGTTGCCGGCGCCGGCATCACGGCGGTATCGCCGTCAGGCACGTATCGCACGACGACGGACGCGAGAGGCGATTTCGCGGTCGTCAACGTGTATCCAGATACGTATCGCGTGACCGCCTCGGCCGCCGGCTATCAGACGGCGATGTCGGACGGCAATAGCGTCATCCAAAACAACAGCGCCGTCGTCAACATCGCGCTCTCCAAACAACTGACCGTGCTCAGCCACGTGACGGTGCGCGGCGCGACGAGCGTGGTTCAACCATCCGTGACCGCGGATCAGTACGTATTGACCGCGTCGGCGGCCAACTCGACGAACGGTTCGGGTGGATCGATGTCGCTCTACCAAACGCCGGGTATCATCGGCACGCTCCCCGGCGTGACGTTGGACTCGGGCGGCACCGCGCACATCCGCGGCGGTCGTCTTGAGGAAGTCGGCTACGAATACGACGGACTTACGACCATTGAGCCCGTCACCGGTACGTTCGCCACGAACCTCGTCGAAGACGGCATCTCGCGGATCCAGGTCAGCACCGGCGGCTACGACGCGTCCGGCGGCAATTCGATCTCGGGCGTCGTCAACACCGTCGTCGGCGTCGGCACGTACCCGGCGCATGGCAGCGTGACGACACTCGTGCAAGGACCGACGTTCTATCATGGTCTGAACTTCGACTACGGCAGCGCGACGCCCGACGGGCGTTTCTCTTGGTATGCGGCCGCGGTGACGTGGAACTCCGGCTACAATTGGGGCGATCGCAACACGTTCTATCCCGGTCCGGAATCCGCCGAGACGGCGTCCATCGGGGAGCTCGGCTCCGTCATGCCCAGCCGTGACGAAGTGCTCAACCTGCACTATCGCTTCGGACCGAACAATGACAACGACATCCAATACTTGGGAACGACCGGCATCGAGCACTACAACAACACGCTCCAGGCGCTGTTCTTCCCCAGCATGAATCCCGCCGACGGCGCGGTCGCCACGAGTCCGTCGGCGGTGGGCGGCATCTGCAACAATGGGATCGGTCTATTCCCCGGACAATCGTCGTGCACGGAGTCCGCGACTCCCGGCATGACCGATCACGACGACCAGGGGTATTTCATCGACAAGCTCGGCTGGACGCACAACTTCGGCCCCAGCTCGGCGCTGTCGATGCACTATGCGCGCGTCAACTCGTACGTCACGTTCGCGTTCCCGTTCGGTGATGGCGCGTTTGACGATCTCTGGGAGAACCGCCACTCCGACCAACAGGAACTGTTCGCCGAATACACCAGTCAGCTGAACGCGCAGAACCTGATCAAGTTCGGCGGTCAGTCGATCTACAGCACGAACAACTTGACGATCGCGCTTCCGTCGTCCGGCATAGGCGAAGTGGAACCGGCGAACAACCGCGACGGTTCGTATTGGATCTCCGATACGATCAAGCCGACCGACAAGCTCGATCTCGACATCAGTGGACGACGCGATAC
>JANWLL010000106.1 GCA_025450855.1 Vulcanimicrobiia bacterium
ATACGTGGTGCTGAATCAGAGGCGCTGGGATCTGCCGGCCGACCAGCGATATCGTTACGACGTATACTACCAACCCGGCGAAAACCCGTACATCGTGCACAGCATGACGTGGTGAGCCCCTGATTTGCTCCTGGACGCCCTTTGGACACCATAGGCGGTACGATAGGCAACAGGGTCCCGCGGGGGCCCGGCGTGACATGGATCAAGCGAGGAGAATTTCGATGGGAAAATCAGGCCTAAGGCTTATTGTGCTCACGATGGCGATGATCGGCGTTTTATCCACAAGCTCAGCGAGTCTTGGCGACGCCAATAGCCGCGACGGCTGCATGGATCAATGGCTCTTCAACGGCGTATGGCGCGTCAAAGTCACTGACGTCGAGCCGTACATGAGCGGCAGCCAACAAGTAGGCTGGCAAGTCACCGAGGTGTGGCGCAACGGCACGTCGGGAGAGACCTCTCCGGGTGATGCGCTCCTCAAAGATCAAAGTTTGCAGCTCGGAAATGGCGTCATCAAAGCGAGCGACACGACCGCCGCCTCGATGTCGATGGCAGTCGTCGGGTTCAATACCATGGCACCCGCCGGTCAGCTTACGTACAAGCAAGTGTTCTATCGTCAGAACGTCGATCCGTCCGACAAACCCAAGAGTCTCGATATCGTATTCAATGGCGCCCAGCTTGCCCAAGAATCATCAAAGCCGCAGTTCACTTCCGCAAAATACAATTTTCACTTCGATCTTGGTTGCAAGGCGACAGGTGCCGTCGCCAACGCCGAAGGCGGGTCCAACCAGATCAACGCGACATCAGGCTGCTTGAATCAGTGGATGTCGAACGGCGTTTGGAAGATGCGCGCGACCGCGATTGCGGCGGTTCCGCCCGACGCGAGACCAGAAGACCAAAATGGATGGCGCGTCACGCAGACCTGGGTCAACATCACGAATCGTAAGGTATGGCCCGGTGTGTTGCCCAGCGGGGACGAGCCGCAGACAAACGTCTCGGATGAATTTCTCGCCACGCAGAGCGGCAACAATGCATCCTCGTTCAACGTCGCCGGCGGCCTCTATCTAGGGGCACGGAACATAGCCTTTACACCCGGTTCGTCATATACGTTCTCGCAGCTCTTCGGCGGTGGCGGTCTGAACGGAAATGACAAGCCGGTCCGCTTACTCGTCACGTTCAATACGGCGATCCAGAACGCGCTATCCGGCGCGCCCCATTACAAACTGCCCGCAAACTTCAGAATCGACCTCACGTGCTCTAAGTAGCGGCGGAGAGTAGACCCGCGGGGACGAACGTCCGGGAACGATGCCGGACATCTCCCCCGCGCGCTCTTTCGCGCCGGAGTCGACGTCTATGCCTTCGGGCATAGTCGCGTTTCTCTTCACCGACGTGGAAGGATCGACGAACCGTTGGGAGCAGCACCACGACGCGATGAAGGTCGCCGTCGCGCGCCACGACGCGCTCATCCGCGCCGAGATCGAGCGCCACGGCGGCTACGTCTTCAAGACCGTCGGCGACGCATTTTGCGCCGCGTTCGGCTCGTCGCAGAAGGCGCTCCAAGCCGCGCTTGCCGGCCAGCACCGCCTATATAAGGAAGACTTCTCGGAAGTCGGCGGCCTTCGCGTGCGCATGGGCGTCCACGCGGGCACCGCGGTCGAACGCGATCTCGATTACTACGGCCCCACGGTGAATCGCGTCGCGCGGCTGATGTCGATCGGACATGGCGGTCAGATTCTTATCTCCGACGCGGTGAGAAATGCGGTCGCGGACGGTTTGCCCGCCGGCGCATCGCTGGTCGACCTCGGCATGCGCCGTCTCAAAGACTTGATGCAGCCCGAGCACGTCTGGCAGGTATCGAGCGCCGGCTTGCCGTCGGATTTCGCAGCGCTCACCTCGCTCGACGCTCGCCCGAACAACCTTCCCGTACAGTCGACAGCCCTGCTCGGCCGCGAGCGCGAACTAGACTCAGTGAAGCAGCTGGTCGCGTCGCACAGGCTCGTAACGATTTCGGGCGCCGGCGGGGTCGGTAAGACGAGATTCGCTTTGCAGATCGGCGCCGACCTCATCGACCATTACGAGCGTGGCGTCTGGTTTGCGGACTTGGCCCCCATTTCGGACGGCGGCCTGGCGCCAAGCGCCATCGCACAAGCGTTGGAATTGACGCAGGCGGGTGACTCAATCGAGTCTTCGCTGCTTCGATCGCTCAAGCACAGAGAGCTGCTGCTGATCCTCGACAACTGCGAGCACGTGCTCGCAGCGGTCGCACCACTCGCAGAGGCGATCCTCAAAGCGTGCCCGCAGGTCCGCATTTTGACCACCTCACGTCAGCCGCTCGGCGTGGCGGGCGAGTTCGTGCACCGGCTACCCTCCCTGTCGGTGCCCGACGCGTCTATAAGAATCACGGCGGAAGAAGCGCAGAGCTACGGCGCGACCGCGCTGTTCGTCGAACGCGCTATGGCGGCGGATAGCCGATTCGAATTGACTGATGAGACGGCCCCTATCGTCGCCGACATCTGCCGGCGCCTTGACGGCATTCCGCTGGCCATCGAACTCGCGGCCGCCCGTATCAAAGTGCTTGCGTTGCCCAATCTGGCAAAGCGGTTGGACGAACGTTTCAAGATCCTCACCGGCGGAAGCCGCACGGCATTGCCCCGCCAGAAGACGCTCGGCGCGCTCATCGATTGGAGCTATGGGCTCCTCGACGAGAACGAACAGACGCTCTTCAGACGTCTGGGTGTTTTTGCCGGAGGATTCACGCTGGAAGCGGCGTGGGCGGTTTGCTCGGACGACGGCACGGACGAGAGCGCCATCCTCGACCTGCTTTCGTCATTGACGGACAAGTCGCTCGTCTTGGCGGACACGTCGGGAGATGGCGAGCGTTACCGTCTGCTGGAATCCACGCGTGCCTACGCGCTCGAAAAGCTATTGGAGATTGGTGCCCGAGATCTGCTCGCACGCCGACATGCCGAGTACTTTCGGACGTTCGCCTTAGAGGCGAAGGCCAATCACCGCTCCCAGCCGGCGGAAAAGTGCCTTCCGCTGCAAGAACCGGAAATCGATAACTTGCGAAGCGCCCTCAACTGGGCTTTGCAACAAAGCAATGACCCGGATTTGGGGGCCGCGATCGCTGCCTCGATCGTGCGGCTTTGGCAGGCCGTCGGCTTGGCTGCCGAGGCGCGAAGTTGGGTAACTCTCGCGCTGGAGCGTATAGACGCGACGACGCGTTCTAATCTGCAGGCAGACCTCTTGCTCGCGCTCGCCGCTCTGGGTTCCGGCGACCGATATCATGACGCAGCCGTCAATGCCCAACAGACCTTTGAGCGCAACGGTGACGATGCCGGGTTCGCCGATGCGCTTTACCTCGTGGCTTGGCACAGTTTTCTGGCAGGTAGGACGGAGTCGGCCGATGATGCGGTCGCGCGGGCATCAGAGATCTACCGCAACGCCGGCCCGGAGCTCGCCTTGGCGAAGTGTATCAACATGAGCGCGATCATCGCCCAGCGTCGCGGTGATCTCGTCGCGGCACGCGCGCTTTTCCGCGAGGCTATCGAAATGTTCCAAGCACACGGCGACGAGCGTCGCGTCGGCGGTACGCTCACGAATCTCGGCCCGTGTGAGTTCGCGGCGGGCGATCACGCGCAAGCCGAGCGCTGCTATACCGAGGCGCTGGCGATCCTGTCGCGCAAGAAGAATGTCGAAGATCTCGTGATCCTGTACGGCAATATTCTGCTCAATCGACTCCGCATGGGCGATATCCAGGGTGCGCGCGACGCGGGTCTGGCAGGCATGCGCTGTGCACGCGAAATGGGCGACGAGCGTTACGTCGCCGAATTGGCGCTCGACCTCGGAAGCGTCGCAGTCCGCATCGGTCGCACGAGCGAGGCGGGCCGCCTGTTCGGATACGCGCGAAGCCGACTCGAGTCTCTCGGCCTCGGACGCATAGCAACCACACGCGAGAGCGGGGAGCGCATCAAAGAATCGCTCGAGGCCCGGCTCGAACCGGCGGAGATCGAGCGGCTTGCATCCGAGGGCGCGGCTTGGTCGGAAAGGCAAGCGATCGAAGAGGCGACCAATGCATAGCGCCCTTTTAGGGTCGCCCGCAGCGCGTCAGGTGCGAGCCGGATGTGGCGTCTCGCCGGAATAGGATGGTTGACCGGGCCGAGCCATTTTGAAGACGACACCCGCGTCGGCCGCGATATTCCGGACCATGCGGACTTCATCGGGATCGAGCGCCGTGCCGTTCTCGTGCGAACCGAGCAGAAGAATGGCGGCAACTACTTTACCCGCGATGATCGGCACGAGTATAGTCGGGCGGCCGAAGCCGCTGGGAACGGCGCCTTCATCCCATGCGATGTTGTCGATGTCGGTCACCCGACCGCGCTCCGCGACGCGCTTCGCCGCGGCATCGTCGGGCAGGATGTGCCAAATCGTCCCGTCGGGCCAGTTCGACGAGGCGGTACGCACGAAACCGCCACTCTCTATGTGCTCGAAGAGCGCTGCGGACGCTAACGCAAGCGCATTCGCGAGATCGATCGTGAGCGGCTCGCGAAGAGCGTCCGGAGACGCGGCGCGCGTCACGGCATCGGAGACGACTCCGGCCAACTTCTGCGTTCGGTCACGCTGGCGAAAGAAGAGCGCATCGGTCATCCGTCCGAGCCATCGGCCCGCCGCACTCATCGAGAATCCGATGAGCAGGGCAAGCGCCACGTATGCCGTGGCTTCATAGCGTGAGGCTGAAAGCTGCGAGCCGAACACCCAATCCGTGGCGATGATCAGCACAGCGACGACGGCGCCGATACCGCCGACCACGAGCGAACGGCTCAACACGAAACGGATGTCGATCACACGGTGACGGATCACGGCATAGGCTATCGTGATGGGCAAGGGGATGAGCAGAAGGTTGAGCGCGCCGAACACCCACACAGGCACTTCGAAGCGCCCTTCCCAACTCAACAGCGTCGCCGCTGCGGGGATCATCGCGAGCACTAAACCGGAGACCACCCATTTTATCTTGTGGCGTTCGAGCTCGCTGCCGTCACGGAACGTCATCAGCAACGCGGCGGTCGAAGCGACGACGATCCCGAGCGAAACCACGTCGAAGACGTGCGATAGGGTATCGGCGATATCCAACCTGAAGCCGTCCAAGTACCATTCGCGCGCGGTATCGAGTGCTGTCAACGCGATCGCGAGGTAGACGGCCGCACTTCCAACCGCCCGCCGCCAGCCGGTCGGCGTATCAGTGGGAAATCGAAGGCAGAACACAAGAATGCCGACGATGCCGAAATCGACCAGCGGACCCTGGATCTCGGATATCGACATGTATGTTGACAAAGATATCGCCTGGGATGGGTAACCCCAACAGCTGCACGGCGACCACCCGACAAGCAGACCGAAGGCGAACAGGAAGAATCCCCAGGTCATCCAGCCAGGGCGCAGCAATGTCAGGACGAACCCGACGGCGAGATACATGATGAGCGCGAGAACGAGGAAAGCGTCGCTAACGTTTTCGCTCAACGATAGCGGTGCGGGCGAGCGCGCTTCGATCGTCACGGTCCGCGATCGGCCTCCTCGCATGATCAACATCGTAAGTCGCTCGCCCGGCACCGGCATCAACTCACCTATGACGAGAAGTCGATCCCGCAAGGCCACGGGTCGGACGATCGCGTCTCCCGGTTTGAGGCCGGCTGAGGCGGCTGGCGATCCGGGAACGACGTCGCTGATGACGCCATGACCGATTGGTCCATTGCTCTGGCCTGTGTCGAATCCGAACTGGCCGAAGACGCCCGAGTTCCAGAATCCAGGATATGCGGACAAGTT
This sequence comes from Vulcanimicrobiia bacterium, assembly GCA_025450855.1. Taxonomy (GTDB): domain Bacteria; phylum Vulcanimicrobiota; class Vulcanimicrobiia; order Eremiobacterales; family Eremiobacteraceae; genus JANWLL01. Next base: position 5,815 of record JANWLL010000106.1, read on the forward strand.
CAGGGCAGCAAAAACGGCCACCACGCATGCGGCGGCGACGTTTATGGCGGATCGACGTCTAGGTTTCGTCGCGGCGCTCTGGTTCATTTGTTTTTGTCGACGATCAGCAACCGCAAGAGGGCCGGTGCGCGCTGGGCGACCCACGTCTTCTGCGCCGACACCTCTGTGACCCGGCAGCAAAGCTCGCCGCTCCTCGATCGGAAAAAGACCACCACGAAACTGCGAGGTTTTTCTCCAGTCTTGGCGATCATTTCACGGATCACCATAGCGCAGCGGGCTAAACGGAGACTGAAAACGCCGAGTTCTGAGGGCATCGCCTGAGACGTCGGCGAACCGATCCTCTCTGAGCTTTTTGGACCGATGGAACCCGAAACGACGATTTCGACTTCCCGGCTGACGACACTTGGAGGCTTTGCCTTCATCGTCGACGGGAACCAACTACGCAGCCCGGCCACGCGTAAGGCCAGGGCTCTGATGTCGTTCTTGATCATGAACAGCGGAACGGACGCTGCGCGTGAACGGCTGATCGACATTTTCTGGCCTGACGCAGACCCGGAGCACGCGCGCGACAGCCTGAACACGGCGTTACATTCGGTGCGACGCTGCCTGAGAACGTCGGCGTTCGAGGTCGATAGGTTCTTGCTCGTCACCAAATCGGTGATCCGTTGGATCGCGGAGACCGACGTGGATGCGAACGAGTTCAGGCAGTTGGTGGCGCGTGAGGAGCCGGCAGCAGACATAGCGGCACTACGGCTCTATCGCGGCGACTTTCTCGAAGGTGATTACGACAACTGGTCGGTGCAAGAACGTGAGCGGATCGCAAGCCTCTACGAGACGGTGCTCGCTCGCGTCGTGCGTTCTTCGGGCGACGTCGAATCGGCACGTCGATTCATCGCGCGCAACCCCTACGAAGAAGACGTCTATGCCACGCTTATCGAGGCCGAGCTCGCCGCGGGCAGCCGAGCTTCGGCGGCATCGTGGCTAGTACGCTGCAGACGAGCGCTTGCGGAGATCGGAGAAAAGCCTTCGGCGGCCTTTGAGAGTCGATTCAAGGCGATCGAGAACTTCGAGCCGTCGGCTTCGGACGAACCAGATTTGCCATTCGCAGGCCGAGAAAGTGAGCTCGCGATTCTCGCGGTGAAGTTCGGCGCGCAAGCCGCCCAAGGCAGCATCACAATCGTACACGGTGAGGCCGGCATCGGCAAGTCCGCGCTGCTCGAGCGCTCCACGCACATCGCCGCGGAGCACTCTCTTCGCGTGCTCCAAGTCCGCTGTGCCACACCCGGTCCGAACACGTTCGGGCCGTGGCGCGATCTTTTCGCAGCCGTCGGGGCCGGCGACTTCGATGCATTTGTCAGGGCGAACTCGACCGATATCGCGGCAGCGGTCGCTCAAGCGATCGCAGCTCGCTTGACAGCGCCGACGGCGCTTTTCGTCGACGATGCGCACGAGTTGACCGGCGACGCGCTCGACATATTCGTCGCTTTTGCTCGTATCGCCGCGTTGAGTCACGCGGTCATCGCTGCGGTCCGACCGGAAGGCCTTGGAGCGTTGCGCTCACTTTTCGCGGACATGCCGTTCGATGAGCTCCCCGTTGGACATCTTGAGAGAGCCGATCTACGCTGGGCGCTCGCGCAGTCGTTGGGAGACGATCGAAACGATGTGTTCGACGTGCTGTACTCGCGAACCGGAGGCCATCCGCTCTTTTTCAATGGACTCCTCAGTACGCTCGTCAGCTCAGGCGTCCTGGCGCGCGACGGACGCATCTGGCGGCTGACGAAGGCGATCGAGCCTGATGTGATGCTGCCGGACACAGTCAGGCGGTTCATCGGGGCTCGACTGCACGCGCGCGGTGATATCCCACATGCCGTCGCGTGCGTGCTGGCGCTCGAGCCGCTCGCCAAGGCTGGGGATCTCAGCGCGGCTCTCGGCTTCGATGAGCCCAGCGTGCTCGACGCGCTCGACGACTTGCTTGCGCTCGGCCTCATCGTACAACCGAGCTCTGGTGCGCAGTTCGCTTTTGCCCACGGTCTGATCGCGGATGTGGCCGCGGCCGGGCTCAACGCGGGAAGGCGCGCTGCGGTTCACCGTGCGCTGGCGCAACGCCTCAAGACGAGCGACGAGCTCGGCGCGTCACTGCGACGCGCGAGTCACCTCGACGCCGCCGGCGAACGACTGGAGGCAGCCCGCTCGTACTTGCGATCCGCCGAAGAAGCGCTTGAGCTGAACGCAGCACAGGACGCGGGCGATCGTTGCGATGCCGGTCTTCGGGTGATTCAGCAGGTCGAGCGATCCATCGAGCTCCACGCAGTGCTCGCAAAGCTTTACAAGGTTGCGGCACGCGCGGCCTTCGCGCGAGGCGATGTAGAAGACGCGATCGCCTCGGCGCGCAACGCCGTGATGTTCGCCGAAGCGGCCGGCGACCTCCGTGAGTCAACCCTGGCCACGATTGATGTCGCAGTCATGGAGGGTGCGGCGTCTCTCTTCGTGGAGCAGAAATCCGAGGCCGATCATGCTGTCCGCAACGCGATCCGCTGCGGCGACATCGCCCTAGAAGCGCTGGCGCTCGTCCAGCAAGCCGGGGCCGCGCGGGAGTTAGGATTGCGCGAGGTCGCGTTGCCCGCCGGTCTTGCCGCGCATGACTTGGCGATCCAATGCGATCGCCTCGACATCGCGCAATCGGCGACCGCTGAGATCTTGCGCGCGCAGATGACGTGGTGGCAGTTTGGGGAAGCATTGCGAACAGCCAATGTCGGCCGCGAAGAAGCCCGGCGCGCAGGGCCGCTCGCAGAAGCAGCGTTTCTTCACACGAAGTGCAGCCTGTCTTGCCTATTGGACCGATTCGATGAAGCGCGATCGCAGGTTGCGGCGGCGATCGGCATCACGACAGAGGTCGGCGCGCTAAGCCGCTTGGCGCTTGTCGCGCCGATAGATCCGGTTCCTATCCTTCAATTCCGGTGCCACTTCACTGCTGCCAGGATCGCGGCTGCTTCCGGCAAGTGGGATGAGGCGCTCGATGCAGTGGAGCGAGCGGCTAGTCTGAAAAACGTCGCGCGGTTGCCGCGCCACAGAGAACGCATTGCGCTCTTGCGCATTCAGGCGTTGCTGCACCGCGACGGCGTTGGCGATAACGACGCGGCGCGGGCCGTCAGCAGATCCCTTGACGAGTCGCCGCCGGCACAAGGATCTGGGAGCTGGAGCGACTCCCGGGAGCTCGCGAGGGCGTGCGTCGCGGCCCGGATCGGCGAAAGGGCAGACATCCCGCTCCGGCGGGCGCTCGACGCGCTCGAGGAAAACGCGCATCACGCGCCGCTCGATGCGGATCGCGCATTCGCCTTCCTTGAGGAAGCGGCTTCGCAGTGCGGCAATGCCCGAATCGCCGCCGCGGCAGGTGCGCGATCAAGATACTTTCGATCTCAGCGGATTGCCGCGGCCGGTGCAGCGTGGGGCGGTCCTGCGGCGTCAGAGATCGTCCACGCCGGGATGCCGAACAGCTAGGGCCGCCGCGACCATTTCAGGCTCCGTTTACCCGAAGCCCGTACGATTGGCGCGCACATCATCATCCGCGCCCGAACGGGATGCTCGCTCCCGGCCCGGGTGTTTGGTGGAGTTGCCCATCTTCGGGCTTGAGGAGATATTCATGCAACGTAAGCTCGCAATCGCCACGCTCGCGGTGGTCCTTTTCGCGACGACCAGTGCGGGTCAAATGCCGGCTGCAAACGCTGCGGGAGGCGGCGGCTGCTCTCTCGCCAATGTCGCCGGCGCCTTCGGTTTCACGTATACCGGCGTCGCCATCACTCCGTCGGGCCAAGTCCCTGTCGCAGCGGTTGGACGCTACAGCAGTGATTCCGCCGGGGACTTCGTCGGGAGCGAAGTCAACAGCCTTGCTGGTACGCCAGCATCCCAGACCATTCTTGGAAAGATCACGGTACAGCCCGACTGCGGCGGTAGGCTGGTCGCGAAAGTATATCAACAAGGTTCCCTCGTGCGGACAAGCTACATCCACCTCCAATATGATAGCGAGGCGAGTGAGGTTCGCATAATTTTCGAGAAGCTGGTGCTGCCAGACGGCTCGACGCTCCCTGTGGTGATAACGGGTGACGGAACCAGTCTCTCCCACGGCGGCTAGCAAACGGAAGGAGGCGGCTTAAACCCCGCCTCCTTTCTTGTTTTTGCCGATCGCACGGCGTTTTAGCCCGCGTTTAGACCAGTCGGTTACGCTTACACCATCATGCGAATCACAAATGTGCTCCGAAATATGTTCCTCGTCTTAGCGACCGAGGTGCTGTTGCTGTCCGGCTGCGGGTTTACGCAACCGCTAGTTCCAGGAGCGGCTCAAAGCCTCAGCCCGGGCTCGTCTCAAGACCAGGTTCAGGGCGAATCGTTCAAAGCGTACAAGGTCCAGGTCGTACACGTATTTTGCGCTGGGATCAACGATGCATATGCTAAGTTCACAGCGACCGGTAGGGCCACGGGGCCATTTCCAGGCAAGTTCACGGCCAATGGCGTTTGGCAACGCTCGACGTTATTCCGACATAATGGCTGGTCTTTGAACGAGTCTTTCACGATCACATCGGGTGTCAATACCGTCGTCGGCTCGATAACCGGTAGCGGAGGGACCCCTCCCAACCGCATCACGTGTCGCCAGTTCGGCGCGACCTCTGTCCTGCAATACACGTCGAACGATGGTTCAGGCGCGGCGTCAACGACGGGAATCGCTGAAGGCGTCCTTGGCGAGAGCCTACTGTAGAGCTTTCCGAAGGAGAAGACGATGCGAAGGTTGCTGCTTCCGATCGGGGTGTTCTTGTCGACGGTTGCCGCGATTTGCAATGCAAGCTGCGGGGCGAGTTCCGCGGTGTCGAA
>JANWLL010000107.1 GCA_025450855.1 Vulcanimicrobiia bacterium
GAGCCGTTCGTCGACCCGTATGACGCGAGCGACTCCGGCGCCGGCCTCGGCGTGATGAAGATGCCGAACACGACGAGCGCCCCGAGCGCCGACGATACGACGAGCGCGCGCCGCCACGGCGTGAGCGACCACCACCAACCGAACCACGGATGACCGAGCCGCTTGCGCTCTTCTTCTTTCTCGATCGCGTCGAGAGCGCGCGCGAGGCCGCGCTCGTTCGGCTCGGGCGCGGTCGCTTCGAGCTCGAGCATCGCGGTCTGGATCTTGGCGAGCTCGTCGACCTCCGCCGCGCATGCGTCGCACGACGCGACCTCGAGCGCAGCCGACTGCCGCTCGCCCATCGGCAGCGTGCCGTTGACGTACCAGGGCAGCAGTTCTGCGATCTTCGCGTGGCTCATGAGACGTCCGCCCGGACGCCGCGGCGCTCGAGCGTCTCCTTGAGCCGCTTCTTCGCGTAGAACATCCTCGTCTTCACCGTGTTCACAGGGCAGCCGACGATCTGCGCGATCTCGGCGTAGCCGTAGCCGTGTCCGAACGTCAGCACGAGCACCGCACGATGCTCCGCGGACAACGTCGCAAGCGCGAGCGCGACGTCGTTGCGCACGCTTTCGTGAAGCGCGGCAGCCTCGGGCGCGAGCCGCTGATCGTCCGGCGCGTTCTCGACCGCGTGAAGGTCGACGACCGGCGGCCGGCGGCGGCGCAACGCATCCATCGCCTTGTGATAGGCGATGCCGAAGACCCAGACCGACGGCTTCGATCTGCCGTGGAAGCGCGCGGCGTTCTTCCAGACCTCGACGAGCACGTCGTCGGTCAGCTCCTCCGCCACTTCGACCATGTGGACGAAATGGAGGAAGTAGCGGAAGAGCGGCCGCTGATACGCGCCGTACAGCCGCTCGAATGCGGCGCGATCCCCTCGCGCGATCTGCGCGATCCACAAACCTTCGAGCGCGGGGCCGTCGTCGGGTAGCGGCATACCGTCTAGTCGCTTGGACATCTCAAAAGGTTCATCGGGCGTTACCTGCGTCCGGACGCACCCTCGCTCGGCGGGCCGAAGAAAACCACCCATGCGGCGAAGCTTTCGCCGATGTCTTCGAAGCGATGCACCTCTCCCGCCGGGACAAATATGAGATCCCCAGCGGTCACCTTTCGCTTGCCGCCTCCGGACGCGAACGACGCCGCGCCGGTCGCGACGACGTACAGCTCATCGCGATCATGCGGGGTCTGCGGATCGACGCCGCGAGGCGCATAGTATTCCACTTCTACGCCGTGGCGGTCGACGATGGGTGTGGCGAGGTTGTCAGGAGGACGGGGTTTCGCCGCCGCGTCGGTCGGTCCGATGATCCAGCTCATGCGTGATGACTGCGCATAAACGAAGCGGTCGACCTTTCGGGCTTTTAAAACGTAGCGGTCGAGCTTTAGCTCGACCGCCACGGTCCTTTCGCCTACCGGTCCCCGATCACGGATAGCCCGGCGGGAAGAGATACACCGGGATCCAGCTCGGCGGCGTGCCGATGACGAGCGTGATCTCCTCGTACGGTGAGAACGTCACCGTGTTCGGATCCATCCCGGGCTGCAGCGTGCCGTTGATGTACACCGCGACTGCGCCAGTATAGCCGGCGAATCCGTTCGTGCTCAACGGCTCGCCCCAGATGTCGAAGTAGTTCTTCAGTGTGAAGGTCCGCGCGGTCGGCGGCTCGATGTGGATGATGCCCGTCTCGTCGTGTGTGTGCAAGAAGTACGCACACGTCGCGTGATAGATGAACTTGCCGTGGCCCGGATTCTTCATGCCGGTGCCGCGAGGCAGCGCGATCTGCTCGCCGTTCACGAACATCGAGAGTTGGACGTGATGGTGGAACTGGTTGTCGAGAAACGCCCGGCAGTTGATGCGGTCTATCTGCTGACCGCTTCCGCCGCTCGCCGTGTCCCCCTCGGGGAAGACGTCGGTGCCGATCGTCGCGCCAAGGACGAGTTGTATCGGGGTCGGGGTCGGCGTCGGCGTCGTGAACCGCGATACTTTCGCGGCCTGCGGCTGCGAGACGACGGATCCTCCGGTCGTACCGGAACCGCCGCAGCCGACGACAGTCGCGACCGCGACAGCACCGGCCGCCATAAAAACGAGTGCGGATATCTTCATTACAAGCGTGCCCCCATCGATCTGCCTAAGACCTCATCGGTTCGACCCTGCTGCGGCAGCGTCCCCGGCGAGCTACCAGGGCCTTTCTTCCCTTTTTGCGGTCGCGGCCTTTCATCTTCCTTAAGATGAACGCACCGTCAGGTGAAAAGCGAAATCTGCCTCACAGGCGTCTGCACGAGCGTGCTGACGCGGACGCCGACGAGCCGCACGGGCGTATCGTCGACGCCCGCCCGGCGCAGACAAAAGACCGCGGCGCCCGCGATGACGAGAGGATCGTCGGTCGGCTGCGCGAGCGACGTCTGCTTACCTACGACGGTGAAATCGCCGCGTTTCACCTTGACGCCGATCGTGTACGCGCGCAAGCCGCGTTTGCGCAAGCGCTCACCGAGTTCGCCGGCCTGTTCGCGGACGATCGGGATCATCGCGTCCACGCCGGTGACGTCGCGTTCGAACGTCGACTCGCTCGAGATCGATCCCGCGGTGAAGTCACCGTCGTCCGAGCTCACTTCTCGATCGTCGATGCCGCGCGCGAGATCGCGAAGGCTGAGTCCCCACTTGCCGAAAAGCGCGAACGCTTCTTCATCCGATAGCGCGGCGATCTGTTCGCAGCGCTCGATGGATCGCTCCCGAAGGCGCGTTTGCGTCTTCGGTCCGACGCCCCAGAGCGCGCCGACCGGCTTGTCGGCGAGATACGCGCGCTCGTCACCGGGAGCGACCGCCGTCAATCCGTCGGGCTTGCCGTCATCGCACGCGACTTTCGCGACCATCTTGTTCGACGCGACGCCGATCGAGACGGCCAGCGACGTCGCGGCACGGACGGCATCTTTGAGTCCGCGCGCCGTCGCCACCGCCGCGTCGAGGCCGATGTCGCCGACGTCGAGGAACGCCTCGTCGAGCGAAAGCCCTTGCACTCGTTCTGCGTGGGTCCGATAGATCTCGAAGACGGCTTTGCTCGCAGTTCGATACTTATCGAAGGTCGGCGGCACGACGAGGATATGCGGGCAGCGTTCGCGGGCCATGAACAGCGGCATTGCGCTGTGGATGCCGTAGGGCCGCGCTTCGTAGGATGCGGTGAGCACGACCGCGCGCCGGCTCGAACCGGAGACGACGACCGGCTTGCCGCGCAGCGACGGGTCGTCGCGCTGTGCGACGCTCGCGTAAAACGCGTCGAGATCGGCGTGAAGTATCACGCGGACGAGCCTACGGTTTGCGGCGGGGTGCGGTGATCAAGCGCAAGACATCGTCGTTCCCGGGGACGCGTTCGAGATGCGGGTACCGATCGCCGCCGTGATACGAGATGTCGACGGTCCGATAGAGATCGTCGTCGAGCACGATCAAATCGATGGGCCGGTTCGGGTCTTTCGCGTCCGCGACCGCACGATGCAGGCCTTCGATCGAGAACTTCCGGCCGTTCACCGCGACGATCTGCGTCTGCGGGCCGATACCGGCGATCGCCGCCGGCGATCCGGCGAGCACGTCGTCGATCTTGCCGTCGCTTCCGGTCGAGAACCCGAGAGAATAGCGGAAGTTCGCAGCGCCGCCGGTCTCTTCGTCGAGGTCATCCCAATGGTTCGGGGTCCGAGTCCAGTAAAGACGCCAGCCGGTGAGGTCGATGCCGAACGCCGCGGGATGCAGCGCGACGTCGTAGACCCATTTCTGGAAGAAACCGTTCCAATCGTACGGCTGCACTTTTTCGAGCGCCGCGACGACATCGTCGCGCGTGTACGGCACGACCATCGGCGGCGTGTTCTGTTGGCCGTCGAACGCCTTGAGGAAATCGTCGAGCGATCGCCCACCGTGCGATTGCGCGCGGATGATCGCATCGACCGAAAGCCATACGAGCTCGCCTTCGGTGTAGAAATCGCCGGCGCTGCGCCGCTGCGACGACCATTCGTCCGGCGCGTTGTACAGGTACGGTGCGGCGACCGCGGTATCGACGAGCGGATCGGCGAGCCGGCCCGGCTCGTAGTCCATCTGCGCATAGATGTTCGCGAGGTATTCCGGATACTCCGACGTCGGCACGAACCCGCTGCGGAACGCGAGCATGTCGCCGAGGTACTGGTTCAGCCCTTCGTACACCCAGAGCAGATCCGTCCGTTCGGGCTTTTGATAGTCGGGCTGGATGAGGTCTGCCGGCCTACGGTACTTGCCGTTCCATGAGTGCGAGTATTCGTGTGGGAGCAGATCGGCGCCGCCCTCGAGCTGCGCGGCGTTCGTCCAGTAGTCGGCGCTCGCGCGATTGTCGCTCGACTCGTGGTGTTCGATCCCTTGACCGGGTATCGCATCCGTGAGCGTCAAGAGGAAATGGTAGTGGCGCCAATGCCGCGCTCCGTAGAGCGCGTCCGCTTCGGCGATGAGACTCTTGTAATGTTGGACGTTCTCGTCGCTCAGACCGAGGTCTTCGGGTGCGTCGCCGAACGCGTCGATCTCGTTCGAATAGCCGCCGTCGTCGAGCAGCACGATCCGTCGTCCGTAGCGGCCGGCGTCGAGCGGCGAGTCGACGAGCGTCAAAAGCGACGTCGTCGCGAAGTCGACCCTATCGACGTTGCGCTTCGGGCCCGAGAGCGCAGTGCCGAAGGTCCAACCCGCCGGCAGTATGATGCTCGGCGTGAAATCGATGTCAGATGACGGCCGGCCCGCCGGATAGAGCAGCACGCGGTTCCAGTTGATGATGACGATGTTCGGCGTCGCCATCGGATCCGATGCGGTTATGAGATTGTCGAACGAGACGTCGAGGCTGGTCGCGCCCGGCGGCGGCGTCAGGTGGAACGTCGCGAGGTCGACGGGGTCGCGCGTCCATGCGACATCGCTGCCGTTCGCGCGGATGTGGAGCGACGCGACGCCTTGGATGGGACCGCTCGGAGAGTGTTCGCCCGGTATCCACAGCGGATAGTAGAGCGTCATCGGTCCGCTCGTATTGACGGGCACCGTTTCGGTGATGTGAAGGATGTTGCGCGGCGCTTCGCGCGCATCGACGACGAGCGCTATCGGCGCAGTGGCACCATGCGCCGACGCGGCCGCGGCGATGAACGCCGCGGCCGCTGCGAAGATGCCCGTTGACAGCGCGGCCGGTTTCACATCCCGCCGGCGTGGGTCGTGGACGGCTTCACGTCGGGGTTCTTCTCGGCGAAAGCGCCGCTCGGGTTCGGGATGAGCCAGAACTCGAGATCCCAGAGATGGGCGAAGTGAAACGCGAAGGCGACTTGCGCCGTCGATAGCGCCTTACCGGTCTTGACGATGTCGGCCGCCGTGACCGACGCAGGATCTCCGCCGACCTTCGTGATCGAGCTGTCCTCCATGCCGCCGAACTTCAGCGTCGCATCGGGTTCCATCAACGCGAAGTGCACGTGGTTTGTGAATTCGAACCAGCGCGCGGGGATGATGCCCCATTTGGATGGCGGGTGCTTCGCGTCGGTCCACAGCGTGCTGTAGTCAACGCCGATGAGACGGCCCTTGACGTCGTACCAGATCTGACTTGGATGCGTCTCGTCGCTCACCCAATACTTTGGGTTGACCCACGAAATCGCGCCCGTGCGGTCCTCATTATTGTAGCGGAAGTAGCCGGCCGCGCTCGCCTGTGACGTCGTGCCGTACATCTTCTGCAGCTCGGTCGTCGCCCTGGTCACGAACGGCTGCTCCGCAGCCGTCGGCGTATCCGGCGGTGCCTTCGTCGCCGCCGCGTTTGACGCCAAAGGAGAAAGAGCCGCAAGCGTGAGGCACGCGGCCATGATGAAGGCGTGTTTGTGCTTCATGCGCGCAGGTTCGGCTCTTTTGGGCCTAGCCCTTGCGCTGGTGGAGCAAGAACGAGTTGCCTTCGGTGTCCTCGCAAACGGCCATGAAGCAGTCGCCGGTGTCGATCGGGCCGTCAAGTATCTTGACGCCGCGCTCGCGATAGTGGTCGACCGCCGCATTGCAGTCCTCGACCGCGAACATGACGCCGGCGCTCGGGTGCCATGAGCCGTCCTGCATCTTCCAAACGCCGAACGTCGCACCATCGGCGAGCTCGAACTCCGCCCCTTGCGAGAGCTCGACGCTCATCGGCAGCCCGAGCGTGTCGCGGTAGAACTTCACCGCACGTTGCGGATCTTTCACTAGATAGGTGTGGACGTCGATCCCCTTGATCGCGATCGCCGTAGCTGTGCTCATCATCAATCCTTCCGGATGGTTCTTGCTGCGGCGTCCGCTTCCGCGCCGCCGGCTACGGTAATCCTAACCCCTCTAACCTGACAGCTGCTGTCATATTTGATGCTTCGATAGAACTTCGACGACTCACGGATGGATGCGATCGTAGGCTGAGGCGAGCCGGTTCCAGACTTCGGTGGCCGGGTCGTTGTCGTCCGTGCGGTTCGCGAGCACGACGATCGAGAGATGACGGCGCGAATCGTACCACGCTTCCGCCGTAAACCCGTCGAAGAATCCACTGTGGCCGCGCCACAGCCGGCCGTCGTGTTTGTCGCTTTCGAGGATCTCGTTCTTGCCGCCCGGCGCGAGCATCGTCGCGAGCGACCCGGTCGAGACGAGCGTACCGCCGAAAAGCGCGTCGGTGAACCGCGCCACGCCGACCGCGGTCGCCGCGATGCCGCCGTCCGTCCACACCGGCCCCCAGTCGAACGTCGGCACGCCGAAGTTACGAGCACCGGCAAACGTGTCGACGAGCTTGCCCTTGCGCAGGTCGTAGCCGTGCGCGAAGCCGAGGGGGCGGTCCGGATCGATGGAGACGTCGTTGCGAAGATTGAGCGGATCGACGATAAAGCGATCGAGTTCGGCGCCGATCGTCAAACCGCTCGCCTTTTCGATGACGCCGCCCAGCATGACGTAACACGAGTTGCAGTAACTGAATCGCGAACCCGGCGTGAACCGAGGCGGCCCTTCGCGTCGTTCGAGCTGATCGCGCGTCCAGACGTGGTTCGGGTCGTCCAGCCATTTGAGGATGACCGGATCGTCTTCGTCGTCGCGGTAGCCGCTCGTGTGACCCAGCAATTCCAAAAGCGTGACGCGCGACGAATTTGGAAGGTATGAGGGCACGTACGGAGTGATCGGCCCGTCGAGCCTCAGCTTTCCCTCTTCGACCAAGCGCATCGCGATGGTCGCGACGAACATCTTCGTGACGCTCGCGAGCGCGAACATCGTCCGGCCCGTGATGGGCACCTTGCCCGCGATGTCCGAGCTGCCGCTTTGTCCGGACCACACGAGCTTGCCGTCCGCCACGATCCCGGCTGAAACGCCGAGGGCACCGCTCGTCTTGCGACCCGCATCGATCGCCTGCTGAAGCGAAACGGCGTCGGCGTGGGAGCCGTGAGGCGCTCCCGAAAAGACGACGAGCGCCGCCAACGCGGCTGCTGACATCTGATGCATAGGCTCACTCGTTCTCCGCAAGCGGACGTTCACGCGCTCGCCGGAAGAATCCCACGGCGCGCCGCCAAAGGTAAGCCGCGATGAAATCGGAGCGGCTGCTCGCGATGCTCCTCATGCTCCAAGCGCGCGGCCGGGCGAGCGCACGCGAGATCGCGTCGTCGCTCGAGGTATCGGAGCGGACCGTGTACCGCGACCTCGACTCGCTGAGCGCCGCGGGCATTCCCGTTCATGCGGAGCGCGGGGCGCGCGGCGGCATCGTGCTCGCCGACGGCTACCGCCGCGCGCTCACGCAATTCCGCGACGAAGAGATCCGAGCGCTTTTTGTTTCGGCGGCCGAAACGCTCGCCGACGTCGGGCTCGGCGATAACTTGAAACGGGCTCTCGAGAAGTTGAGCGGTGCGCTCACCGAGTCGCAAAAGCGCGCCGCCGCGAACGTTCGCGGACGCATCCACATCGATCCGAGGCGCTGGAAGCAGGCGGAGCAGCCGCGGGCGATGCTCTCCGCGCTGCGCACCGCGTGCGCGGAAGACCGGCGCACCGTGCTCCACTACCGCGACCGGAACGCGAAGGTGAGTGAGCGCATCGTCGAACCGCTCGGTCTCGTGGCGAAGGCCGGCGTCTGGTACCTCGTCGCGAGGTACGGCCCCGAGATGCGTGTCTTCCGCGCGGATCGCATGCTCGGGCTCGACGTCATGCCCGAGCGTTTCGAACGGCCGGCGGACTTCGATCTCGATCGCTACTGGACCCAGTGGAGCACGCAATTCGAGCGCAGCCTGCCGGGCTTTCCCGTCGTCCTTCGCGTTGCGCCGGACGCGATCGACGATGTGACGTCCTACTGGGAATGCGAGCTCGTCGGCCAAGGACGGCGCGGCTGGAAGACGTACAAACTGCTCTTCCCCGGACTTGAAGTCGCGGTCGCGCACGTGCTCGCGTGGGGCGATCGCGTCGAGGCGCTCGAACCGCCGGAGCTTCGCTCGACGATCGTCACACGCGCAACCGGAGCGATGCGTCGCTACGCGCGCCGGTGAAGGGAATGGCTTTGCGCCGACAAGAA
>JANWLL010000108.1 GCA_025450855.1 Vulcanimicrobiia bacterium
CAAGATCGAGGCGCTTTTCGCGAAGGCAACCGGGTCGCCGCTGACTTCGAAATCGATGGCACCGCTTTGTGGCTCGAGCTCGGATAAGATCTTTGCGGCATCGCGACCGACCGCTTCGCCCGGGTCGATGATGCGAACTCCCGGACCCAGCGCTTCACGGAACCACTTCGTCAAATGTGGGAAGTGCGTGCACCCGAGCACGACTGTGTCGCAGCTCGCTCGCACGAACGGCTCGCAGCATGTAGCGACTGCCGCGCTGGCGTCGTCCGTCGCCCAATCGCCGCGTTCGACGATCGGCACGAGCGCCGGCGCGCCGATGCTCGTCACGACCGCATCTGCACGCTCGGCGCGGATCGCTCGATCGAAGACCCCGCTTTTCGCGGTCGCATTCGTCGCGACGACGCCGATCGCACCCGAGCGCGTTGCCTCGACTGCCGATCGCGCGCCTGGTCCAACCAAGCCCAAAAGCGGCACGCCGATATCGGGCCAGCCGAGCTTGTCGAATGCGGAGCACGTCGTGCCGCACGCGATCGCGATCATCGCCGGCTCGCGCTCCATGAGATACGCGATGATGCGTCGCGCGAAACCTGAAACTTCTTCAAGCGTCCGATCGCCGTACGGCACATGCGCCGTGTCGGCGAAATAGACGACGTCCGTCGCGTCGATGGACCAGCGGACGGCGCTGAGCACGGTCAGTCCGCCCAGGCCGGAATCGAACATGCCTAGGCGTCGCGGTCGTCGAGCCATGGATCCTACGGCTTCGGAGCGCCGGGCGGGTGCTGCGGTCGCGCCTGCCCCACGGGCGAAGGCGGGCCACCGGTGAAATCGGCGATGCCGCGTGCGATGCCTGCCGCGACCTGGTCGAGGAACGATTGGCGTGCGAGCAGCGTCGCATCGTGCGGGTTGCTCAGGTACGCCACCTCGACGAGGATCGACGGCATCATCGTGTGGTGGATGACGTAGAAGTTATTGCGGATGACGCCGTCGTCGGTGATGCCGCTCGCGGTGATCATGTCGTTCTGCACCGTCTGCGCGAGCGCTCGATCGGTCGGGTGCCAATAGTAGGTCGTTCCGCCGTTCGGCGCCGACGAGACCGACGAGTTGATATGGACGCTCACGAAGAGCCGCGCGCCGGCCGCGTTCGCGACATCGCACCGCGCTTGCAGCTCTTGCGCGTCGGTGCCGTTCGGGTCGCCGACGTCGTAGTCCCCATCGCGCGTCATGACGACGTGCCATCCCTGATGTTTGAGGTCGGCTTCGAGCCGCTCGGCGATGTCGAGCGTGACGTGGCTTTCCGTCAGGCCATACCCGGTATTGAGCGATCCGGGATCCGAACCGCCATGGCCCGGGTCGATGACGATGAGCGTCGGATCGGCCCGCGCTGGCAACGCCGGCTGCGTCGACGGCGGAGCCGACGCCTGTGCGGTCACGAAGGTGTTGCCGATGCCGGCAAGGGCCGCGTCGGGAGCCGGCGGCTGGTTCTCGATCTCGATGCCGAGCTGGTTCGGAGAACCGGCGATCGTTCCGACGCGGACGTCAATCGCTTGGGTCGGCGTGATCGAGACGCGCACGACCTGATCCGGATCGAGCGCATGTTGACTCACCTTGATCTCTTTGATGAAGGCGAGCTTCGATTGAAGCGTCTGTGCCGCGCCCACCAACACCGCGCGATCGATGTCGAGCCAGTAGCGGTCGTCCGGATCGCCGAGCCGATGCCACTCGAAAGCGACCGGTCCGGTCAGCGTCAGCGTGATGCGCGTGCCGGTCGGCGCCTCGGCGACGCTGACGTCCGTGATCTTCTGCATCGTCAGCGGCGACGGCGAAGCAAGGAGCGATAAGGGCGATGCAGACGACGACGGCACCGACGGCGACGCACCAGCACCGAGCGGCTCCGCCGTTGCGACGCCGCTCGGCACAACAGGTGACGAGGACGTCAGCGCTGTTGGTTCGATCGCCGGCGATGGGCTTGCCGGAGCGGGCGTCGGGGGCGCCGGTGTGTTCTTCGGCATTGCTGGCAGCGTTTGCAGCGGCGTCACCGCGACGTGGACCGACGATGGCGTCGAAGCCGGTGTCGCAGCGCGCAGCTGCGCGGAGTCGCGCGCGATGACGACGTCGACCGCGGCTCCGGCACCGACGCGATGCGATGCAAACGTCGCCGCATGTTTCAAAGAGATCGAGACGGCGGTCGTCGGATAGCCGGGCGGTCCCGACTCGCTGACATCGGCGCCGGTCGCCAATCCCGCGGCGATCGGCTGCGATCCGGCGGCGTCGGTGCCGAAGCCCGGAAACGAAACGGTGAGCGTATGCGCGCGAGCGCTGTTCGCGTACGACGAATGCCACGTGAGCGGCGCCGAACCTTCGATGCGCACGATCGTCACGGACCCTTCGCGACGGGGCGTCACCGACACGATCTGCGGAACGAAGACGTAGCCGCCGCGGAAGCCGCGCACGCCGAGGTCGAGCGCTTTCGCGAGCGGCACGAGCGGCAGATAAAGCTCGGGGCCGGAGTTGAACGGCGCGAACGGCATCGAAACGGGTACGCCGTCGACGCTCATCGCGTCGCTTCCGAGCGTGAACGTGATGAGCTTGCCGTCGCCGCGCGTGATCGCGACGAAGCGCGTGCCCGGCTGCCACGACGAACGCGCCCCGACTGTTGCGAGCATCGCATGCAGACCGGGATCGTCGACTTGCGTCACCGGATCGCCGTACGTGATGCCGAGATGCGCGAACGCGATCTGTCGTCCGAGCACCCACACCTGCGCTTGCGTCGGCGTCACCATAGGTCCGAGCGCGATCGCGGGCGTCAGCGGCGCGAGCGAGCACGTGAGGGCGCATAAGAGCGCGAGCAGCACGCGCCCTATCCAGACGATCGCCGTCACTGCGCGAACGTCTCCCGCGTCAGCGGCTCGTCGATCTCGAACTCGCCGCCGGGAAGCGTCGGCACCTTGCGGCCCGCGATCGTCACTTGAACGCGCGCGATGCCGCCGACCGACGTGACCGTGTACGTCAACGACTTGAAGAGCCCGATCTCGTCGCTCGCTCCGCCCCGATACGCTTTCGCTATCGATCCGTTCAGGTCGACGGTCGCGAGGTCGCCTTCGAGGTCGACGGTCGCCGTCGTACCCGCCGGGAACTGGACGACCGTGCTCGTCGGCACCGCCGGACCGGCAAGCAGCTGCGCGACGAGCGCGTTTTCGAGACGCGAACCCACGAGCGATTTATCGACGGAAAACGGCGTCGGCACGAGCGCGTCGCTGCCGACTTTGCAGAAATAGACGTTGACCTCTGGTTGAACCGGCGACTGCGGTTTAGGGGTGCATGCGGCGGCGGCCATCAACGCGATGACCAGCGCAGCGACGTGGATCCGTGGTGCCGCGATGAGTCTCCCCCTCCCTGGCGAGCATGATCAAATCGGCAAGCGCCTACGGATTACTAACGTTCACGACGCCCCGGTCGTTCTCCCACCTCACGGCGTTGCCCGCAACCGGTAACGGTGATCCCTCCGAAGGTCAACGTGAACGTCGGTTGCGGCACAGCGGGCGGCAGTCGCTCGCCGGTGATGACGACGGCATCCAAGTCGTACACGATGTGTCCGCCCGTCGGATCGTCGATATGCACGTGAGCTAGCGTCCGGCGAGGCGACATCAACCGGGCGAACTTGGGCACGGCAGAGCCATCGACCAAACCGACGAAGAGTTTCGTAGTATCACAGATTTGGGCGTTGCCGGAGATGAAATCGAGCGATACGCGACCACCGAGGGCGTCATGCTGGCGACTGGCGAGCCCCGCGGCGTGGAGTGTGAGCACGCCGCGGCCGCAACTACCAAGGCGAACGGAGCGACCATGGTCGTGAACGCGCGTCGCGCCTGCATCAGTCGCTTTACGTGGGTCTAGGGCGAGTACGCGATACCCCCCGGCGCAGACCCGAGCACCAGCTCAAGCCCTCCTCGGCTGAACGGCACGCCGACCACCCTGCCGGACCTCGGCGCGAACGCACCTTCCGCACCCCACGCATTTCCGACGCCATCGAATACGACGCCGACGAAGAACATCGGGAAGTGTCCCTCGGTCAGCTCCGTTTCGCTCGAAAATGGCGGCATCGTCGGCACGAGCCATACGATCTGATTGCAGCAGGCGCCATCGCCTGCGGCGATTTCATTGTTGGCCGGATCGATGGTGAAGAATCGGACCCTTCTTTGCGGCGTATCTCGTTCGGCTCTGCCCATGATCCCGAGCACGTTGCCGCTCTGTGCATCAAGTGCGACGATTTCCCCGAAACGGCTCGCAGCGAGCAGGAAGCTGCCGTCCGCACTGGTCGCCAAGTCGTGCGGTTCACAGGGCTCCGTGCCTCCCCCATGTTGGCAACGACCGACGTGGAAAGGCTTGCCGGCCTTGAACGTGACCGCATCGAGAACCGCGATCGAGTTCGTGTCCGGAGTTGAGACATAGATCTTGTGATACTTCTGCGAGTACGCGATCCCACCCGATTGCGCGCCGACGACGATCTGCGTGAGGACCGACTTGCTCACGATGGAGACGACCGACACGGTCCCGGTAGAGTTGACTGCGTAGATCCGGTCACCGTCGGCGTTGAAGACAAAGCGATCGAAACCTGCGGGGACCGATATCGACGACGCCAGTTTTCTGTGGACGAGGTCGACGATTTGCAGCGCCGTTCCGCCGCTCACGTTGAGAAAGGCGAATTGGTGTGTCGGATGCATCACGATGTCCGCCGGGTTGCCCGGCACTCCGAGAAGCGTTTGTATCTGAAGACTTAACGGATCGACGAAGGCGAGCTGACCGGTCGCGGGCACCGTGACGAGCAGCGATGGCGCCGGCGACGAGCCGACGTTTTGGCTAGCTAGTCCTTCGGAAGCCGCTGGAAAGTATGTCGGCGTGTTGTTCGCGGAGCATCCGACGACGATCAGAGCAGCGAAAAAAACAATAGCAAAATTCACCCTGCGGCGAAGCACGCGGCTGGCGGACATCGTATCGTACCTCCAAAGGGAAGGGATACCCTGAGCGACACTTGCCCACCCCAGGGGCAGGCCAAACGGCAACCCTTACGGATCAGCCCTGTCAGGAGTACTTCGCGATGAGGTGCGCCACGCCCGTTTCGGGCACGGGCCGACCGATCATATAACCCTGCAGCGAGTCGCACGCTTCGCGCTGCAGGAACGAGGCCTGCACCTCGGACTCGACACCTTCGGCGGTGATGCGCATCCCCAGGGCGTGCCCGAGGGCGATGATGCCGCGCGCGATAGTCGTGTCGGCCTCGTTCGCCGGCAACCCCTGGACGAACGAACGGTCGATCTTGAGGGTGTCGAAGGCGAAGGAGCGGAGGTAATTGAGCGAGCTGTAGCCGGTGCCGAAGTCGTCGATCGCAACCGACAGCCCGGTCGCGCTCAGCGATTTCAGCGTCGCGGCGCCCGCGTGCAGGTCGCGAACCACGGCGCTTTCCGTGACCTCCAGGCACAGATTCTCCGGCGGTAGACCCGATTCTCGAAGCGAGCGCGACACGACTTCGACCAAACTTCTGTCCGCGAATTGTCGCGCCGACAGATTGACGGCCACGTCAATGCCGTTCGTTCCGTTGCGCCTCCATTTGCGAGCCATTTCGCAGGCCTCGCGCAGCACCCACGCGCCGATGGGTACGATGAGCCCCGTCTGCTCCGCGAGTGGGATGAAATCGTTGGGCGCCACGAGTCCGAGCGTCGGATGTTCCCACCGCACGAGCGCCTCGAATCCGGTGAGCCGACGCGTCGGGCAATCCAAGATCGGCTGGAAGAACACGCGAAATTCCTCGCGTTCGAGCGCCATGTGCAGCCGGTTGCGCAGGTCCAAAGCGGCGTTGTCCGCCGCGCTCATGTCCGCCATGTACACCATGGTCTGACCGCCGCCGCCCTCTTTTGCGGCCTGAAGCGCGGCGTCGGCATGGCGGAGCAGTGAGTCGGGATCGCCGCCGTCCTTCGGATAGAAACTGATGCCCCCGCTCAACGTGACGAAGATGTCGCGCCCGAGCACCTCGAACGGCACTGCGAACGCGGACCTCAGTTTTTCGGAAATCACGCCGGAATCCGAGTCGGACGAGACGCCCGAAAAGACGATCGCGAATTCGTCCGAGCCGAGCCTGCCGACGGCGTCGCCTGGCCTGACGACCGAGGACAATCGCTCACCGACCGCTCTGAGCAGCGCGTCTCCGGCCTCGTGGCCGAGCGTATGGTTGATCGACTTGAAGCGGTCGATGTCGAGGCAGCAAACCGCGACGAGCTTCGCGACCTCGTCGGCTTCCCCGATCGCACGCGCGACGCGCGCCGCCAGCTGCGCGCGGTTGGGCAGATCCGTCAGCACGTCGAAGTTCGCGAGACGAACGAGTTCGCTTTCCGCGAGCTTCCGTTCGGTGATGTCGAGAACGCTACCGTACGATCGCAGCACCTTGCCGCCGTCGACGACGCAGCGGCCGACGTTCTGCACGTACCGCACCGAGCCGTCGCCGGCATCGATGCGATGGTCCACTTTCCACGGCCGGCCCGTGGTCGCTGCTTCCTTTATGATCGCGCGCACCCGCTCCGCATCGTCGCCGTGGACGAGCTTAGAGAAGTCCTGCAGGCGATTGGGCATCTCTGCGATCGAGCGACCGAAGATGCGCAGCAGTTCGTCCGAATAGGCACGGTCGCCGGAGACGAGATCGAAGCTCCATGCACCGAACTGGGCCAACGCTTGTGCGTCCTCGAGGCGATGCTCGGCGGCGAGCTGGTCCGTGAAGTCGAACGCGAGGCCGGTGACGCCGACGATGACGCCCTCTGCATTTCGAAGCGGTTCGACGTGGCTGTGATAGGTCCGGCCGCCGAAGGCGTCGTCGTAATCGGCAGCGTCCCCGGCGAGCGCGCGTTCGTGCGCCTTGATCGTGTCGCTGCCCTTGGGGAACATTTCGCGCAAGTTGCTTCCGACCAGCGCGTCGTCCTCGACGCCCGTCTTTCGCAGGCCGCCGCCGACCGACGTCACGATCTTCAGATCAGTGTCAGTCATCCATGTCACGGCGGGCATGTTGTCGATAAGGACGCGCGTGCGACGCTCGACGTCGAGTCGAGCTTCTTCGGCTTCGCGCCGAGCCGTGATGTCGAGGAAGAAGACGCCGATGCCTTCCGACGTCGGCCGAACGCGTGCGTCGTACCAGCGGGCATTCAACGCCGAGCGGAAGTCGAAGGACGACGGCTTTTGGTCGATCATCGCCGCATCGTAGTGCCGCCTGATCGCCGGGTCCTTGAACGAAGGGAAAAACGTCTCGACCGGTTTGCCGATCATCGCTAGCGGCGCCGCGGAGAACAAGTCCGCCGCACTCGCGTTGACGAACGTGATCTTCCAGTCTCTGTCGACGTGGACGAAGTGCTCGGCCACGCTGTCCAAGACTTCAGCCACGCGCCGTCCGGCCTCGTCGGCCCCGCGTTGCGCCCGCTCTCGGTCGGCTGCCATCGAAACGACGCCCGCTACGGCTTCGAGAAATCGCATCTCGCGGTCAAAGCGGCGGGGCGTGCGCGACAGGCCGACGAGACAACCGTACACGGCGTCGCCGACGCGCACGGGGATACCGAACGCCGCTCTCACTCCGGAAATGGCGAGCAGTGGATCGCGAGGTCGCCGATCCGTGATATCGATTTCGTCGACGACGACGGGAACGCGGGCCCTCGTCGTTCTCGCCGCAAGCGTGTCTCCCGATGAGTCGAAGTTCAGCGACCGGCAATCGCCGGTCCAACCCGAGGCCGCGCAACCTCTCAACTCGCCGTTGCCGGCGCGCAGGAACCCGATCGAGTAGTCGATCGGCACGCCTTCGTTGAGCAAGCGCGCTGCAGCTGCGAAGACCTCGGTTCCGCTCATGCCCGAAAGCGCGGTCCTCGCGAATTCGACGAGCGCGTCTTGACGGCGGAGCTGCCTGCCGCGCGCTTCCACGGAGACCGGCGCTTCACTGTTTGTGGTATCTGATTCTAATCTCTGCGCTCCGATGCTGACGAGTTTCGCGCTCGATCCCGCAAAAGACATGGGCACGGCGATACCATCGAGGCAGCACTGGGTGCCGTCGGGTTTGCGGATCGTGAGACGAACGGATTGCATCGCCGACTCGCCGGCGGATCGCAGCGTTCGCGCGACGGCCGAGGATTCGGATGCGGGGCCGAGGTCCGGCAACCGCAGTCCGAGCAGACCCTGGCGGGTGCGACCGAAAAGCGCCGCAGCGGAGGTATTCGCATCGAGCAGCGTGAGGCCGACGGCGTCGTAGACGAACATGGGCAAGTCCATGGCGCCGAACAGCGCCTGGAAATTCTGTCGGTCGAAGTCTCTGGCGGCTTGTGCCAAGGGCAAGTCTGCCTCGCGAAGGCGCGGGAGGTCCCCATTTAGGTAATCGGACGTATGCCGCTGGACTTCACGC
>JANWLL010000109.1 GCA_025450855.1 Vulcanimicrobiia bacterium
CGGAAGCACGATGACGATCATCGACAGCACCGTTCGCGACAACATCGCGAACGCAGGGGGCGGCATCTGCAACGGCGGGTTGCTCACTATCATCAATAGCACGTTCAGCGGCAATACGGCGCGAGATATTCGCGGCGGCGGCGCCGTGTTCAACTATGGGGTCTTGCACGTCGCGAACAGCACCTTCAGCGGCAACAAGGCGTTGGCCGGCGTCGGGGGTGCGATACGTAACGGGCTGCTGTTCGGTGCGAGCGGAGGCGCGCAGATCGACAACAGCACGATCAGCGGAAACAGCGCCGCCACCGGACCGTCTCCGGGCGGGGGTATTTACAATCACTTCGGGTTACCGATCTACCTGCAGAACTCGATCGTCGCGAACAACACGCCGCAGAATTGCGGCGGCGCTCCGCTTGCGACTGAGGGCTTCAACCTGAGCAGCGACGGGACGTGCGATCTCGACGGCGCCGGCGACTTGAACAAAGTCGATCCAAAACTCGGAGGCCTGCACGACAACGGAGGCCCGACGCAGACCATGGCATTGCTCTTCGGAAGCCCCGCGATCGACGGAGGCAATCGCAGCGGCTGCAGAGATTGGTTAGGCCATTTGCTGAAGACCGACCAGCGCGGCATGCCGCGACTCGACCAGCCGCGTGGCTGCGATATCGGAGCTTTCGAGAACCAGGTCCGGTAACGACGCCCCCGCCGAGCGCGTCAGGCGTACACGCGATAGTTGGACGTGTAGTTGAACACCTTGCTGCCCTTGACCGAGGAGACGTACGCCTGGACGACGTGTTCGCCAGGCGTCACTCCGGTGACGAGCTGCGAGGTGGATCCGACTGAATACGTGCGGTCCGCCGGCGTCGACCCGACGATCTGGCAATTCGGCGCCAAGGCACCGTCGACGGAAAGGCACAGGGAATACTGGTTCCCCGTGACATCCATCAGCCCGCTCTGGATGAAAAGGTCGGCCTCGATGGTGCACGACCTGCTCGAGGGGCAATCGACGCTTAGGGGTTTCCCTATCGCTGTGCTCTTGTTGCGCGGCACCGCCAGCCCGGACGCTCCGTAGAATCCCGAGTCGATGTACGTGCCTTGAAGAGTCAAACGGGCGGAGGTCGTTCCCGCACCAGCTCGATCGGAGGCGGTCAATGCAACGGCCGCGACGACGAGTCCGCATGCGATCCAGGTGAAGTGCTTCTTCATAACGGGCCCCAATGACGAGCTGGGTTACAAGTCTAAGAGTTTGCCTTCCCCGGCACGAGCCATCTGCGGGCGCTCGTTTCGTCATGGAACACGCCGACGCGAAAGTTCATGTTCCCGGCGACGAGTTGCAGCCCAAGACCGATCCGTAATGACGAGGCTCCGACGAGCACCGCGCTGGCGACTCCGATCTTCGGGGCGAGGGCCTCGACCATCGAGCGAACTCGAGCCTCGAGCTCCGCTTGCGTCAAGCGGGTCTCGTAATCGCGAATATCGATGATGAGATATGCGCCGTCGGGAACCTTCGGGTCGGCTCGAAGCGCATCGAACAAAAGCGCGCGCTCGCGCTCATCTGACTTGCCGTTGGCGGTCAGAATGACGAACTGCCCATCGACCCTGTAAGCGATCATTGTCGGCGAAGCTAGTTCGCCCAGGCGGGCTCGCCCCCTATGCACTCGACCCGGCGGTACTTGCCGCAGGGCGGCCCATATGCGGTCTAAAACGCCCGTCAGGAGAACGACCGTATCGGCTGAGCTTCGTGGAGGCGGCGTGAGCAAAGCGGCCCTTTTCGTCAATTCGGCACTGACGTTTGCCTTCGCCGAACTAGCGACTGCCGCGCTGCATGAGACCGGTCACGGTCTGATGGCGCAGGCGCTCGGCTACTCACCGAAGATCTACGCCTTCTACGAAGACAATCCGACCGGCACTATTCATCAGAGCCTCGCGATTCTCGCTGCGGGTCCGATCGCCAGTCTGATACTCGGTCTGTTTTTTCGGGCATGGTATCGCAGCGGCGAACCGCGCTACAGCCTCGGCCGACTGTTGCTCTTCTGGATGTCGTGGCTCGGCATCATGCAGTTCGTCAACTACGTGATCGTGACGCCGTGGCTGAGTGCCGGCGATACCGCGCAGATCGCCGATCTGCTCCACGTGCCCGTGTGGGGGCGCTACGTCGTCTCTGCGGTCGGCTGGCTAGTGCTCATCATCCTGACTCGGCCTGCGGCGCACGATATGCTCGCGCTCGCCCCGGAATCCGAGGCGCTCGACACGCCGCGCGAGCGACGCCGCTTCATAATGCGCTCGTTCTATCTCCCGCTACTCGCCGGCACGCTGCTGACCGCGCCCGGCGGTATCGGCGGACTACCGATGATCGTCGTCTACGGAATGCTCGGCACGATCGGCAACATCGACGTCATAGCGTTCTCTTTATACAGGACCGGCGACGCATTCGCGCTCAAGAGGGCGCCGGGAGAACCGCTCAAGGTCGAGCCCATCGCGATCGTTCTCTACCTGATCATGGTGGCGCTGTATATCCTCGTCTTGGCCCGCGGATTGCCGGTGTAGCGGCGGATAGAAGATCGCGCATGCAAGGGCCGCCCCTTGATGACCGCCGAAACGCTCGACCATGGGCGACGTAGTGGCCACGCGCGAGTTCAGCGTGGCCGGACAAGAATCGTTCGCGCGCTTGTCGGGCGATGCGAATCCGATGCACCTCGATCGCGTCGCCGCGCGAAGGACCGAGCCGGGCGAGCCGATCGTTCACGCGATCCACGCCATACTGTGGGCGCTCGACGTGGTTTGCGAACGCGGCATCATCGAAAACGCTCCGACGTCCATCGACGCGCGCTTCACGCGCTTCATATATCCCGAGACGATCGTATCGCTCGAAGTGGTCGAGCGGACCGATGAGATCTTGCGCATCGCTCTATCCGTCGACGGCCAAGTCGCGTTCGCTGTGGCGCTGCGACTCACGCCGCAACCGCCGCGCGCCAAACCGCCTGGCGATGGTCCTCTTGTCGAAATTCCATCGACGCCGATCATCCTCGACACCAAGGACATGCTCGGCCGAAGCGGCCTGTTGCCGTCCATGGTCGACGGGCGGATAGTCGACGAATTTCCCAATGCTGCTCGCGTGCTCGGCGCCGAGCGGGTGAAAGGTCTCGCCGCACTGTCGGCGCTCGTCGGCATGATCGTGCCGGGCATGCACTCGATATTCAGCCGGTTCGACGTCGACCTCGCGGACACGGCCGCCAAGGACGGAGCGCTCAAGTTCGAGGTCCGCAAAGTCGATGACCGCTTCCGCATCGTCGACATCGCGGTCGAAGGGAGCGGGCTAAGCGGGTCCGCGTACGCGTTCGCGCGCAAACCGCCGGTCGAGCAGCGCAGCATGCGAGATCTCGCCGCGCTTGTCCGGGGCGACGAATTCGCCGCCACACACGCGCTCATCGTCGGGGGATCGCGCGGGCTTGGCGCGGCGACCGCGAAGATCATCGCCGCCGGCGGCGGGCGCGTCACGATCACGCGTCTCGTCGGGGAGGCCGAAGCGCGCGAGATGATCGCCGAGGTCGGCGCCACGTCGTGCACGGCGCGTCGCTTCGACGTGCGCGATGACCCAGCGACGCAATTGGACGAGCTCGCATGGGATTTCGATCAAGTCTACTATTTCGCGACGCCACAGCTACGCCGGCAGAAGAGCGCAGCGTTCGAAGCCGAGCGGTTCGAAAAGCTCTTCGAGGTCCAGGTCCTCGGATTTCAGCGTCTTTGCGAGCTGCTGCGCGCACGGACGAACGGACCGGTCACGATCTTCTACCCATCGACGGCAGCGCTCGACGACGAGACACGCGGGCTCGAGGAAGTGCGCAAGTCGAAGGCTGCGGGCGAGATGCTAGCTTTAGAGATGAACGACGAGTGGGGCGAGGCGCACATCGTCGTCAAACGCCTCCCGCCGGTGCTGACCGATCAGACGGCCGCCGTCAAACCGGCGAAGCTGCTCGACGCGGTCGACGTCATGCTCCCGATCGTGCGCGAGATGGTCCACAGTTCGGCGTCGACCTGACCGCCGCCCAGGAACGAGCGACGGCGAGCGCGTAGCAGAACGCGCTTTGATCAACCGCCTCTTGCGCCGCTTCCGCAAAGCCGTCCAACCGGCTCGCAGCCGCCTGGCCGACATCTCGATCGCCGAAGGCGTCACGCTGCGCGGCGAAGACAAGTTCAAATACGGCAAGAACTGCGTCATCGACGTCGGCGCATACTTGAGCTGCGCGGGCGGCGCGTGGAACAACTACGCCGGGCATATCACCTTCGGCGATGATTGCGAGATCGGCCCGTATTCGGTCTTGAACGGAGCCGGCGGCATCACGTTCGGCAACAGCGTACACATCGGCGCACACGTCGCCATCAGCGCGAACCAGCTCAAACGCGACAAAGATTCACCACGCGGCGTGACGATGGGTTACGCGCCCGTGACGATCGAAGACGGCGTCCTCGTCGGCCCGAACAGCTCGATCGCGCCCGGCGTCACGATCGGCAAGAACACGACGATCGGTGCGGGCTCATCGGTCGTGTCAGACATACCGCCGAACAGCATCGCCGTCGGGTGCCCCGCGCGCGTTCTCGCGAAGACACCGGTCGAGGCGGTCCGGTCGAGCTAAAGCTCGACCGCTACAGCTTTTTGTCGATCGCCTTGGCGATGTCGCCGAGGCTTTTCAATTCCTCGATGTCCTCGAGCGCGAGCTGCACGCCGAAGCGTTCTTCGAGCGCGAGGACGAGGTAGATCTGCTGGACGGAGTCCCAGCGTTCGACCGTTTGCGGCGATGATTCGGGCGAGATGTCGCTTTCCGCGACGCCGAAAACGCCCGCGGCGATCTGTTGGACGACCGCGAACGTCGGACTTACGCCGGCACCGCTGGCGCCGGCGTTACCGTGATCCATTCCGGCGCCTTGAGATCGCTTGTCGCGAGCCCGAGCTCCCAGAGGGAGCCGTCCGCATCGTCGGCGATGCGCCGGAAGCCGTGGTCTTCATAGAAGTGCTTTGCGAGCTCGTTCTTGGCGGTTGGGCAAAACATCCCCACGAGGCGTGACTTCCCGCGCAGACGCGCTTGGTCCGCGATGTATGCGATGAACGCAGTTTCGATTCCTCGCCCGATGACGCGACAACTCAACAAGAACGTATCGAGCCTGCACGCATCGCCATCGTCTTCGGTGATCGCAGCGCCGACGATACCGTTGTCGCCGAGACGGTCGCTCACTTTGATCGTGAGGAGTTTTCGTTTCGGATCGCTCATGAAGCGCGCGACGTCCGCCTCGCTATAGCGTCGCGTCGTCAGGTTGAATTGGTTCGTCTTGAGCGTCAGCTGCGCGACGCGGCCGAGCGTGAGATCGTTCGCGGCTGCGATGTCGGCGACCTGACCGAGCGAACGATAGAATTCTTCCTTCGACCCGACCGACGCGAGTATCGTCGCGCGCTGCGCTTGCTCTTTGTAGAACTGCGTGCGCTGTCGGTCTTCGACCGACGCGGGCGCGACCCGCTGGAAGAACGGGTTCTCGAGCACGATCCGCGCGAATTTCGACGGGTCGGGCGGCAGGTCGAGAACGCGCACCTGCGGCAGCATCGCGCGGACCTCAGCTCGCTCGACCGGGTTGTCATCGATGAACGCGATCGCATCGAGCCCGATGTTCAGCTCGCCGGCGATCGACCGGATGTTCTCGGCTTTGCTCTCCCAATTGATGCGCATAGCGGCGAAATGCGCCGGCCGCACGAGCATATCGGGATGTTTCTCGAGCACCTCCAGCGCATCGGCCTCGTCGTTTTTGCTGGATACCGCAAGGACGACGCCGCGCTCGCGCAGCGCGAGCAGCGCGCGCTGCAAAGCTCGGTACGGTGTGCCGGGAGGATCGGCGCCCATCTTCAGCCGCGCGAAGCCGTCTTCTCCGACGATTCCCTTCCACAGCGTATCGTCGAGATCGACGACCGCGACCTTGACGACCGCGCCGATGACCGGATGGATGAATCGAAGCCACTCGTCGACGATGTGCCGGAGGTTCGGCGCCGTCGCGGGCAAGCGGAACTGCTCCCACTTGCCTTCGTCGAACCAGTCGCGCCGGCCATGACGCGCGACGAGCGCGTCGTAGTCGAGCGGATGCACGCCGCGCATCCCGCGCGCGACGGCGGCGAGCCGTTCGTTGACGCTCTCGATCGCAGCGCGCTGACCGAAGTCTGCGTGGGACTCGAGCGAACCGCGTGTCGTCAGATCCGGCGAATCGAGTAAGTGAAAGATGAGGTCGGCTTGCGAGTTGTTCCGGAACGCCTGGATGAGCGACGTCAGCCGAGCGACGGTGTCGTCGGCGACGGCTCGCAGACCCGATTCGGAATCGTCCGACGGCGCCCACAGCGGCGGCGCCACCGACGCGGTGTTGAGAGCGAGCAGCACGACCCGCGGTTGGAACTCGTAGAGCGCGCTGCCCGGGTCGAGCATTTCGGTCGCGTACGTGTCGAAGTCCGAGACACGGACATCGAGGTCGATGCCGTTGACGTACGCGGCCGCGCGAAGAAGCGGAACGAGCGGCTCGACCGTCACCGATCGGAGGATTGCGAGGCGGCACGTGACGAGATCGAGTTCGGCGCGGTGACGTTCGTATTTCGCGATGACATACTGCGCGGCGTTGAGGCTCGGCTCGCGGTTCCACGCGTCGGCAAGCGTCTGGAACGCTTCAGCGAGCTTCCCATGTTCGAGCAATTTGTCGATCGAATCTCGGTGCGTCATTCAGGGTCCATCGTAATCAAGCGGTTGTGGTGGCCCACTGACATTTTCATCGGCTAAGAGTTATTGCCACAACAGATGTCCCGCTAAGGCTCGGCGATGAAGACGAACGCCGCCATCAAAGCGTCGACGGGTCCATCGCCAAATTTCTGGCTAAGCGCGAGCGTCGCAGCTTCGACGACAGCTTGCAGGCGTCGCGC
>JANWLL010000110.1 GCA_025450855.1 Vulcanimicrobiia bacterium
ATCGACTCGATTCATGGAGCTTATGTGGCGGCGCGTTCGACATGTCGTGAGCGGGCGGCGACGGCATCAATCATCGTCGTGATGATGATGATCGTCATCGTCGGCGGCGGAGGCTTTCTGTATTTGTTCGCCTTCACTAAGCCGAAGAACTAGCTCAAAGGCGACCACATCGCCGGGGGACGTATCTCGCCCCTTCAGTCGCGGAGGACAGGTGTTTGCGCGGCCAGAGACGTGGTCGCTTGTCGAAAGGCGAACGGTCGCTCAGACCCGAGGAGGTACCCATGCCCCGAAGTTTGATCTGGCCGGCCGCCGGCGTCGCGGCAGCAATCGCGATCACGGCGACGATGGATGCGAACGGGCTCACCGATTTCAGCGCGCTGCCCTTGATCGGTTTGCTGGTGCTGTTCTGGTATCTCCAACGGCTGTCGCGGACGAGCGTCGGGTTTGTCTGGGGAAAAGCCCGAGACTACGCTTTGGCGATCGCGTACCCGGTGGTGGTTCTCGGCGCAGTGGTCGCCGTATCGATCATCGCCGGGGCCACGCACACCGCCGGCACGAATTGGACGAAGGCCGTTACCAACATCGCGCTTGTCGGCGTCTCCACGATCATCGTGGCGATCGTCACGGAGGAAGGCTTCTTCCGCGGTTGGCTATGGGCGTCGCTCTCAAAGGCCGGAAAGAACTCAACGATTGTCCTTCTGCTCACAAGCGTCGCGTTTGCCTCGTGGCACATCTCGGAGGTCACGCTCGCGAAAGGCTACACGCTGCCGCCAGGGCAGGTCGTCCTCTTCATCGTCAACGCCGCGGTCATGGGTCTGATCTGGGGCCTGCTCCGATCTATCTCGGGCTCCGTGGTCGTCGCCAGCGTCAGTCACGGCCTTTGGAATGGGGGTGCGTACGCTCTCTTCGGCGTCGGGCCGAGGCTAGGAGCGCTCGGCGTCACGCAGCTCGCCATCTTCGGGCCTGAGATCGGCGTCGTAGGTCTTGTGACGAACCTGTTATTCGCAGCAGTGCTATGGCGCGTGTCGCGCAGCCGTCAAAGGGTGAGCGTTCCTTCGACAGCCTGATCTTCCGACCACGCCTCACCTCCGGCCACGAACTTTGCTATCTCGGAATCGCTCAGGTTCTCGCGCAGCGCAGCCATGAGTTTCTCGTAGCCCCACTTTTCGGTGTACTCGCGCTCTGATCCGAGTTCTTTGTATTTCGCATTGACGTAACCGACGAGCTGCGCCGCGCTGCGCACTTCTCCGCGGAGCGCCGCGACGAGCGCAAGATGCTGCAAAGCGATCGCGATCCCAAGTGCTCGCTGTGCCTGCCGCGCACCGCGCAGTCCCTCACGCGCGGACTCGCGTGCTCGATCGAGGTCTCCCAGCGCGATGAGATACGCCGCGATATTCGAGTGGTCGCGTGCCAGCATGACCGCGTTCTTCCCGCTTGCATGGATCTCAAAGGCCTCGCTCGCAAACTGGAGCGCCTGTTCCACTTGCCCATCCCTGAATTCCAGCTCCGCGAGATTTGTGAGGACCATCGCTGTGCCGGCCTCATCCTCCAAGTTTTTGTATGCCGCAAGCGCCTCTGCACACAGCTTGCGCGCCGCGATCACATCATGACGCGAGAGCTGGATGCTAGCGTGTCTGGCGAGGCACGTCGCAACTCCTCGCTTGTCCCCGAACTCGCGCATCGCGGCGAGCGCCCGCGCGTTTGCCTCACTCGCCTTCTCGAACTGCCCCATCAAAAGGAGGCCACGGCCTAGGTGCATGAGCGCCCAAGCCACTCCGCGGCCGTCACCCGCTGCTTCATAGAGCGCGATTGCCTTCTCGGCGCACTCGCGAACGCGCTTGCCGTCAGAAAATCCGGCCAACGCACGCCACATCCGGGCAGCGACCTGTGGGTGTGCCGACTCGTCGAGCTGCGCCTGTGCCCGCCCGATCCAGTAGCGACCCTCTACCGTGAGTCCGCCGTCAAACCAGAGCGGCCCAAGCGCACCGGCGAGCGCGACGCCGAGCAAGACGTCGTGTCCGTCGGCGAGCGCCCACTCCAGTGCTGCTCGAAAGTTGTCGAGTTCGAGCGCCACATCGGCGAGCCACGATAAGGTCGAGCCGATGCCGTAGCGGGCATCGGACGCTTGCGCCTGCTCGCGGAAATAATCGCCGTGGCGGTGGGCCAGATGCTCGTGTTCGCCCGCCAGGGCAAGTTTCTCTAAGGAATAGGCACGCGTAGTTTCAAGCAGATGGTAGCGTGCCAGCCGCCCTCCTGTGTCGGCCACCACTAATGACTTGTCGGTCAGCGACGACAGCAGGTCCAGGATATCGGTGTCAGCGAGATCATCGCTAGCGCACACGGCTGTGGCCGCATCCAAGCCGAAACTACCGGCGAAGATGCCCAAGCGATTGAAGAGCGTCTGCTCCTGCGTGGAGAGCAGGTCGTAACTCCAATCGATGAGCGCGCTCAGCGTTTTCTGGCGGGGCAACGCGATACGACTGCCGCCTGTGAGGATCTTGAAGCGTTCGTCGAGCCGAGCCGCGAGGTTGGGAATGCTCAAGACCCGCACCCGAGCGGCGGCTAGTTCGATGGCGAAGGGAATGCCGTCCAGACGGCTGCAGATGTCGGCCACGATCGGCGCGGTGTCGTCGCTGAGCACGAAACGCGTGTCGGCAAGGACGGCGCGATCGACGAAGAGCGCTATAGCTCCGTAGCGGAGTGCATCGTCTGCTCCCACGGTCGACCCCGATTGCGGCACGGCAAGCGATGGCAAGCGGTGAACGGCTTCACCAGAGATACCGAGTGCTTGGCGCGACGTCGCGAGCACACGGACGTTTGGACAACCGCGATGGATCGCGTCAGCAATTGAAGCGGCGGCTTCCAAGAGATGCTCGCAATTGTCGAAGATCAGCAACAGGTTCTTTCGCTGCAACCATCGGGTAATGGACGCATCGACCTTGCGTCCCTCTACTTGCGTCACGCCTAACACGTTCGCGACGACGCTTGCGACGAGCTCGGGGTCCGTTATCGGTGCGAGATCCGCAAACCACACCCCATCGGGAAAGCCGCCGATGAGATCCGCACCGAGCTGCAACGCGATACGCGTCTTGCCGATGCCGCCAGAACCGGTCAGCGTGACCAATCGGTGCTTGCCGATAAGCACCCGCACGTCATCCAATTCCTGCTCACGCCCGATGAGTGCCGTCACGTGCACCGGCAAGTTATTCGGCCGCGACTCCAGCGAATTGAGTGGGGAAAACTCGGACCGCAGACCGGTCGTCGTCAGCTGCCATACCCGTTCGGGTTCGGTCAGGTCTTTGAGTCGGTGTGAGCCGAGGTCGACAAGCGACGACCCCGCCGGAAGATCATTGCGTGCCAGCTCGCGCGTGACGCCCGATAAGAGTATCTGCCCTCCGTGGCCGATAGCCATGAGCCGTGCCGTGCGGTTGACTGCCGGCCCGAAGTAATCCGCGTTGCGCTCCTCCGCGTAGCCTGTATGCAAACCGATCCGTACGCGCAAGCCGCCAACGCTCGAGAAATCTTCGCGGGTCAGAGCAAGCTGGGCATCGACGGCGGCGGCGACGGCGTCCGGCGCGGTAGCAAACGCGACGCAAAACGCATCACCCAGCGCCTTGAAGATGCAACCTCCTCGCTGAGTGATCGCATCCCTCAGGAGCTGGTCGTGCCGCGCTACGGCGGACTGCATCGCTTGGCGGTGCTGCTCCCAACGCCGCGTCGAGCCTTCGATGTCGGAAAAAAGAAAAGTCACCGTGCCTGTAGGCAAAGCTGCGGATAGCGCTTGGTTCGCACCCTGTTGTTCGGACACTCGCTCTCTTCTTTAGAGACGCTTCGCATTCGGACCCCTGTCGCGCGCCGGGTCCTGAAGCTCTGTCTTTGCGGCCCACGATTTCAGCGCGCGGCACGCGTTGCAGGCTTAGGCGCAGCTTCACATAACATTCACGCCAAATACTCGGATGCGCACCTGGAGGTTCCGCTATGCGTACGTCGTTTGGGCGTCGTTCTTTTAGCATTTTCGCGGCCGGCATCGCTGCATTGCTGCTGTCGAGCGCTCATGCGCAAGCCGGCACGACGGGCTCGCTCGGCGGCACGGTCATCGACATGCAAAGCGGAGCGCCGATAACTGCTGCCACCGTCACCGTCGTCAGTCCGTCGCAGGCATCGACGGCGACGACGGATCGGACCGGGCGTTTTGTATTCCTGTCGCTCATACCTGACTCGTATACGATCACGGTCTCGAAAGACGGATACACGACGATTCGCATCGATGGCATCAGCGTGTTCGCCGATCAGAGTCAGAACATCGCTCTTCGTGTCGAGTCGGCTCCAAAAACGCTCGCAACGGTTCGCACGGTCGCACGATCGTCGATCAGTCCGGTTCGGCCCGGCACGACGACCGACGTCTACTCGGTCAACTCGGCCATGACGCATGCCGCATCGACGATCGGCGGCGGCGGCGGGCTCAATAACGCATACTCGGCGATCGCCTCGATGCCCGGCGCATTCGTACCCCCGAATCAGATGGGTGTGAACCAAACGGTTTACATCCGCGGTGGCTATTTCGATCAGATCGGCTACGAGTATGACGGCGTTCCGATGAACCGGGCGTTCGACAACTATCCGTCGTACGCCGCATCGACCCTTGGCCAGCAAGAGCTTCAAATCTATACCGGCGGCGGCAGCGCGAGCTCGAACGCTACCGGGCTCGCTGGTTTCATCAACCAAGTCGTCCGATCGGGATCGACGCCGGGCTTCGTCGACGTCTCGAGCCGGATGGGCTCGCCGACCTTCTACAATGACCTCTCCTTCGAGGCCGGCGGAGCGACGAGCAGCCGCTCCTTCTCCTACTACGCGGGGTTGAGCGGCTTCAACGAAGGGGAACGCTACCTGAACAACGGCAACGGCGCGTCGCTGATCGACGTATTCCCATCCGCTTTCCCGAGCAACATCACGACGAATCTGCCGTTCTGGCCCGCCGTTTATCCGACGTGCAATCCGAGCGATCCGAATCTCTACGAAAACCCGGGGACCTCGTTTCTATGGGCTGACCCGGGTTGCTTCGGGATCACCGGCCCGCAGACCGACTACCCGTCGAACATCATGGGTCGCGAAGCGGTCGTCAATCTCCATTTCGCCGTACCGCACAAGCATGACGGGAACCGCGACGACATCCAGCTTCTCTACTCCAACTCGGCGCAGTTCTTGCAGTACTACAGCAGCGCGAGCGATGCCGGGCCACTCCTGACGCGGCTGGAGAGCTTCGGCTATTCGTACTTCCCGCAGTGGCCGGACTTCTACACGTATCCGAACGGTACGCAGTTCCTCCGCCTTGCGAACGCGCCCGTCATGGGCTACGCCTTCCCCGGCTCGCCCCAAGGCCGCTGCATCAATCAAACCGGCCTCGGCGATTTCTCCTTGCCGATCCCGAACGGCTGTCCGCTCACGAGCGCGTTTCCAAACGGCACGTCGCAGCTGCCCGGCGACTACCGCGACGGCCGCTGGGACCTCGCGAGCGTCATGAAGGCGCAGTATCAGGCGAACATCTCACCGACGTCATACCTGCGCGCATTCGGCTACATCTTCTATTCGAACACGAACCGGAGCGGCGCCGTTGAGGACGGCATCACCGGACCGTTCGGCTCGATCAATCTCGGCGGCACGAACTACGACTACGAGCTCGACGCGCACACGCGCGGCGGTCAGCTCCAGTACGCGAACCAGATCTCCTCGGCGCATCAGCTCATCGGAACGTTCAACTACGTCGAGTCGAACACGCTGCGATACTACAACTTCAACGATTTCAACACGGCATTCCAGCAAGTGAGCAACCTGACGAACGGTCTCCAGTGCTTCGCTCAGATGGACGGGACGCTCGCGAACGGCATCGACAACGTCACCGCCGGCCAGGTCGCACCGTGCAATGACCCGATCACCCAGGGCGACTTCGAGGATCCGACCGGCTCGCCGAACGGCGACCCGTCGAATCCGATGAATCTCACCTGCTCGAGCGGCGGCTCGAATCCGATCCCCGCGCCGGCATGCGCTGCCGGCGCCGCATGGCGGCTCACGTTCACCGGCAATCAAGCTGAGCTCAACCTGATCAAGCCGAAGCTCGCGAACATCTCGCTCAGCGACGAGTGGAAGCCGAACGACAAGCTCGACATCACCACGAGCGTCCGCTACGACCGCGACGAATACGACATCACTCCGGTCGCGTCCGCCGCCAAGAATTTCTGGTACACTGCGGCGCGCGCAGAGTTCTGCTACAATCCGAAGACGTTACAACCGGCGATCGTGCCGGAGCCGCCGCGGTTCCTGCGCGATGTCAACCCGTACGTTTCGTTCAACTGCCCGATGGTCGATGGCGTCCAGACCGTTCACCCCGACGGCAAGAATGGGCACATCCTGCTCACCGATTCCGTGCCCCCGAACTACACGCAGTCGTACGCTCAGCCGCGCTTCGGCCTCACATATACGCTGGATCCGAACACCGTTCTTCGCTTTTCCGCGGGGCGCTTCGCGCAAGAACCCCAGAACTACGAGGTCGAGTACAATAGCCTCGAGCCGAATCTCGCGGCGCAGCTCATCGGCTTCCTCCAGTTCGGCTACACGACGCCGTTCCACGCCGCCCAGGCCCAGTTCTCGAACAACTACGATGCGTCGATCGAACACAATTTCCCCGGAACCGATGTCGCGTTCAAGCTGACGCCGTACTTCCGCTGGGCGACGAACCAGCTCTACGAGACGGTGAGCATCCCGACGCTGTTCGGCGTTTCGCCGTCATTCAACGCGGGGGTCGAGCGGATCGACGGCATCGAGTTCGAGCTGACGAAGGGCGACTTCAACAAGAACGGCCTGTCGGGGTACTTCTCATACACGTACACGAATGCGGCCGAGAAATGGAACAACTATGCCGGTACGTCCGTCAATGCGGTCGATCCGTACAATCAGGACATCGCGAACTTCAACGCGCTGACGAAGGCGGGCGGGGGCGCGCCGTGCTATTCGGACGGCGCGAACGGCAACCCGACGCCGAAGTGCCTCGGAGACTCGATTCTCAACCCGTATTACAACATGTCACAGGAGCCGCTCCTCGACAAGTTCGGCTGGTATCCGCCGGGCCTCGACTTCCCGTACGTCTCGCCGAACACTTTCGCGGCCGTCGTGAACTTCCGCAAGGACAAGTTCGCGATCACGCCGGCGTTCTCGCTGAACGAAGGGTCGACGTACGGCACGCCCGCGGACTTCCACGGGCTCGACCCGAGGACGTGCTTCGCGAACCAAGGCAGCGAGGGGATAGTGGGCGCACCGAACCCGCTGACGGCGGACTACACGTCGTGCAGCCACGCGGCTGTCGGAGCAAGTGGTACGACTCCGGGCTATCTGTGGATCCCCAATCCGAACACGGGCAAGTTCAACGACTTCGGACAGTACCGTCAGCCCTGGCAGTTCAATGTCGGCATGCAGCTCGAGTACAACGTCACGCCGCAAACGACCGTGAACCTCACCTTCGTCAACCTCGTCAACAGCTGTTTCGGCGGCTCGAGCGAGCCCTGGACGAAAGCGTATCCGCCGAGCAGCGTCGTCTGCGGGTATACGTACAACAAGTTCTTCATCTCGAATTTCTACAACGGCTCGAACCCGAACGACGTCGGGGCGAACGGCGTGCCGCTCAACAAGTACTTCAGCGTGCCTTACGCGCCGGCGTACGGCGACGTCAACTCCTTCAACGTGCCTCAGCCGCTGCAGATCTTCTTCCAGATCCAGGTCAAGATGTAGGGGTGGGCGGTACGTAGGGATCGGCGGGCGTATAGTAAGGCGGCTTCGACCCGTCGACGTCGATGAAGGAGCTTCGCGCGTCTGCATGCCAGGTTCGAAAGTCGAACTTCTGGCCTTCGCGATCGAGCACGGTGATGAGCACCTTGTGCGCCGAGAACGGTATGCCTTTCGCGATCGGCGCCGGCTTCGTCAGCCGCACGAGCAGCGCTTCGCCGCTGTGATGCTCGAGCATGAGCGTACCGACGCCGTTGCGATCGACGACCAGGGCGCTGTGCTCGTTCAAACCGACGCCGAGAAGCGGCGTTTTCGAGTCCGCGCTCAGGCGCGCGAGAAAGACGATAAAGCGGCCGAGCCGGTTGCGCGTGACGAGGTGGGTCTCGGTCAGGATGCCGCGCATCGGCGGAAACTCGAACAGATCGTGCGTGAAGCTGATGATCGACTCGCTCGGGTCAGCCATCGCGTTCGCCGTCGTGGTATTGACGTCCGGACCGACTTTGTCCTCAGCGACCGCATCGAACGCGTACTCGCCGAGGATCGCCAGGCCGGCGCTTGTGCCGCCGACGACGCCCCCTCTATCGTACACGCGCTGCACGGCGGCGATCAACGCCGACCCCTTCCACTTGACGTAGTGCGCCTGATCGCCGCCTGAGAAGAACACGCCTTGCGCGACGTCGACGTACGACGCAGCTCGCTTCAGGTCGGCTTGCGTCGCGTCCGGACCGATCTGGATGGAGCGCACCGAGTTGAACGGCGCGATCTTCATGATGTAGTCGGTGTATTCGTCGCCCGATGAAGCGGTGAGCACGACGATATCGCCGCCGCGCTTCCAATGCGATCCGACGATCGTGTCGTGCATCCACGCGAACGCCGGATCGACCGTGT
Organism: Vulcanimicrobiia bacterium; assembly: GCA_025450855.1. GTDB lineage: Bacteria > Vulcanimicrobiota > Vulcanimicrobiia > Eremiobacterales > Eremiobacteraceae > JANWLL01. The sequence continues at coordinate 8,662 of JANWLL010000110.1, forward strand.
TGCCGCCGCCCATGAGGATGAGGCCTGGACCGTGCGGCACGACGTCGCTCGGCATCGGGTTGCCGACGCGGGCATAGACCGTGAGATTGGCGTCCGCTCGGACGGGAGTGCCTCCAGCGAGGATGGCGCCCGCGATAAGGAGCGTGACGATTGTCTTGCCGGAGTGGACGTTCAAATTTGACGCTCTCATCATACGATGCCTGGACGGCGACGGCTGGGTAAGGACTGAACGCTTCGGTTCCCGAAGCCGAGCGCCCCTCGAAGAGCTTCGCCCGGCCCGCGCTCTTCGTGTTTGCCATTCTTGAGGAGGACGGCAGATGTTTCCTAAAACACGCACGTCGACGATCGCCCTGGCAGCCGCCATCGTTCTGCTTGCCGGCTGCTCACTCGCAGGTCCGCAGATCGCGGCGCCTCCTGCGCGCCCGACTTCGCAGGCTCCGCTGGGTCATCGACTGGACTTCCTCGCTCAGCGCGACCGCGATCGCGAGCTCGTCTGGCGAGCGAACCCCGGCCACGGTTGGATCAGCTCATCGTTGCCGCAACATATCGTCTACGTGTCCGACGAGGGCGGTCAGACCGTTTACATCTTCCCGCAGCTCGGGCAGAATCAGACGCCGATCGGTATGATCACAAGTGGGGTCCTAGCCCCGAACGGCCTGTTTGTCGACGCGCATGGGGACCTCTACGTATGCAACTTCGGCGGCGGCACGGTGACCGTTTACCATCGAGGATCGATCACTCCGTTCCGCACGCTCATGGGAGCGGGCTCAGCGATCGATGTCGTCGTCGGCCTTGACGGTTCGGTCTATGTCTCAGATTGGGACTCGGGCTCGAACGGACGCATCGTCGAGTACGCGCCGCGTCATACGTCGCCGTCGCAGACGATCGACGTCAACGGAGGCCCGGAAGGGCTCGCACTCGACAAGACCAACAACCTTTTTGTCGCCTATAACGATATCACTTCGAGCGACGGAGAAGTCCTCGAGTTCGCGCCTGGGTCGACGACCGGAACGAATCTCGGCATCCACATCGGGAACGCCGGCGGCGCGACGATCGACTCCGATCAGAACCTCCTGTTGGTCGATCAGAACATCCCAGGAGTCGATGTCTTTCCGCCTGGCCAGACCACACCGTCGAAGCAGATCACCGGCTTCTCGCTCGCATTCGACGTCGCGCTGACAGCAAGCGACGACCGGCTATGGATAACGCAGCCGTTCACCGCCGTCAATGAGGTCAAGTACCCGAGCGGCAAGACCTTCAACTCGATAACGAACACCATCACATCGGCGTTCGGGGTGGCGACGAGCCCGCACGGTTCGTACTAGGCATTTGAACCTTATCGTGGGCCGCGGTGTACTCGCTGTGTAAGAAACATAGGAGGCGAGTACAGAGATGAACGCATGGTTACCGGTCTTCGCCATTGCGGCGGCCCTCGGCGGTACCGCCACGCAGGGCCGGCTGACTAGCCTCACGACGTGCTCTGCGCTATACTATCCGGTCGACATGGCGACCGCGATCGAGATCTCGGGATCTTCCGAGAGTTGGAGCTCGCCCAGCAGTGGCTCAAGCCCTTTTTCAGCGGGTTATCAACTTGGTATGATACGATCGCCTGCCGGAGGGCTTCGCCATGCATAGTGCTCTTCTCGCGATCGTCGCCGCGTTCACGACGCTCTTCTCCTTTCCTCATGCGCAATCTCAGGAGACCGTCCTTCGCAAGTTCCAAGCCGGCTTCGACGGCTTCGGTCCGCGAGCGGGCGTGATATTCGACTCCGCCGGAAATCTCTACGGCACGACGTTCGACGGCGGCAGCGCCGCCGGCGCCGGAACAGTCTACCGGATGACGCCTCCATCCGCGCCGGGCGGCGCGTGGACAGAGACCATCCTCCACCGTTTTTCCTACCACAGCATCTCGCAAGGCCTCTCGCCCTGGGGCGGCCTCGCGATGGATCAAAGCGGCGACCTGTTCGGCACCGCATGGCTCGGCGGAACCTGCGGATCATGCGGACTGGTGTTCGAGCTGTCACCGCCGAATCGTGCCGGCGCCCGGTGGAAATATCAGATCATCCATGACTTCCAAGGCGACGGGTTCGATGGGATAAATCCCCTAGCGAACATCACTATCGATCCGACGGGTGCTCATATCTTCGGCACGACTGCATCCGGCGGCACCGGCTCGTGCATGGGCGGATGCGGCACCGTCTGGGAGTTGACGAAGAGTGGAGGCATCTGGGCGGAGACGATCATCCATAGCTTCCCCGCGCACGGCTCCGGTGAAGATTCGTTCGGCGGAACCGCCGGCGGCGTCACGCTCGACGGCGCCGGCGATGTCTACGGCACGACGGTTTTCGACGGCTTCGGCATCGGGACCGTATTCGAGCTGTCGCCCCCGACGCAAGGATCGAAGTGGGCGTATCAAGACATCTACGCCTTCAAGAACCAAGCCGATGGCTCCAATCCGTCGGCCGGCGTGTCGTTCGACTCCCACGGCGATCTTTTCGGCACGACGAATTCCGGCGGGGTCCAAGGATGCTACGGCTCCGGCTGCGGCACGGTGTTTCGACTACACCGACGGATCGACGGCACGTGGTCGCATTCGATACTCTACGCGTTTCGCGGCACGGGTGACGGCGGAACGCCGAGCGCGAGCGTCATCGTCAGCGCAGCGGGCAATATCTACGGCACCACGCAGATCTGGGGCACCGGCAACGGCTGCACCGGCTCGGGGTGTGGCGTCGCGTACGTCTTGACGCAGTCCGCCGGTATGTGGAGCGAGACCGTGCTCCATACGTTCTTGCATGGAGCCGACGGCTACGTGCCGTACGGAGAGCTCGTCCTTGGCCCGAACGGCCTGATCTTCGGAGCGACGCAATTCGGCGGCAAGCCTGCGTGCGAGTCGGGATTCGGCTGCGGCACGGTGTTTTCGTTGACGCCCTGACCTGAAAGGGGTACGCATGGACTACAAGCGTTTCGCGGTCCCGGCGATCGCGGCCGTTTTGGTGATCATCGCGACACCGACGTCGGCCCACGCATCCGATCGGTCCGCAGTGATGGCGAGTGTGAATCGGTTCGTCGACGGCTATAACCGCGCAGACTTCACAGCCGCCGCCAAAGCATGCGCGTCACCCGCGACGGTCGTCGATGAGTTCGCACCGCACATCTGGACAGGAGCGACGGCGTGCGCGGACTGGGGCAGGGCATATCAGAGGAACGCAATGGAGAACCACATCTCGAATGGCACCGTGACGATGGGGAAGCCCTGGCAGCTCTTGATCGACGGCGACCGCGCCTACGTCGTCGTGCCCGTGAGGTTCAATTGGCTTCAGAACGGTAAGCCCGCCGTCGAGCCTGCGTCGGTCTACACGCTCGTCCTCGGAAAGTCGGCCGTCGGCTGGCGCATCATGTCGTGGACTTGGTCGGAGCACTAGGCAGCACTCCAAGCGAGCATTTCTGGTGAGGAGCCTGCTGTCGACGGCGCGAAGTTAGGCGCCGTCGTTCTTTCGCTTCCGTTTCCGCACATGAGATGAGGTTGGGCATGAGCAGGGCAATGCGTTTCCTCGCGATGGGCGCGGGCGTCATCGTCGCTTTCATCAGCGCCGCCTGCACAGGCGATTCAAACGCGATTCCGGGTTTCGGTTCCGGCGGCGGACCGCTCCAACATGGTTCGCGGATATTCCCCGGCGCCGCAGCGGCCGTATGCGGCGTAGTCGGCCCGGGCTTCGCGCGCTGTCACGCGATTCGGCGCACGGACATCGGAACCGTGTCAGCGGTCGGCCAGGATTTCGGCGCGTCGCCAGATCGTCATCACAGGCCGAGTCCGACTCCGAAGCCTTCGCCGACTCCGACGCCGTCGGCATCGCCGTCACCCTCACCGCCGCCGTCGCCGTCGCCGTCTCCATCGGCGGCTCCGTCACCATCGCCGTCACCTTCGAGCGGCAACTGTCCGGTGCTTTCGATCAGCGGCTATCAACCGTGCGATCTTCAGACCGCATACAGCTTGCCGTCGTCGACCGGCGGCTCAGGCGAGACCGTCGGCATCGTCGACGCTTTCGATGATCCGACCGCCGAATCTGACCTCGCGACCTATCGCTCGGCCTTCGGTTTGAGCGCGTGCACGACCGCGAACGGATGCTTCCGCAAGGTCAATGAGAGCGGCGTCCAAGGCAACTATCCGGCGAACAACACCGGATGGGCCCAAGAGATCTCGCTCGACCTCGACATGGCGTCGGCTATCTGTCCGAACTGCCATATCTTGCTCGTCGAAGGCACGACGAACAGCTTCGCCGATCTCGCGACGTCCGAGAACACTGCGGTCTCGCTCGGCGCGAACGTCGTCAGCAACAGCTACGGCGGATCGGAAAGCTCGGGTATCATCAGCACGTACGGGCCGAACTACAATCACGCGGGCGTCACGATCACCGCAAGCACCGGCGACAGCGGGTTCAGTCCGACGGCGCAATTCCCGGCGGATCTGACGAGCGTCGCGGCGATCGGCGGCACGAGCCTGCTGAGCACGAGTCCGCGGTCCGAGACCGCGTGGAGCGGAGCCGGGAGCGGGTGCAGCGGGATCGTCGCGCAGCCGAGCTGGCAGTCGACGATCTCGAACATCACGAGCGTGTGCGCGCGCCGCGCGTACGCGGACGTCTCGGCCGTCGCCGATCCGAACACCGGCGTCGCCGTCTACGATACCGACGGCGCGAGCGGCTGGCTCGTGTTCGGCGGAACGAGCGTCGCGTCGCCGATCGTCGCGTCGGTCTACGCGCTCGCAGGCAACCCGGGCAGCACGGGCCCATCGTATCCGTACGCGCACACGGGCTCGCTCAACGACGTCACGTCTGGAAGCAATGGTGGCTGCGGCACCGATCTCTGCAATGCTCGCAGCGGTTGGGACGGGCCGACCGGGCTCGGCTCGCCGAACGGCACCGGCGCCTTCTAGGACGGATAGGTGGAGCGGTCGACCGTTACGGTCGACCGCTTCCGACGTCTATCCGCCCGGTTTGACGTGCAGCGCGTACAGATCCCCGTCCGTGCTCCCGAAGTAGATCGAGTCGCCGTCGACGACCGGCGATGAGATGACAGCGCCGACCGTCATGAGCCGCGAGAACCCGACGATGAGATCGTCGTAGAATCCTCCGGGATAGGCGACATCGTAGTTCGGTGTGCCGTCGGCGTTCGTATACGTCGCTCCGTTCTTCTTTTCGCCATCGGTGCGGAACGTCCAGGCGACTGCACCGCGGTCGACGTCGATCGCGATGAGTTTGCCCGTGTGCGAACCGATATACGCCATGCGACCCGCGATCGCCGGCGACGAGAACATCGGCCATTGCTTGAAGTCGAGCGAGAAACCGACCTTGCCCGAGCGCGCATCGACGGAATAGAACAGTCCGCTGTCCGATGTCGCGAAGTAGAGTTGTCCATCGTCGATCGCCGGCGACGAGATCACCCACGAGCCGTGCGTCGGGATCGACCAGCGCAGGGCGCCGGTCGCCGCGTCGAGCGCGTAGAGATGCGAATCGCGACAGCCGAAATAGACCATACCGCTTCCGACCGACGCGGACGATTGTATCCCCACTTGGTTGTGGATGACGGGGTCCTCGCCGGTCTTGAAACGCCAACGCACTTTTCCGCTCTTCGCGTCGAGCGCGTAGAAATAGCTATCCCAGCTGCCGACGTACAGCGTGCCATCGGCGACGGCGGGGGAGGCGTGGACGACGTTGCCGGTCTTGAACTTCCAGCTCAGCGTTCCGCTCGTCGCATCCAGCGCATAGATGTTTCCGTCGCTGCTGCCGAAGTAGACGAGGCCGCCGGTGACGACCGGCGACGACAAGTACATATCGAACGGGTCAGGCATCATCTCGTCTACAGGCAGCGTCCCGTGGAGATGCGGGGCTTCGAAACGGTGCTCGCCGGCCGTCTTGAATTTCCATCGCACTTTTCCGCTCGCGGCGTCGAGCGCGTAGAAATGGCTGTCATAACTCAGGAGATAGACCGCACCGTTCGCTACAGTCGGCGACGAGACGACGCGGCTGCCCGTCGCGAACTTCCAGCGCAGCGTGCCCGTGTCGGCGCTGACCGCGTACACGTAGCCGTCCGCGCTGCCGACGTAGACGACGCCGTTCGACAGCGCTGGGCTCGAGTTGACGTAGCCGTGCGTGTGGAACTTCCACTTGACGCCGGCGAACTGGGTGACTCCGGTCCCCTGGTAGACGCCCGTATGCGCGGAATCGCCGCGGAAGGTCGTCGCGTCGCCCGCGTACGCCCGAGCACATGCGGTCAAGATCAAGAGCGAGGCTGCTAGAACGCCCTGACGCACTGTCATCCCTCCTTTTGCGACCACGCGATCGCGTCTTCGAGCGCTTCTTCTCCCCAGAATAGTTCGCGGCCGACGACGCAGTTCGGCGCCCCGAAGATGCCGAGTTCGATCCCGCGCTCGGTGTTCGCGCGGAGCAAGCCGCGCCGCTCGGGCTCGAGCGAACGTTTGACGATCGAGCTGCCGTCGCGCCCGAACCCGTCGAGCAGTCCGGCGACGACCTGCTCGTCGCTGATATCGAGGTCGTCGCCGAAATTCGCGACGTAGACCGCGCGGACGAAGTCGCCGCACCACACCTCGTCGGCGACCGAGGCTGCGACGCGTGCGGCAAGCGTTGACGCGCGCGGGAATACCGTCGGGCGTCTCCAGCGCAGCCTGTATTTCGCCGCCAAACGTTCGAGGTCGCGCCACATGTAGGCGCCGCGCCGTTCGTTGAGGTTGAACGGCGAGTCGTTCCAGCCCTGAAGCTGGAAGATCGGACCGAGAAGAAACGGCACCCATTTGAGCGCGACGCCCGCATCTCGGCACAGATCGTCGATGCGCATCGCGGCGACATACGAGTACGTGCTCGCGAAGTCGAACCAGAACTCGAGCCGCCTCATAAGGGCCAGTGTATCAGACCGCCTCCTCGGCATCAATGCCGCGCGAGTGTCAAGAACCGTGTGGGGTTCGGAATGCGGCGCACGGTCGCCGTTTCGCCGCGCGAATTGCGGCAGGAAAATGGAGCGGTCGACCTTCAGCGAACGCGGCCGGCTTTCAAGCCGTCGCGGAACAAGATGAACAGCAAGGGCGACAACGAGAGGTTGTCGACGACCCCGTTGTTGAGGATGAGGTCCGTGAGCTCTTCGCGGCTGAACCAACGCACCTCGAGGACCTCATTCGCGTCATGCTGATTGCCCGTGTGTTCGACCTCCGGCGCGAGGAATATCTCATAGCGCTGATCGCTGCAGCCGTACGATGCCCAGCAGTGCATGAGGGGCTCGATACTGCGCGCGCGATAGCCCGTCTCTTCCTCGAGCTCGCGTAACGCCGCATCAGCCAGAAGCTCGCCCGGTGCGGTTCCGCCCGAAGGTATCGCCCACACGAATTCGTCGACGATGAAGCGATACTGACGGACGAGCAGCACATCGTTTCCACGACGCGCGACGATGCCCACCGCCGGGGACGGGAACTGGATCGTGTAATACTGACGATCGGTACCGTCGTTGACGGTGACGTGCTGCAGCAGCAGCGCGAAATACGGATTGCTTGCGAGCGTCTCGACGCTGCGCGTCGTCCACGGCCGCGGTTCGACAGGACCTTTCCCCTCGGTCACGTCGTCACCGTCGCATTACGCACTCGATCGACGACCGATTGCGTCCTCACCGCATCGTCGAACGAAGATGCGATGAGCGACTGATCCGACTGCATGGCCGCCGTCAGAAACGCTCGCGTCTCCGTCTCGAAGGCGTCGTCTTCGGCGTCTACATGCAGGTCGAACGTGCTCGCAGCGAGTTTGAAATCCCATCCTTCCAGCCGAAGCGCACCCGACGTCGTGATAAGCTCGAAGGCGATGAATTTATCGGGAGCGTCGCACGTGTATGCTAGCGTCCCTACCGCGTTGTTTTCAAAACGTAGCGCTGCCGCGAAACGCGTAGGCCGTTCGGGATCGTCGCCTGACGATACTGATCTGACGTCGGCGACCTCTCCGGCGACGAACCTGCATAGGTCGACGATGTGCGTCGCCTGTTCGTTGAAAGGTCCCCCTGACTGCTCGGCCGATCGCCACCAAGGTACGCCGTACGGCCGGCACACCCACTGGCATGTCACCGCAATGACCTTGTGATTCGCCGCGATCGTTCGCGCCGATCGGACGGACGCGCGATACCGGTTCATGTACCCGACCGCATTGACGATGCGCGCGCGGTGAGCGGCATCCGCCAGCGCCTCGCCCTCCGCCGCGCTCAACCCGATCGGCTTTTCCACGAAGGTTGCGACGCCGGCTTCGATAGCATGGCGCACTGCCGATCCGCGTACGGACGGCGGCGTGCAAATGAAGACCGCGTCGAGCTCGCGCCATGGGAGCTTTGCAGCGTCGGATTCGACGGTCGCGGCGCCCGATCTCGTCGCTAGCTCTTCCGCCCGTCCGACATCCGCGTCGGCGCACGCCCGGATGACGGCACCGAGCGCTATCGCCCGAGCCGCGCGCTCGGAGCCCATCCGGCCGCAGCCGACTATCGCGATCCTTGGACGTCGTTGCACGCCGTTCACGTCGCGATACCCGGCCTTCCATGCTCGTGTTGCGGCCGGCCGGCGAAAAAAGAGCGAACTCCGTCCGCGACGTATTCGGTTTCCGCGTCGGTCATGCCGGGCCTGATGGGCAGGCAAAGCAGTTGCGACGTCAGACGTTCGGCGACGGGGAACTGCCCGCGCCTCCACCCGAATCGTTCGAACGGCGCTTGGAGATGGATCGGCGTCGGATACCGCGTCACCGCGTCGACGCCGAGCGCGGTCAAATGCGCGAGCAACTCGTCGCGGTGCGCCGACCTGATCTGGAACAGGTGGTACGCGTGCACTTCTCCGGCATCGACCCGCTGCCACGAGATCGGAAGACCGGCGAGGAGATTTCGGTACCGCGCAGCGACGTCGTTGCGCGCCGCGACCCAATCATTGAGCCGGCTGAGCTTGTGACGAAGGATCCGCGCTTGAATTGCGTCGAGCTTGCTGTTCATACCCAAGAGCACGTGTTCGTTCTGCCGCGCCTGGCCGAGATTGCGTTGGATCCGCAATGTGCGATCGAATCGCTCGTCATCGGTGACGACGGCACCGCCGTCGCCGGCTGCGGCGAGGTTCTTGCTCGGGTGGAAACTGAAGCAGCCGAGCTCGCCGATCGAGCCGACAGCGTTGCCACCGAGCGACGCGCCGTGTGCCTGAGCAGCGTCCTCGATGACGTGTATGGCGCGATCGCGCGCGACGTCGAGCAGGGGCCCCATCCGCGTCGGCTTGCCGAACAGGTGGACGGGGATGACGACACGCGTCCTGGCCGTGATCGCCGCGGCGACCTGATCGACGTCGATGAGATACGACGCTTCGTCGGCGTCGACGAGTACCGGCGACGCACCGGCGTGGACGATGGCGGCAACCGTAGCGTGGAAGGTGTTGGCGTGCGTAATGACTTCGTCGCCAGGCCCTACGCCTAGAGTCCTAAGCGCTAGGACTAATGCATCCGTGCCGCTGTTGAGCCCGATCGCGAATCGCACGCCGAGCGACGTGGCGAACTCGCTCTCGAAGCGCGCGACTTCGTCGCCGAGTATGTAGTCGCCGCGCAGGAGCATCGACTTGATGTCCGCCACCAAGTCGTCTATGTCACCGCCGAACTGCGCTGCATAGTCGTAGCGATCGACGCGCATGGCGCTCCCTCTGTGAAGCGGATGAGCCGTTCATGTGGGCGACAGGAGCCGAGCGCGGCGTCCGTCAATGTAGGAGGCACTTCTGGAGCCGGCATTTTCGGGCTACGGCCTTTTTTCGACGGCCCGCGGGAGTCGTCCTTATCAATGGTGTGAGCGCCACCGCGATCGACTTGAATCCACTTGCCGCAAGTCGCGCAGTTCGCTATCACCTGCCGGATTGGTCGGCTTCATATATGCAGCGCTTTTCCTCGCTCGAAGAGGTACCGCCGGTCCAGCGCGAGCGCGAGCATGACGGCATCGGACCGATCGTTTTCCGCCGGATGCTCGCCGCCGAATCGTTCGAGACGAACATCGATTTCGTGGATCTGACCACCATCCCGCCGGGCAGCACGATAGGACGCCACTCGCACGACGGCACCGAAGAGCTCTACTTCATCGCCTCAGGTGAACCGCTCATGCGCGTCGACGGTATCGAGCGCCGGCTGCGCCGCGGAGGAGTCGCCGTCGTCCATCCGGGCGGCTGGCATGAGCTCGTCAACGACACGCCCGATCCGGTGGAGATATTCGTCGTCCAGGTGAGTCGATGAACGACCCGCACGTCGCCGATCGCACGCGTTACATCCTCGTCGATTTCGAAAATCGCGGCTCCGTCGCGCTTGTCACGAGGTCCGGCGGGGAGTTCGTCGACTTCGCGCCCCACGCAGCCGACCTCGCGAGCATGCTCGACATGACCGGCGGGCTCGTCGGCACGAGCGGCGACTGGCTCGTCGACGCGATCGCGCGGCGCCCTGTCGCCGACGTCGTGCGGGCCGTTCATGCATGTCTGACGTCCCTTTCGGCAGCGGTCCGTCCGTTCGGCTTCGACTCGATCGTTCTCGCAAGCCGCGCTTTCGCAGACGCGACGGTGGCCGCGTCTTTCGAACGCGGATGTGAATTCGAAGGCGCCGTGAGTCTGCAGATCGACGCATTGGATTCGAGCGCCCCGCGCGCGGCCGGGCCTGGAGTCTGGACGTCCGGGCCCCTGCTCAACCCGACGCTATCGGTCAAAGCGTCGCGCGACATCGAATATCACGTCGTCCACGTCGGGCGTCCGGTCTTCGACGTCGATGAGCCTGCGCTCGCCGAAATGATCGGGCGACGCCCGGCGATCTTCTTCGTCGACGACGTCGTCGAACAGATCTACGGCGACGCCATCGCTCGGTACGCGGCGAGGCATCTCGACTGCATCGGCCTCTATTCCGTCGAAGGTACCGAAGAATCGAAGACCTGGGCCCAAGTCGAAGACGTGTGTGCGCGCCTTGTGAACGCCGCACTTCGGCGAGATGGCGTCGTCGTGGCCGTCGGCGGCGGCACGACGCTCGATATCACGGGGCTCGCCGCGTCTCTGTACCGTCGCGGCGTACGGTTCGTGCGCATCCCGACGACCCTCATCGGGATGGTCGACGTCTGCGTCGGCATCAAGCAAGGCGCGAATTTCGGCGGCAAGAAGAACGTCGTCGGCTCCTTCTATCCGCCGCTCGGGTGCATCAACGACACGCGCTTTCTCGAGACCTTGCCGCCACGATATTTGTCGGCCGGCGTCAGCGAAATCGTCAAGATGGCGCTTATCCGCGATCCGATACTCTTCGAGCTCGTCGAAAGGAACGTCGCGCAGCTCGTCGCCTCGCGGTTCCAGGCGCCGAGACGCGTCGCCATCGAGGTCCTCGTCCGCGCCGAGCTTGGGATGATGCGGGAGCTGCAACCGAACTTGTTCGAGAAGGATCTCCGGCGGTACGTCGACCTCGGCCACTCGTTTAGCCCGTGGCTCGAGTCGGCGAGCCGCTACGCGCTCAATCATGGCGAGGCGGTGGGGATCGACATGATGATATGCACGGCCATCGCCGTTCGTCGGGGCATTTGCGACGAATCCGTCCTGCGCCGGCTTGCACGCATCTACAATGCCGCCGGTCTCCCGCTCGCGCACCCGCTCTGCAGCGCCGAACCGCTCGTCGCTTCGCTCGCCGATATCCGCGCAAACCGGGGCGGCGACCTCAACATCGTCTTGCCGACAAGCGGGGGGCGCCCGACGTTCGTGCAGTCTATCGACGTCACCGAAGTCGAACTCGCGCTGCGCGACATCGAAGGGCTCGCGCCGAGGAGCGCCGCCTTTGTGGAGCACGCAGGTGCCGTCGCTGGCGGTTGACCTCGGCGGGACCTTCCTACGCTGCGGCACGAGCACTGACGCGGGCGACATCACCGCTATCGAGGTCACGAAGATCCCGAATTTCCTCGACGGGAGCCGTTCAGCAGATATCTGGGAATCGATCGTCACCAGTATCGAAGCGTACGCACGGCGATCGGATATGCTTCGACCCACCGACCCCGTCGCGCTCGCGTTTCCCGGCCCGGTCATCGGCGGCCGGACGACGATCTCCGCGCCCACGATCACAGGTGACGAACCGATGCCCGACCTCGTCGCCATCCTCGAGTCGCGGATGCAGCGGCCGGTCGTCGTCCTCAACGATCTGTCGGCCGCCGCATGGTATTTCAGCGAGCGCGTCAACGACGATCGTTTCATGGTCGTCACCGTGAGCAGCGGCATCGGCGCCAAAGCATTCGTGAGGACCCCGTCGAGCCGCGTTTTCGACGACGTCCCATACGCAGGAGAAATCGGTCATTGCGTCGTCGATCTCTCTCCGACCGCGCCGGTCTGCGATTGTGGTGCGAGCGGTCACCTCGGCGCCATCGCATCGGGGAGAGGAGCCGAGCGGCTCGCGCGGCGCAGCGCCGAAACCGAACGCGATCTCTTCGCTGCCTCCGATTGCGTACGCCGCTACGGCGCCACGAGTGCGACGCTCGACAACGAGCGGCACATCGTGCCTGCGATCCGAGACGGCGACGAGTGGGCGATGTCCGTCATGCGCCGCTCGATGGAACCGCTCGCACGCGTGCTGTCGGCCGTGGTCTACACGCTCGGCCTCGAACGGATCATCGTCATCGGCGGATTTGCGCTCTCGGTCGGCGATAGGTACGTCGAGACCTTGCGAGGCCTCATGTGCCTGCGATCAACGGGGTCGCCTTTTTCTGTCGGAGACGACGAGTTCATCGTGCTCGGCGATGCGCATCCCCACGCCGCGCTCGTAGGCGCTGCTGCGTATGCACGGCGCTTGCTGCCGGCTTAAGGCGTCGAAGCGATGAAGCTCGCCGTCATCGGCGGAAGCGCTGCGAGTACACCCGCATTGTTCGCGTCACCGCAGTTGCGAGCAGCCGCGCGCGATCTCGACGTCGTCCTCGTCGGCCGGTCGCGCAGGCATCTCGGCGCGGTCGCGCGCGCGATCGAATCGGCCGGCGACGCCGAATGCGCGTCCGTGACAACAGTGGACTTCGACGCGGCTGAGATGCGGATGGCTCTGCGCGGGTGCGACGCGATCCTCATCCAAGTGCGCTGCGGGGGGTATGCAGGTCGCGCGCGCGATGAGATGTTCCCGCTGCCCTTCGGCATTCCAGGCGATGAAGGGATCGGACCCGGCGGCCTCTCCGCCGCGTGGCGGTCGTGGCCGCCGCTGTGCGACATCCTCGCGACCGTCAAAGAGACATGCCCGCGCGCCGTCGTCCTCATGATGACTTCGCCCGTGAGCCTGCTCGTCCGATGCGCGCGAACGGCCTTCCCGGAGCTTCGCACCGTCGGGATCTGCGAGCTCCCGTGGACGACACTCAAGGAAGTTTGCAAAACAGTCGGCGTCGACCCGGGAGCGGTATCGTTCACGTATGCCGGCGTCAATCACCTCGGCTGGTTCGGACGCATCGCGTGCGGGGCGCTTGACGTCGTCGATGCATACAAGAAGCACCGCACG
>JANWLL010000111.1 GCA_025450855.1 Vulcanimicrobiia bacterium
GCCGTAGTTCGCCTGTGCGATCGTCGTGCCGCGGATGCTCGTCGCGCGCCCATCGTGGATGTTCAGGTTGAGCTTGATGAACGAGATGAATCCGCCTTGATGGCCGCGGAGCGTGTCGCCGCCGTGCCACACGGCCGCACCGCCCTTGCCGTCGCCACCCGTGATATCCATCTTCGTGTCATACGGCTTGCGGAACGTGAACGTATACGTCCGGTCCTGCACGCGCGTGCCGAGCACTTCGTGCGCGCTGAGCGCGCACGAGTACGAACTGAGCTTATCCCACGTCGCCGTGAATTTCGCAAGCGCAGCCGCTCCGTTCGCCGCGCTCGTCGCACTGGCGGCGTCGCTCGCAGCGGCCGTGCCGGCGAGGGCGGCGCACACCGCAGCGAGGGCGAGAGCGCCGCTCGAGGTGGATAGTCGGAGCGCGCGTCGGGTCATCGTTTCGGATCTCCCTTTGGGGGCAGCGCGGCGACGTTGAGCATGCTGCGCGGCTCGGTCGCGCTCGAGACGCCGACAAGGACGTCGACGTGGGTGTGGGTCGTCACGTACTCGATGACTTTCGCGAGCGGCGCACCCGTGTACCGATGTTCGCGGTACGTACCCATAACGATGAGCCGCGCGTTTTCCTCACGCGCGGCCTGGATGATCGCTGGTCCCGTTTGGCGATCGCGGATCGTCCGCGTCCGGATCTCAAGACCGACCTTGCGGCCGATCTCGGTGGCCGCCGTGAGGACTTCGAGCGCCTGACGCTCCTGCTGCGGCAGCTCTGCGTCGATCGGCAGCGTCAGCGGGACCTCGATGACGTAGATCGCGACGAGCTGCGTCTGCTGGCCCTTCGCCATCCTCGTCGCGAGCGCCATGAGGACTTCGGAGCTGATGTCGGCGGAGAAGACGACCAGCACGTTGCCGGCGATCGTGTGTGCTTGTTCTGTCGCCGACTCCGCGATCCGCAGCGTCCTGTTCGAGGGCGGATGGAGCATCCAATAGAGGGTCGACGTGATAGACGCGACGATCACCGCCGCGATGAGCCAACCGATATGCGCGATGATGAATTCCACTCGGCTACGTCACCCGCGTCTGCGACGCGCGCAGCAGGATGACGCCGCGCCAGAACGCGGCGATGACGAGGATCGCCGCGGTCGCGTACGGGGCAACCGTCTGGGCGGAAGGAGGCGCTACGGCCCAGAGCCGCGCGATCGCGATAACGCCGAGAACGCCGAACGCAAACGACGTGAAAATCTTGTACCGAAGACGATTCATGACGTAGAGGCGAGGGGTTCGAGCAGGCGGTTTCGCGGGCCTCTCAGACGGCGTCGAGCGCTCGCAGGTTCGCTTCGACTTCCTTGACGTCGGCGACCATGCGCTTGTCGCGCAGCGTCGGCAACGCCTTGGAAAGATATTCCCGCGCAGTCGCAACGTCGCTCGGCAGTTGGTTGCCCGACGATCTGATCTTGGCGACGTAGAGGGCGCCCAACCGTGCGTACGTGCGCGCGAGCTCCGACGTCTGGTTGAGCGGCTTGAGCATGCCGACGGCCGCGCTGTAGTGCTCCTCGGCCTCGCTCCAGTTCTGCGCGCGCGCGCTGATCATACCTTGCATGACGCGCTTGAGCGCGGCGGTGAAGGTCTTGCTCGTGACGAGCTCGCCCTTGAGGTATCCGCCGCTCGGCGGCTCGACGGGAAGATCGGCGTCGGCGGGGGCGGCAGGGCCGCTCGCGGGTGCGACGGGCGTGTGCGCGGTCGCGAGCTCTTCATCAGCGTCGGGTTCGGGCGCTTCGTGCGACTTCGCTTTGTCCTGTTTCGCTGAGCCTCGCGCGAGCTGTGCCTGGACCGAACGCAGATCGGCGATGAGCGCGGCGGCGTCGACATATCGCCGCGCCGGATCCTTGTCGAGCAGACGCATGATGATGCGATCGAGCGACGGCGGGATAAGCGGGTTGAGCTGTCGCGGAGGACGCGGCCGGTCGTTGACGTGTGAGAACATCATCGCGACGAGATCGCCCGACTCATGCGTGAACGGCAATCGCCCCGAGAGCAGCTCGTAGAGCAAGACCCCGACCGAGTAGAGGTCGCTCGTGTTGTCGCCGGACTTGCCCAAGAAGCGTTCGGGCGGCAGATACGCGATCGTGCCGACGATCTCGCCGCTCTGCGTCAGGTTCGAGACGTCCGTCATGCGGCGCGCGAGGCCGAAGTCCATCACCTTGAGCGCGTTGTCGTCGGTGACGATGATGTTGCCGGGCTTGATGTCGCGATGGATGATGCCTTGCGAGTGCGCGTATTGCAGCGCCTCGAGCAGCTGCACCATCAGGTTGATGGCGCCGTCGAACGAGATCTTCGAGCGGTCGATCTCGCGCAGCGTCTTGCCCCGGACGAATTCGAGGATGATGTACGAGAGATCGCGGTCGACGCCGACGTCGTAGACCGCGACGATGTTCGGATGATTGAGGCGCGCCATCGACTGCGCCTCGAGCAAAAAGCGGCGGCACACCTCATCCGATCGCTCGGTGAGCACCTTGACGGCCACGTCGCGTTCGAGGACGTGGTCGATGCCGCGGAAGACCTCCGCCATTCCGCCCGCGCCGATCTTCTCGACGATGCGGTAACGGTTCGCGAGGACGCTGTCTTGGGCGATGTTCATGCGTTCGTGGAAAAAGCCGCCTTCAAATGAGTAATATCGGTGTTCCGTGCGGTTTTCATAACGCTCATGACGTCGAAGCGGATGCGCGGGAAGATGCGGCCGCAAAACGTGAGGTATTCCTGGGCCGCCCTGCGGACCCGCGCTTGTTTGACGGCGGTCACCGCTTCGATCGGTGCGCCGCGCGACAGCGTGCGCCGGACTTTCACCTCGACGAAGACGAGGACGCCGCCGTCGAGCGCGATGAGGTCGACCTCGCCGCCACGGCAACGGAAATTGCGTTCGAGGATGTGGTACCCGCGCGCGACGAGGAAGTCGGCGGCCGCGCGCTCGCCGCCGCTGCCGACCGCAGCGGTGGAAGCGCCGCGCCGAGCCCTCACGGCAGCGCGCCGGCTGCCGCGAAGTCGAACGTCGGTTGGACGACGGGTGTGAACGAGCGGCGATGCGCGGGGCACGGACCGAACGCGTTGAGCGCGGCTAGGTGATCGCTCGTCGCGTAGCCCTTGTTGTTCGCGAAGCCGTAGCCCGGATACGTCGCGTCGAGCTGCGTCATGAACGCATCGCGCGCCACCTTCGCGACGATGCTCGCAGCCGCGATCGCGGCGGATTTCGCGTCGCCGTCGATGATCGCCGTCTGCGGATACGCGCAGCCCGGCAGCGATGGTCCGTCGACGAGCACGCGGCAAGGCGTCAAGCCGAGTCCGGCGAGAGCACGGTGCATCGCTAACCGCGAAGCGCCAAGGATGTTGAGCGAATCGATCTCAAGGTGGTCCGCCCATCCGACGCAGACGGCGACGGCCTGTTCGCGGATGAGCGCGTCGAGCGCGATGCGCCGCAGCTCGGTGACGACCTTGCTGTCGTCGAGGAATTCGAGCCGGAGCGGATGCTCGATGACGACCGCGCATGCCGTGACCGGACCTGCAAGCGGCCCCCGGCCGACTTCGTCGAGCCCGCAAAGCAAACGCGATCCGCTATGCCACAGATCGCGCTCGAACCGGTGCAGCCGGTTGATCCGTCGGCTCTCGGCGCTCGTCATCGCGCTCCAGTCAATCCGGTCGAGATGAATCTCGACCGCTCCCTGGTGATTCGAAGGTGAGCCGGAAGAGGTCGCCTGCGCGGAAGTCTGCGACGAATCTCCGCGCGGCGTTGCGGCGATCGAGTTCGCCGCCGCGACGGCGCATCCCGTGCGCTTGCGCGAACGCGTCGAGATCGGCCCGCGCCGCGAATCGAGGCCGATTGCGGGCGAGCCAGCGGGCGAATTCGTCGACGGCCTCTTCGACATCGAACGCCGTTTCGGGCAGGCTCCCGCAGAGCGAGAGCTGCCATGCCGCCTGCGCGCTCTCGACGCGCGGCGGCAGCAAGCCGGGCGTGTCGAGCAATTCGACGCCTGCCTCGAGCTTTGACCAACCTGCGTGCCTCGTCACGCCGGCGCGGTCGGCGACAACCGTGCGTTTGCGGCGGCCGAGCGCGTTGATGACCGACGACTTACCTGTGTTCGGGGCGCCGACGACGGCGGCGCGAAGGACGGCGCGTTTGCGAGGGCGTGCGAGCAGAGCCGCCCGCGCGGCGCGCAGCGTCCCCGCGTGCGTGGCCGTCGTGGCGAACGCGTCGAGACCCTCACTCTTGAGCGACTCGACCCAGCCCCGCGTGGCGGAGGCGTCCGCAAGATCGGCTCGATTGAGCAGGACGATCGTCGGCTTGCGCTTCAGGCGCGGATGGAGGCCGGCGACGGCGGTCGCTCGCGGAACGCGCGCGTCGCGCACTTCGATGACGACGTCGATGAGATCGGCGACCTCGAGCACCGCTCGGATGCCCGCAGCCATGTGTCCGGGGTACCACGACGCCGCCGCGCGCGGCCGCTCACCGGATCGCGCGGACACGGGCCGGCGGCCAGATGACGAGGGCCGCGCGTCCGATGATGGCGGCGGTGGGAACGGGCCCGAACGCGCGCGAGTCGTCCGAATCGCCGCGATTGTCGCCGAGGACGAAGTAGGCGCCGGCGGGCACTTTGAGCGGGGCCATGTCGGCGGCGTCGCGGCTCGCTTCGTAGTCCGGCGCGACGATCGATCCGTCGATCGATACGACGCCGCGCTCGATCGAAACGGTCTCGCCCGGCAGGCCGATGACGCGCTTGAGATAGATGCGGCTGTCGTCGCCGGTGCCCTGGCCGAACGCGATGACGTCGCCTCGCTCGATCGGGTGGAGTGCTAGGTCGAGGAGCGCCTGGCCTTCGGCGCCGGGCCGTTGTATTCGCAAATCGTACGATAACGTGTTGATGAGGACGTGATCGCCGGCGTCGACTTGCGGCAGCATCGAGTGGCCGTCGACTTGGGGCGCGCGCAGAAAGAAAAGCGACGCGAGCAATGCGAGCACGAGCACTTGCACGACGAGAGCGCCCGCGTGGCGGAGCGCTCTGAAGGTGGAAGCCCGGCGATCGAGATCGTCGAGAACGAAGGACCGCGCGTCGTACGGCTCGTCCGGTTGTGCCGGATCCAGGGGCTGCGGAAGCACGGAGTTATGTCTTGGGCGCGACGCGCTCGCGCTCCTCGTCGCCGGCTAGTGCAGCGGTTCGATGCGCGCGAGCGGCCAGAAGACGAAGAACGCGTGACCGATGAACTGATCGCGCTGCAAGAATCCCCAGAAGTGAGAGTCGTCGGAGTCGTTGCGATTGTCGCCGAGCATGATGTAGTAGCCGTTCGGCACGCGATCGGGCGCCTGCCACGCGCTTCTCGGCGGTACGACGGCGCGCGTGGGATCGAGCGGGATCCCGTCGACGACGAGATCGTAGTCGGCCAGCGTCAGCTCGTAGTCGGGCGCTTGCTTGAGATACGGCTCTTTCAACGCTTTGCCGTTGCGATAGACGATACCGTCGTGGATGCGCAGCCTGTCGCCCGGGCCCGCGACCACCCGCTTGATGAGGTCGGTCGTGCCGAGACCTGGGACCTGCGGCGGCGGCTTGAAGACGGCGACCTGACCGTCTTGCGGGGAGCCGAACCGGTACTGGATCTCATTCGCCAGCAGGACGTCGTTGATCGCGAGTGTCGGTTCCATCGACCCGCTCGGTATCCAGAACGTCCGGACGACGAAGCGCATGAGGACGAGCGCGACCGCGCCCGCGATGATAAATGCGTCGAGGTATTCGCGCACGACTCCGCGCTGCGCGTCGCTCGAGACGACTCCGGGGGCGAGCCAGATGACGACCCGCGCGGCGACGAGCAGCGCGAGGATGACGCCGAGGACGTACGGATTCAGTGGAGGAGCCGCGAGCGCGTCAGCGGCCAGAACACGAAGAACGCGTGACCGACGAATTGGTCACGCTGCAAGAATCCCCAGAGATGCGAGTCGTCGGAGTTGTTCCGATTGTCGCCGAGCATGATGTAATAGCCGTTCGGCACGCGATCGGGTGCCTGCCAATCGCTCTTCGGCGGCACAACGGCGCGCGATGGATCGAGCGGGATGCCGTCGATGACGAGATCGTAGTTCTGCAGCGACAGCTCGTAATCGGGGGCTTGCTTGAGGTACGGCTCGGAGAGCTTCACGCCGTCGCGATAGACGCTGCCGTCGTGTATCTTGAGCGTATCGCCGGGTCCGGCGATGACGCGTTTGATGAAGTCGGTGTCGCCGAGTTCGGGCACTTGAGACGGCGGCTTGAAGACGGCGATCTGACCGTCTTGCGGGGCGCCGAACCGGTATTGGATCTCGTTCGCCAAGAGCACGTCGTTGATGGCGAGGGTCGGCTCCATCGAGCCGCTCGGGATCCAGAAGGTGCGCACGACGTAGTGCATGAGCACGAGCGCGACCGCGCCGGCGATGATGAACGCATCGAGGTACTCGCGCACGACCCCGCGCTGCTTGTCATCCGCCACCGCCGCCGGGGCGATCCAAATGACGATCCGGGCGACGACGAGTATGCCGAGGACGGCGCCAAGGACGTACGGGCTCATCGAGCGAGAATTATTTCTTCTCTTTTATGCGCGTCGCTTTGCTGCCGACGCGGTCTTGCAAGTAGAAGAGCTTCGCGCGACGGACGACGCCGCGGCGGATGACGTCGATCTTATCGACGCGCGGAGAGTGGACGAGGAATGAGCGCTCGACGCCGACGTTGTGCGCGATGCGGCGTACCGTGAAGCTCGCCGAGAGGCCGCCGTTCTTGCGTTCGATGACCACGCCCTCGAATAGCTGGATCCGCTCTTTGTTGCCTTCGGTGACGCGCGTGTGGACGCGTACCGTATCGCCGACGGAGAACTCCGCGGGGCGGGTCTTGCGTTGGTCGTCTCCGAGAAGTGCTGCCAGGTCCATGATCGTCGTCGTCCTTAGAAGTGGTCGAGGGCCGCTAAAAAAGCGCCGGTCACGCATTCGCCGTGAAGGCCGGACGCTGCCAGGCGCCTCAAAAAGCCGGCCTTTTCTGCCGGCGTGCGGTTTCTTGAATGAACGAGAAACAGTATACCATAGCGCGGGAAGGCCCGACAAGTTTCAGGC
>JANWLL010000112.1 GCA_025450855.1 Vulcanimicrobiia bacterium
ATCGACACGCTCGCGACGTTCGCCGACCAGGTGACGACGGTCGCGCGCGAGGTCGGCCCCGAGGGCAAGCTCGGCGGTCAGGCGCAGGTGCAGGGCGTCGGCGGCACGTGGAAGGATCTCACCGACTCGGTCAACTCGATGGCCGGCAACCTGACGAGCCAGGTCCGCAACATCGCGAAGGTCACGACCGCTGTCGCGAACGGCGATCTCTCGAAGAAGATCACCGTCGACGTCCAGGGAGAGATCCTCGAACTCAAAGACACGATCAACACGATGGTCGACCAGCTCAACGCGTTCGCCTCCGAGGTGACGCGCGTCGCTCGCGAAGTCGGCTCCGAAGGCAAGCTCGGCGGCCAGGCGATCGTGCCCGGCGTCGGCGGCACGTGGAAAGACCTCACCGATTCGGTCAACCTCATGGCCGGCAATCTCACAGAGCAGGTCCGCGGCATCGCGAAAGTCGTCACCGGCGTAGCGAACGGCGATCTCAAGCGCAAGCTGACGCTCGAAGCGAAGGGCGAGATCGCCGCCCTCGCCGACACGATCAACGGTATGATCGACACGCTCGCGACGTTCGCCGACCAGGTGACGACGGTCGCGCGCGAGGTCGGATTCGAAGGCAAGCTCGGCGGCCAAGCCCTCGTCCCCGGAGCGGCCGGTCTATGGCGGGACCTGACCGACAACGTCAATCAGCTGGCGGCGAACCTGACGAGCCAGGTCCGCGCGATCGGCGAAGTCGCGACCGCCGTGACGAAGGGCGACCTCTCGAGGACGATCGAGGTCGAGGCGCGCGGCGAAGTCGAGGCGCTCACCGAGAACGTCAATAAGATGATCTGGAACCTGCGCGACACGACGCAGAAGAACAACGAGCAGGACTGGCTGAAGACGAACCTCGCGCGCTTCACCGGCATGCTGCAAGGTCAGCGCGACCTCCAGACGGTCGGCCGTCTCATCATGTCCGAGCTCGCGCCGCTCGTCAGCGCGCAAAAGGGCATCTTCTACATGCGCGACTCGACGTCGCCCGGAGAGCACGGCCTCACGCTGCTCGCCGGCTATGCGGTCGACGAGCTCGAGGCGGCGCGACCCGCGTTCCGGCTCGGCGAAAGCCTCGTCGGCGCCGCCGCGCAAGAGAAGCGGAGCATCGTCATCACCGATGCGCCCGACGGCTACCTCGTCCGCTCGGGCCTCGGCGGCGGAAAGCCCGTGAACATCGCCGTCCTCCCCGTGCTGTTCGAAGACGAGGTCATGGCGGTCATCGAGCTCGCGTCATTCGACCGCTTCAACAGCGTCCATCTTCTGTTCCTCGACCAGCTCCGCGAGAGCATCGGCGTCGTGCTCAACACGATCTCCGCCAATATGCGGACCGAGGAGCTCCTCAAACAGTCGCAGTCGCTCACCCGCGAGCTCCAGATCCAACAAGAAGAGCTTCAGGAGACGAACGAAGAGCTCGAAGAGAAAGCGCGCCTGCTCTCCGAGCGCAACCAAGAGATCGAACGGCGTACGCGCGAGATCGATCAGGCCCGCAACGCGCTCGAGCAAAAGGCCGAACAGCTCGCGCTCACGTCGAAATACAAGTCGCAGTTCCTCGCGAACATGTCGCACGAGCTTCGGACGCCGCTCAACAGCCTGCTCATCCTCTCGAAGCAGCTGGCCCAGAACCCGGACGGCAACCTCAGCGGCAAGCAGGTCGACTTCGCCTCGACGATCCATGCGGCGGGAACGGACCTGCTGACGCTCATCAGCGACATCCTCGACCTCTCGAAGATCGAATCGGGTACGACGACCGTCGACATCGGCGAGGTCCGCACGGCGGACATCGGAGGCTACACCGAGCGCACGTTCAGGCAGGTCGCGAGCGGGAAGGGGCTCGAGTTCCTCATCGACGTCGAACCCGATGTTCCGACCGTGTTCCGCTCCGACGCGACGCGTCTCCAACAGATCCTCAAGAACTTGCTCTCGAACGCGTTCAAGTTCACGGAGGCGGGCAAAGTCGAACTGCACGTCTCGCTCGAAGATGACCCGACGTCGGGTGGCGGACGGATGATCGCTTTTGCCGTCTCCGATTCGGGCATCGGCATCCCGAGCGATAAGCTGCGCGTCATCTTCGAAGCGTTCCAGCAAGCCGACATGACGACGGCTCGCAAGTACGGCGGCACCGGCCTCGGGCTTTCCATCAGCCGCGAGATCGCGCAGCTCCTCGGCGGCAAGATCTCGGTCGTCAGCACGCCGGGCGTCGGCAGCAAGTTCACCTTCTACCATCCGCTCGTCGCGCGCGAGCAGACGGACCCACGCTCAGAGGCGCAGCTGACGCCCGAAAGCAAGCTGCCGCGCGTCGAGCCGTGGTTCACACCGACGCTGCGACCGGCCGTCGAGGCCGCACGCGTGACGGGTGACGACCGCGAAGGTCTGCGCTCGTTCGATCGCGTCCTGCTCATCGTCGAAGACGATCCGACGTTCGCACGGATCGTGCTCGACATCGCACGCGATCGCGGCTTCAAGGGCGTTCTCGCCTTCAGCGCGCAAAGCGCGCTCGAGTGGATGGAGATGCGCCTGCCCGACGCGATCACGATCGACATCAAGCTTCCGGACATGGACGGCTGGGAGCTCGTGGAGCGCATGCGCTCCGACCCGCGAACGGCGTCGATCCCCGTGCACGTCGTCTCCGGCGAGGAGCACCGCAACCACGAGATGGCCGGACTCGTCACGCAACTCCAGAAGCCGGTCACGGTCGAAGCGCTGCAACTGTCGCTCGACAAGCTGTTCGGCTTCGTCGACCGCGGTCAGAAAGACGTGCTCGTCGTCGAAGATGACTTGACGCAGCTGAATGCGATGACGGAGCTCATCGGCAAGGGCGAAGTGCGCGTGACCGCGGTGCAGACGGCGGCCGAAGCGATCGAAGCGCTCACGACGGCCGACTTCCATTGCTTCGTCGCCGATCTCGGCCTGCCGGATATGGACGGCGCGGATCTGCTGCGCCGAGTCCGAGACGGCGGCCGCAACGCCACGATCCCGATCATCGTCTACACCGGGCGCGAGCTGACGAAGGAAGAGGATACGGCGATCGCCTACCTCGCCGAGACCGTCATCGTCAAGGACGCCAAAGCGCCCGAGCGGCTCGTCGACGAACTGTCGCTGTTCTTGCACCAAGTGAACACCCGGCTGCCCTCGGACAAGCGCATGGCGCCCGACGGCGGCCGCGACGTCACCCGAGGCCTCGACGGTAAGAAAGTGCTCGTCGTCGACGACGACGTCCGCAACATCCTGGCGCTCACGAGCGCGCTCGAGAGCTGCAAGCTGAACGTGCTTTACGCCGAGACAGGTCAAGCCGGCATCGAACAACTCGAAAAGACGCCGGACGTCGACGCGGTCCTCATGGACATCATGATGCCGGAGATGGATGGCTTCGAGACGATGCGCCGGATCCGGGCGAAACCCGAGTTCGCGTCGCTGCCGATCATCGCGCTCACGGCGAAGGCGATGAAGGCCGACCGCGAGACGTGCATCGAGGCGGGCGCGTCGGACTACATCAGCAAACCGGTCGACATCGACCAGCTGGTATCACTCCTGCGCGTTTGGCTCTGCCGGTGATCGTCGACCGCCCGGCCCGCGTCGGCGAACGCGGCGTCGCCGTGGAAGACATCGAGGTCCAGCTGTTGCTCGAGGGGCTCGTCCAGCGTAGCGGCTACGACTTCCGGGGCTACGACCCGCCCGTCGTCAAGCGCCGGATCGAGCGCGCGCTTGCGACCGAATCGCTCTCGACGATCTCGGAGCTGCAGAGCCGCGCGCTCCACGACGATGCGTGCCTCTCGCGCGTCATCCACACGCTCACATTCCGCGAAGTCTCGTTCTTCGGCGATGCGCAGCTCTTCAGGGACTTGCGGTCGGCCGTGTTCCCCCTCTTGCGGACCTACCCGTTCGTCCGCATCTGGAGCGCCGGCTGCTCGACGGGCGAGGACACGTACGCTCTGGCGATCGCGCTGGAGGAAGCCGGGCTCTACGGCCGGTGCCGCATCTACGCGACGGACGCCGCGAGGTCGCTCGTCGAGGTCGCTCAGTCCCGCGCTTACCCAGCCGATCGAGGCTTCGAATGGCAACGCGCGTACGCCGCCGCCGGCGGTGACCGGACACTCGATGACTACGTATCGATCGACGGCCCGCACGCCATGATCGACGCGCAGCTAGGACGCAACATCGTCTTCGCGCAGCACAGCGTCGTCGTCGACGGATCCTTCAACCAGTTCCACCTCATCTTCTGTCCTGGGATGATGCGGCAGTTCAACAAAGATCTCCAGTCGCAGGCGCATGGCACGTTGTACGGCAGCCTCGTGCGGCTCGGCTTCCTCGGCTTGGCCACCGACGAGTCGGTCATCACCTCGCCGTTCGCTCGCGCCTATCGCCGATCGGATGTCGAAGCTTCGATCCACCGCCGCATCCTCTGAGACTGCGGATCGTTTCGGATCGTCGTGTAGCGGTCGAGCTTTAGCTCGACCGCCGCGGCCTCGCCTTAAGACGATGTAGTAGGCCGAGCGAAGCTCGGCGTGGACTAGCCATGAAGCGTCACGACGAGCGTCACTGCCGGGCCCTGCAGTGAGAACGCATCCGTCGGGATCGTTCCGTCGATGCCGCCGTACGGCACGCCTTGGCCGGCAAGCGTGAAGCGGTCGTCGTAGACGCCGGTGAGGTTCGTGCCGTAGAGGCCGACGTCGACCTGCCCGGCGTGCAGCGTCGCTCCCGCTTGGAGCGTCATGAACGGTGCCCGGTTCAATTCGTTGTATGTGCCCTCGTAGTGGATGCCTGTTTCGTATTCGAACGTCGGCGAAGGACTCACCGAAAGATCGATCGCGGCCGCATGGAGCGGCACGCCGAGGAACTGTTCGCCGTCGACGATCGTGCCCGCTGAGAACGCAGACGGGATGTCGATCGGGAAACTGCTGTTGACGTCGTACGATCCGCGTAGGTGTGCCGCTCGGCTCAGCTGCCGCTCGACGGCCAGCTCCAACCCTTGATACGTCGCGTGGCCGATGTTCACCGGGAAGGATTCGCACCGTTGCGGCGGCGGCGGCGGTCCGTGCGACGGATTGCAGTCGATCGCCGGCACGAACAGTATCGATGTGTTCCGCACATCGCTACGGTACCAGTCAACGGTCAGATGCGTCGACGAACCGCCCGGCGTGAATAGGTGATCGACGCCGATGTCGTAGTCCGTCGCGCGATCCGCGCTCAGGTGCGGGTTGCCGATATGGAAGATCCCGTTGGCATCGGGCGGCGGCAGCACCGGCGGCACGTAGAGCTCGGGCAGCTGCGGCGTTTGGAACGTGGCCCCGACCGAGCCGCGGAGCGACGTCTGCGCCGTCGGCGTCCAGACGACGGAAAAGCGCGGGTCGACGCTCGACCCGAACGAGCTGAAGTCGCTCGCGTATACGGCGAGCGCGTAGTGCAGCTCTGCCGGCGTGTCGATCGTGTAACGAGCCGCGACGGAGCGCTGGACTTGGTCGAGCCGTATGATCCCGGCCGTCGGGCTCGTCGGCGCGCCCGCGTCGTGGTGGACGATCGATTGGTCCTGAACGCCGCCCGGAGTGATGGTCGTCGCCAGGCCCTCCGAACGAAGGTCGATCTTGAATGAAAGCGTCTGATCGGCGAACGATCGATCGAGCTCGATGATCTCATCGTCGATCGCGTCGCGCTCGTCGTTCAAGAACGGGTTCGTCCCTTGCGCAGGCCCGACGACCGATTGATCGGCGATCGACGTGAGATGCCTGAACTGCAATATCGAAGGCGCGGGCGAGCCGGCGATCGCGAGGCCGAGCGGCAGCTGCACGTCGAGGGCGTATCCGGCATTGTGCGCGAGCGACGCCGAACCCGAGAAATCGTTGAACCGCGTCGGCTGACCCGGAACGATCGAGCTGAGAGCGGCGGACAAGTCACGGAAAGCGCTTTGATCCCGGACGCTCAGCTCCGCGAGACCGCCGCCCCCGAACGTGAAGCGCATCTTCGCAAGCGCGCTGCTGGAATCGATGGCGCTGCCGACGGTCGGGCTGGCGCCATCCGTCGTCAGGATGGATTGCGACGTTTCGCCCTGCTCGGTCTGCCGATGGACGGACGCCGCGTAACCGACGGTTCCGCCTGCGCCGGTCGCCGTGAGCGTCTCACCGAACGCGTCGTAGGAACCGATCGTGAAGCGATACAGGCTGTGCGGCTGCGCGGTCGGATCGAGCGTACGCACGTTGACCGCGCCGCCGATCGTGTTCGGCCCGACGAGCGATGACGGAGCGATGCCGTAGACGAGCTGCACGGATTCGAGCTGCGCCGGGTCGAGCAGCGAGGCATCGAACGAGCCCGATCCTCCGCTGTTGAGCGCGTGGCCGTCGACGTCGAAAAGCGTCTCGGTCGGATCCGGCCCGCGGAGCGCGATCGCCGCCGGCGCGGCCGGGTTGCCGCCGGCCGGCCGGATCATCGTCAATGGTGCGGCAGCGCCTGCGAGCACATCGATGAGGCTGCTCGCGCCCCGAGCAGCGTAGGTCCTCGCGTCGACCTGCGTGCTAGGCGCCGAGGACGTCGACAACGCGTCGCCCGCCCGCGTGATCACTCGACCGATCGTCGTCAGCGAGGATGTTGATTGCGCAAGCTGGACGTCGACGACCGCCGTCTGGTCGGCAGCGGCGCTCACCTCGCGCGCACCCGGGGATGCGAAGCCTTTCGCGAACACGTCGATGACGTACGTGCCGGGCACGACGTCGATCGAGTAGCGGCCGTCCGCCGCCGTCGGCGCGGAAAAGGTCGCGCCATTGCGCGCAAGAGTCACGATCGCTCCGGCGACGGGCTTGCCGTCGGAGTTGGTCACCGATCCCGCGATCGTCCCGCTCGCCTGATCTTGTGCCGCGAGTGCCGGCGACCCGATGCCGCAAAGAGCCGACGTCGATACGATGAGGAGAACGCGCAGCAAGCGCGACGCTCGGATGTGCATGAAAAAAGCCGCCTTTCGATCCGGCGATGCGCCGGATGCGAGTGAATGCGGGCGCTAAGCCCGCGTTGCGTCAGGCGGCTTGGGGCGGGGCGCGTTTGCCCGCGCGGCGAGAGAGGATGGAGCCGAGTCCCGATGTAGCTGGTGCATCGATCGGTCGTCTTCGAGCATCGGCGCGCGACCGCGCGGCGTCGCGGCGAGCGACGAGCCGGACGAGCGCGGACGTCAATCGCTGCTTCGAAGCCGACAGAGCGCGCAGACCGCGCCAGAGCGCTAGCGCGACCAGGAGGCCGGTCGCGCAAACGATGCTCGACCCGAGCCCTATCGAACCGCCGAGCGCGGACGCGAAGCTAGGCTGGATGCCGGTCGCGATGCGGCCGTCGATCGATTCCATCGCGACGAGTACGACCAACGTCGTCGGCACGATC
>JANWLL010000113.1 GCA_025450855.1 Vulcanimicrobiia bacterium
CAGAACTATTCCGAATGCTATCATTGTCCGGTCATCCATCCGCAGCTCGACAAGCTGTCGCCGTGGGATAGCGGGCGCAACGATCTCGGCGAGGGACCGTTCCTCGGCGGGTTCATGTCGTTGCGGACGCCGGGGGGCAGCATGACGCTCGACGGGCACACGTCGCGTCCGCCGGTCGGCGATGTCCGCGGCGACGACCTCGATCGCATCTACTATTATTCGATCTTCCCGACGATGCTGCTCAGCCTGCATCCCGACTATGTCATGGCACACCGGCTCGTGCCGCTCGGCGTCAATCGCGTGCGCGTCGACTGCGACTGGCTGTTCGATCCGAACACGATGGCGGCGGCGGATTTCGATCCGTCGGATGCGATCGATTTCTGGGATATGACGAACAAGCAAGATTGGCGGGTATGCGAGCTGTCGCAGGCCGGCATCCGATCTCGCGCGTACGTGCCGGGGCCGTACAGTCCGGCCGAAGGGATCCTCCAGGCGTTTGACAAGCACTATCTGTCCGTGATCGGGCAGTGATCGCGGCGGCAATCGCCGCCTTGTTGTTTCTGGCGGCTGCGCTACCGGTCGGCAACGGGCTCCATTGGCGTTCGATCGGTCCGTCGATCGGTGGCGGCCGGACGACGTCGGTAGCCGGTTCCAATCACGATCCGTTCCTCTACTATTTCGGCGCGATGGACGGCGGTGTCTGGAAGACAGCCGACGGCGGCTCGACCTGGACCGACGTCTGGGGGCAAAAGCCGGTCGGGTCTATCGGCGCGGTCGCGATCGCTCCGTCGAACGATTCGGTCGTGTGGGTCGGCACCGGCGAATCGAATTCGCGCAACGACACGTCGTACGGCGACGGCGTGTGGGTGTCGACCGACGGCGGCAAGACGTTCGTCCACCGTGGGCTCGACAAGACGTTCGCGATTTCGCGCATCCTCGTTTCGCCGACGGATCCGCGGGTCGCCTTGGTCGGCGCTGTCGGTGATTTCTATCGCGATACGCCCGATCGCGGTCTGTATCGTACGGCTGACGGCGGCCGCACGTGGACGAAGACGTTGTACGTCGGGGCGCAGAGCGGCGTGTCGGACATCGCATCCGATCCGAGCGGGCGCGTCGTGTTCGCCGGCGTCTGGCAGTTCCATCGCATGCCGTGGGATTTCGCGAGCGGCGGACCGTTCGACGGCCTGTATCGTTCGCGCGACTTCGGCAAGACGTGGGTACGGTTGCACGGGCATGGACTGCCCGGCGGTTTGATGGGCCGCATCGGTGTATCTGTGTCGCGCAGCGATCCGCGCGTCGCCTATGCGACCATCCAATCGAAGGCCGGTACGTTGTGGAGATCGTCGGATGGCGGCGATACGTGGCGGCTCGTGAGCAAAGACACGTACGTGAACCAGCGGCCGTTCTACATGAGCCACATCGTGGTCGATCCGATTGATCCCGATCACGTGCTCGCCGAGTCCGAGGATCTGGCCGAAAGCCGCGATGGCGGCAAGAGCTTTGACAACGTCGATACCGCCGTGCATCAAGATCACCACGATCTCTGGTGGTCGAATGACGGCCGCCGCCTTATCGAAGCGGACGACGGCGGTGCTCCTATCTCCGTCGACGGCGGTCGCACGTGGATGTGGCGCTTCAACGTGCCGATCGGCCAGGTGTATCACGTCGGGTACGACCTCGAGTTCCCATACCACGTTTGCGGTGGCCTGCAGGACAATGACTCTTTCTGCGGTCCGTCCGATTCGTTGAATCCCCTCGGTATACTCGACAGCGATTGGCGCGACGTCGGCAACGACGGCGACGGTTCGTGGGTGTGGCCGGACCGCGATCCGACCTACATCTGGAATGTCGGTGTCTCCGCGCTCAACGGTCAGCTCGGCATATACGATACGGTGACTCGAGAAAACGTCGATGTCACGCCGAGCCTGCAGGACACGAACGGCGCGGCGCTCGCCGGCATGAAATATCGCTACAATTGGCAGGCGCCGATCGCGCTCGCGCCGCTCAGCGCGCCGTCCGGGTTCAAAAGCTTTCAGCGCGAAACGTACTCATCGCCGGTCTACTACGGTGCGAACGTCGTTTTCGTCACAGTCGATCACGGCGAGCTGTGGTCGGTGATCAGTCCCGACCTGACTCTGAACGATCCGCGACACCAGCAACGGGCCGGCGGGCCCATCAATACGGACGTATCGGGGGCGGAGTTCTTCGATACGCTCGTCGACATCGCGCCGTCCTCTGTCAATTCCAACGTCATCTGGGTCGGGACCGACGATGGTTTGCTACAACTGACACGCGACAGCGGCGCGCACTGGAAAAACGTGACGATGCGAGGTATCGGACCGTATGGTCGGGTCGAGTGCGTCGAGCCGTCGTCGTTTTCGCAGAGCTCCGCCTTCGCCGTCGTCGACCGGCATATGATGGGTGACCGCCATCCCTACATCTTCGCGACCGATGACTACGGGTCGACGTGGCGGCCCATCGTGGGCGGTCTACCGGACGACGAGTACGCACACGTGGTACGTCAATCGCCGCGCAATCCGGACCTGCTTTTCGCCGGTCTCGAACAGGGCGTCTGGGTATCGTTCGATCGCGGGGCGCACTGGCAATCGCTGCAGTTGGACATGCCCCCGACATCGGCGGCCGATTTGCGAATTCAGCCGGAGTACGACGATCTCGTAGCGGCGACGCATGGCCGGAGTTTTTTCATCCTCGACGACTTGCGACCGCTGGAGCAACTGGCCAGTGCGCACGCATCGTCGACGGTGTATCTCTTCAAGCCTCGGTCGGTCCAGCGAACTTGGCGTTGGTGGACGTCGGGCTACGGCACGGGTGGGGGCGAATGCTGCGAGCCGGGCGATCGTTTCGCGGGCGATAACCCGTCGGTTGGCGCCATCGTCAGCTACTATCTGTCATCCGCTTCGCCGAGCGGAGTCGCGTTCGATGTGCTCGACGCCAAGGGCCACCTAGTCTCGCACTTCCGCGGTCCCTCTCAGGCCGGGGTCAATCGAACTTCTTGGGATTTGACCGAGCCTGGGCCGGTACCGTGGTTTTCTGCGCGTCCGTGGAATCAGGGGCCGTCCGAAGGGGCGGTCGTCGTACCCGGGGTGTACAAGGTCCGGATGCGGGCCGGCTCAGTCGATCAGATCCAGCCGCTTGAAGTCATCGCCGACATGCGCAGCCGGTACAATTACTACGATGAACGCCACGACTTCACGAATGCGCTGCTCGACGAGCTGAGCTCGATCGACATCGCGTTGAACGACCTCGATGCCCGAGCGAAACATCGGCCGCTGACGGCAGCGGAGCGCTCGGTCTACGATGCGCTTACATCGAACCCCCGGAACTCCGAAGACGACCTGCTGCGGCCGGATCGAGTGCGAGAAATGGTGCAGACGCTGCTGCTCGACATCGACCTGTCGCAGTCGCCGCCGACTGACGGTCAGCGCGCGGAGGCAGCGCGAATAGCGGAATTGTATTCTTCGGTGATGGCGCGGTATCGCGCGCTACGGGTTGAGACGCCGCGCTCGTAGGTAAGCTCGGATCACATCCCAGGTGGCGCGGCGACGGCTATGTCGAGCTCACCGGGCTGAGGTCTGTCCGGCCACCGGCCCGGGATTGGAATTCCGTCCATAGCGGTGCGAATCGCTTCGATTTCCCGCGCCGAGATGAAGCTCCCATCAATGGCCGTGATGACCTGGTTTCCGTTTTTCCATGTGAACACATCGTGCTTCAGGAGCGTCAATCGTCCATTCGGGCCGGGGTGGTCCTCGTCAGCTTCAAATATGTATTTCGACGGGGTCCCCTCGCGCGGATCGAATGGCTTAGCGAGGATCACAAACGTCTTGCCATTCGCGCGCCGGTAGACGAACCAGGCGATATGTGGCCCGAGCTGCCAGGTCTGCAGCGATGTCGAGTATTCGAGCGTTGGAACGGTGTAGATTGCGGCCGACATGACATCGCGAGGCAGCCCAGCTGGTGGCACGATCGCGAATGACACGTGCGTCTGTGCGGTCCCCAAAGGCTCGTTCTGCGCCGACGAAGATTGCTGCATTATCGCTTTCCAGAGCTTGTCGGGGGGGGTGGGGGGCGCCCATCCGCCCTTCGCCTCGAGCGCTGCTCGGTAGCGATCGATGGCTTGCTCGACGCCTTGGACGAACGAACTCGTCGAGACCACCGCGATGACTGCTGAGGCTGCTCCCACTGCGATTGCGACCCGCAACGGTCGCGATGTGCGTTCGCGTACGGGTTCCGGTTCTGGTCGTGCGACCGCACGATGAATCTCTGTCAGCGGTGCGGGAGGAGTCTCGATATCGTTGATGAGCCTTTCGAGGGCTTCGCTGATCTGAACGTCAGTGCGCATCGGGGATCACCTTTCGGGGAGCGGGCGTGTCCGTCGCCTCGAGTGCTCTCCGCAATCGTCGGCGTGCGAGCATGAGGTGGAACCGGATTGTGGATCGGGGCAAGCCGGTCGCGTCGGAGATTTCGCGGCTCGAGAGGCCAACATAGTAGTGGAGAATGACTGCGGCGCGCTGTTTGGGAGCAAGCGTCGCCAGTGCGTTTTCAAGATCAATGGTCTCAGTGCGGTCGACAGGGATGGGCTCGCCTTTGTGGCCGAAATACCGAGCCGCTTGGCGACTGCGTTTTCGCGTTGCGCTGATCGCTTGCCGAACGATGATCTTGTAGCTCCAGGCGGGGAAGGCAGCGGCGGCGGTGAGCATGCGCAAGGAGCGAGCGATGATGATGCACGCCTCCTGGGCTACGTCTTCCGCGAGGGTTCGGTCGCGAAGAATCGTCGCTGCGACGCGATACGCCTCCGGCCAGACGGTGATCAGAAGCCGATCCATCCCTTCGGAAGTCGACTTTGCGCTATCGACGGCGTCTTCGTCAAGGGTAAGTGGTGAGGCGCGTACCCCTGTGACAGCCCGCGTGTAGTCGTCCACAAAGCATATAGACGCGAAAAGCGGTCGAAGTGTTGGCGAGGCCGCGGCCGTCGAGCTAAAGGTCGACCGCTCCCCTCCAATCTGGGGAACGGTCGATCGTCGATTTATTGCGAGGTCGCGGCGGTCGACGTAAACGTCGACCGCTACATCTTCGTGCTGAGGGTGAAGACGTATTCGCGGATCGGGTTGATCGAGGACGCCGCGTACGGCCAGTACGCGTCGCC
>JANWLL010000114.1 GCA_025450855.1 Vulcanimicrobiia bacterium
CGCCGCTCGACCTCGTCGAGCTCGACCGGCATCGAGTCCATCTCCATGCGCAGCTTGCTCGCCGCTTCGTCGACAAGATCGATCGCCTTGTCCGGCAAGAAGCGATCGGCGATATAGCGATTCGAGAGGACGGCCGCGGCGACGAGCGCCGAGTCCTTGATCTTCACCCGGTGGTGGACTTCGTAGCGTTCGCGCAGTCCGCGCAAGATCGAGATCGTATCCTCGACGCTCGGCTCGCCCACCATGACGACTTGGAAACGCCGCTCGAGCGCCGCGTCCTTTTCGATGTACTTGCGGTATTCGTCGAGCGTCGTCGCGCCGATCGTGTGCAGCTCGCCGCGCGCGAGCATCGGCTTGAGCATGTTCGATGCGTCCATCGCGCCCTCGGCTGCGCCGGCGCCGACGACCGTGTGGAGCTCGTCGATGAAGAGGATGACCTCGCCCTGGCTTTGCGCGATCTCTTTGAGGACGGCCTTGAGCCGGTCTTCGAACTCGCCGCGATATTTCGCGCCGGCGATGAGCGAACCGAGATCGAGCCCGATGATGCGCCTGTCGCGCAGCCCTTCGGGCACGTCGCCGCGGACGATGCGAAGCGCGAGACCCTCGACGATCGCGGTCTTTCCGACGCCGGGCTCGCCGATGAGCACGGGGTTGTTCTTCGTCCGCCGCGAGAGCACTTGGATGACGCGGCGGATCTCGTCGTCCCGGCCGATGACGGGATCGACCTTGTTCTGCCGCGCGAGCTGGGTGAGATCGCGACCATACCGCTCGAGCGCTTGATACTTGCCTTCCGGGTTTTGATCGGTGATGCGTTGGCTGCCGCGGACGGTCGCAAGCGCTTTGAGGATGGAGTCCTTCGTCGCGCCCGCGCCCTTGAGGAGCGCGGCGGCTTCCGATTTGCCTTTGGTATCGGCGATCGCGAGCAGTAGGTGTTCGGTCGAGATATAGTCGTCTTTGAAGGTGAGCGCCTCGTCCCCGGCGCGCGTGAGGACGTCGTTCAGCTCGCGGCCGATGCGCGGCTCGCCGCCGCCGTAGACCTTCGGGCGCGCGTCGATCGCCGCTTGAAGCTGCGCGCCGAGCGACGCCACGTTGACGCCCATCTGCCGGATGACGACCGCCGGGACGCCTTCTTCATCGGAGAGCAGCGCGAGGAGCAGGTGTTCGGAGTCGATCTCCGGCGCGCCGTGATCCTGCGCGATCTTTTGCGCGCCGATGACCGCCGCTTGCGCCCGTTCGGTGAGCTTGTTGAAATCCGCCATGACGGGCACGTTTTCGACCCTCGGCGCCCCGTACTCTTCGTTGAAGGTCGTGATAATCCGGGAGCGGTCGAGCTTTACCCTCGACCGCCGCGGCCTAGTTCGGAAGTGTGTTCGGAATCGTCGTGAAGCCGCCCGGCTGGCCGTTCATGTACGAGCCTTCATCCCTTCCGTCCGGGAAGCTTCGTTGCAGGATGAAGGTGAAGCTGCCGCTGACGTCCTGATCGCCGATGAACACCGTCGACGAGTCTGCGCTGAGGCGTATCCCGCCCGAACAATTGGCGTTGAGATCGTGCGCTTTGCCGGTCGCCTTCTGGTACGGCTTCGGATAGACGACCATACGGCCTTCGATCCCGCCCGCGCATTGGTCGGGGTTGTCGAGCGTCAAGAGATCATCGGTCTTCGGATCGATCGCGAGGCCCGAGTATCCGCCCGATATCTTGAGCGCGAGTTCGGTGCATTGATGCGGTTCGGGTCCGTTCGGCCCGTTCGGAAGCTCGATGATGCGAGAAGCGAACCTCGGCGTAAATACCGCGACGAATATGTCACCCTCGTTGTCCGCCGCGATGCCGTACGAGAGATCGATGAGGCCGCAACCGGAAAGGTTGCGCGGATGCTGACGGTCGCCGTTCGGATACTCGACGACCGTGTCGGCGGGCCGCGTGCTGTTCGTGACGAAGACGTTCTCGTTCTTGTCGATCGCCACGTCGATCGCTGACCCGAACGGATCGGGAAGGGTTGTCTTCGCGGCGGCCGCGACGTTGTAGAGGAGCACCGATGGCCCGCCCGCTGCGATCGCGACGACGTCGCCGTGGGCCGCCAAGTTGCTATAGCCGATACCGAGCGGCGGCGAGATCGGCTGAGGGTTATTGCTCCCGCCATTTTTGAGCGGCCAGAACTCGAGCTTGCCGGTGCTCGCATTGGTCGCGATGATCGCGGGGCGCGTGAATGCGAATCGCGAGTCCGGCTGCGCCGCGAACGGCTGAGCTAAGGCGAGCGCCGGCTGTCCAAAGGTCGGCCCCTGCGGGGCAGTGTTTTGAACCGGCGCCTGTCCGGCGGAGCACGAACTGACGATGACGGCGGTCGCCATAAGTGCTAGCCGCGCGAGCGGCTCGATCCGTATGTGCATGCTGACGCTCCCCAAAGAATGGCTTATCCCCACTACGATACATCAAGAAGGACGCGATTCAAAGGGTTTCAAGCGGACTTCTAGCGGAGTAGCCGCGACCTTCGGCGCGCGGGATAACGGGTTGACGCCCTCGTGGCTTAGGGTTACAATTACGCCCACTTATCGCTCTTGAGTGTCGGAGCGGTCGATTTTGCACATTCGCTTCACTAGTGGCGCAGGCCGGCACACCCGTTCGAGGCCGACCACTCTGGCTGTAGCTGCCCTCGCGCTCACGGTCGCGGGCGGCTTAGGGAGTCCGGCCCGGGCCGCCGCGCCGCAGTCCTACGTGCCGCCGGCTCTCGCCTCGATGCGCGACTTTCGCGGCCGAATCGACTACGTCGCCAAGCGCGATGACAACTCGGTCGTCGTCCACGGCACACTCACCGTCGACGACCAAGGTTGGATCCTCGACGAGCGCACACGGTCATTCGAACTCCACGCGAATCCCAAGTCTGCGAGCGTGCGATCGTCCGCGGCCGATTCGGTCGCTGTCGATGATCTGTTCGACTCCGACGCTCTGTCGAACGCATGGGCGCCGCTCCTCGGCGAAAGCACGACGTCGCCCGTCGGGAAGACCGATAGCGCCTCGTTGTGGGATAGCGGCGATCTTCGCATCTTCCTCGATCCGGCGGGATCGCAGGTCATCGGCTTCCGCGAGACGCGCGATGACGTGGCGTACACGCTCGACGACTGGTGGACGGTCGGGCCGCTCGAAGTACCGCATCGCATCCTACGGCTGCGCAGCGGTGAGCCCTCCGCATCGTATACCGTGAGCGACTACATCGTCCAACCCGCCGTCCAAGGACAAGGGCGTGGCACGACTCCCGCCGCCGGTCTTGTTCTGCCGGCGCGATCTGCGCGGTTGCTGAGCCTCGACGATGTGCCTGATTTCGACGTGACGTGGGCGCAGCGTGCCTCGGCGATCGCTTATTCGCTCCTCGTGCTCGCACTCGGCATCGTCGCGTGGTCGCGGCGCGACACGCTGATCGGCGCGTGGTGCGTGCGGATAGCACGCGATCCGCGCGCCTGGCGGACTGCCGGCGTCTCGGTGTTCGTCGAGCCCGACGGCATGATGACGGTCGACGGCAGCCGCTATCGCGTCGGGCCGCACTTCTACAATCGTGCGGCGCTCGTCCAACGATCCATATTGTTCGTGCGCGTCAGTTCGCCGGCCGTACCGCACATCGTCATCCTACCGCGGAAGTTCACCCGCAGCGAGCTCGGTGTCACGGCCCGGGGGTCAACCAAGCACGCCCTCGGATTCACCCTCATCGAGACGATGATGGCGACCGCACTGTTCGCAGGCGTCGTCCTCCTTGCGGTCTATCCGGCGATCGCCGCTGTCGCTCGCGCCGATGCGATCGCGAGCGAGCGCGCCGAGGCTGTGGTCCTCGCCTCCAACGCCCTCGCTGACGAAGAGGCGGTGAGCGCTTACGACACGACCGGATCGTTCGGGAAGGCGACGACGTCCGTCGACGGCTTCACGACGACCGTCACCGTCTCTCCAGGCACGATACGCGACGAGAGCGATCTCGACGTCGTCGTCACCGACAACACCGGCGACGTCCTCGCGCACCTCGTCAGCTGGCTCGGCGTCGCGGTCGGCGCGCCGCCGAGTTCGGGTGGAGGACCGCCGCAACCGTGAGCGCGCGTGTGAACTGCCGGCCCTCCGGCGTCCGCGGCGTCGCGCTCATCAGCGTGCTGTTCTCGACCGTGCTCTTGCTCGCACTCGTCGCGGTTCTCGTCGACATCGGCACGCTTCGCCTGCAACGGACGACGGCGGATCTATTCGCGTTGCAGGCGCTCGCCGGAGCGGACGGAGGTACGGCGTGGGTCCGCGCGGAGCTCGATCAGGAGCACGGAGACCTCGGTGCGACGAAGATGAAGCTCGGGGCGACGCAAGGCAAGCGGCGTTTCGTCATCGACGACCACACATACGTCGTCGCGAGCGAGTCGCTCATCGGGACTCCTACGAGCGAGGTAAACGATCACGTCGACGATGACGTTCAGTCGAATCCACGGGCCGCTGAACAACTCGCGCAGGTCGAGTCCTCGGCGGCCGTCTTCGCTGACGGCGTCGTCGTCGCGCGCCGCGACACGAGCGTCTTGCTCCGCGTGTTTCCTGCGGCGCCGTATTCCGAGGTCGTCGGGTACATCGACGATGCGAGCGCGGTCGGAGTCGACAGTCCGGGCGACGCAGCCGGCCAAGCGTATGGGCTCGATACGACCGACCTGCTCGTCCACGCGTACAAATTCAACGGCTCGTACATCTTGCAAAACGAAGATGACTTCACGACCCAGACCTGGTCCGACGGCAACTCGTCCGGCTCGGGACCGCTGCCGTGAATCGCACGACTCGCATCCGTTGCCGCGCGTTCACCATGATCGAGCTGCTCGTCGCGTGCGCCATCCTGACGGTGCTGGCACTCGTCGCGCTGCTGCCGCGCTACCTGGAATACACCCGGGCACGCCAAGTCGGCGATTCGGTTTCGATCCTTTCGCAAGACGTCGCATATCTCGAGCGCTTCGCGCAGAACAGCGAGCCGTTCGAGGGAGCGACGATCGAGATCGACTCTGCAGATCCTTTGAAGTACACGTGCTACAGCGGACGGCCAAGCAGCTTGGATCCTCTGTCGCACATCCGCACGGCGCTCTTCGTCCGTTCTTTTCCCGACGTCGCGCTCATGTCAGGACCCCTGGGCCACAGTAGCCCGTTCCTATTCGCGCACAATGGAAGCATCCAATATCCGGACGATGGACAGTGGGCTGACCAACATTTGGTCGTGACGATCGAGTTGCGCTCGCGCGTCGATCGGTCGAGAACGGGTGACGTCGTCGTCAACCCGTTCACCGGCGGTATTTCGACGCCCTGACCCAATGAAGCCAGGAGCGCGTCAAGGAGGCGACGGATAGGTTCGTGGTCGACGAATAAGTGGGGTCACGACCTCAGATGAGGATGAGCGCCATTTGCGCCGGCATGGTTGCCGCGATCACGCTATTAGCGTCGGCGTCACACGCCAAGCCGGCTTCGACTCCGACGCCCACACCTTGCAAGGCGTCGATCGCGCTCGCCGAACTCGCAGGGATCGGCACGACGCACAGATACGCGGAGTACGTCCTCTTCTTCATCCCAGAAAAGGGCGTGCGAGGTGACCTCACTATCCATCTCACCGCGAGAACGGACGCGGGCGCGTCTACACCGTTGGTCGTGACGGGTCTCAAGGCCGAGTTGAGCCAGCGCGCGCAGGGCGAGCAAGCCGTGCTCGTCGTGACTCCCTCGGCGGGTATCCGATCGTTCGCCGTCGACGATATCGACTCGGCCACCGGCAACCAGACCTGCTCGAACGTCTTCTTTACCCTGTCGACGCTGACGTACTCGACGACCCTCTCATTCGATGACACCGCTTCGTGGGTCACGCTCGATCAGCCGACGATCGTCTCCCTTGCCGACGCCGGTTTTAAGACACGGATATACCCCAATTACCCGGACATGGCGAAGGAAGAGAATGTTCAGGGCGATGTTGCGGTCGACGTCGTCATAGGCCAGGATGGCAGCGTGGTGGAGGCATGGGTCAACGAATCATCAGGTAGTGCCGATTTGGACGGCGCGGCGGTGAGCGCAGCTAAAGAATCGACGTTCAAACCCGCGCATCTCCCAGCGGCGTACGGCGGCGTTGAGGTCGGCTCGATCTACTACATTATTTATACCTTCTCTTTGGACCGATGAGTCAGAGTCCGCTAGTCGCCCGTGGGAACGATGCCGAGCGACTCGACCATCAAAACGACCGACCGCTGCGGCGAGCGTGGACGGTGCATCGTGTTCTTTGGAACCGTGAAGCCCTCGTGCTGACGCAGGGTGACCGACTCGTGCCCCTCGACGTCGAGCGTGAACTCGCCCTCGAGGACGAGAAAGAACTCGTCCTGATCGACGTGCTTGTGCCACGGGAACTCGCCTTCGAAAATGCCGAGCCGTACGACGGCGTCGTTGACCGTCGTCAGCGTCTGGTTGAACCACGGCGCGTTCGC
>JANWLL010000115.1 GCA_025450855.1 Vulcanimicrobiia bacterium
CGCCAGAGCCAAGTTTTCCTGGCAGAGCACAAAAGCCAGAGCCACCGCTGCGCCTAAGCCGCCGCGAAGGATCTTAGTGAACATGCCTCCTCCAATTCGGGCCCCGGGCCTAGGGCTCGGGACGCCCCAATGCCAACTGCGACATGTGACGGAGGTCACACGCCTAGAGAGAGTTTTGCGCAGCGAACAAGGCTCCTGTGCCACGGAACCACTGTGAGACCTTTAAGCTGACTCTGATCAGCCCGCTTCTTGACGCTTGGCACTCTCGATGCTATAGTGCTAATCGAACGTTTCAAGCGCTAGCCTATTGCTATCCCGTTTTGCGGAACGAAAATTGGTATGCCACCCGGAAGCGGAACCTTTCGTCGCCTCCAAAGATAGGTACAAGTCATAAGGGCCTCGGCTGCCACGGCACCGGCTTCCTGAGTCGGCGACCGCGCGGCCCAACACGCGTCAGGAGTAGATACCCGCAATGCAACCCTCAACCCGCACCTCAATCGGATTTCTCCTCGTCGGACTTCTCGGCGTGCTCGTCGGCGCGGTCATCGTCGCTTGCGTGCCGGGCAAGATCCTCAACAACGGCTCGACCGATCAGTCGTACACCGCGTCCGCGTCGGCGATCCACACCACCGGCGATCCCGACCTCGAACAGCGCATCATCGCCGCGGTGAAAAATGCCGAGCCGTCCGTCGTCCTCATCAAGTCGACGGTGCACGGCGTGCAGCAGTACCCGTTCATGAACGACCCGTTCTTCCGCCAGTTCTTCGGCAATCAGATGCCCGAGAGCCGGCCGTACACGCAGGAAGGCTCCGGTTCAGGCTTTGTCATCAAGCGTGACGGCGACACGGCGTACGTCGCGACGAACGGCCACGTCGTGTTCAAGGCCGACAAGGTCGAAGTGCTGCTCGCGAACGGCCGCAAAGTCGATGCGCAAGTCGTCGGCACCGACATCCAAGACGACCTCGCGATCTTGAAGATCCGCGGCAACGACCTGCCGCCGGCGCTGCCGCTCGGCGACTCGAAGCAGCTCCAACAAGGCCAGTTCGTCCTCGCGATCGGCGAGCCGATCGAACTGCAGAACTCCGTCAGTTTCGGAATCGTCGCGAGCGTCCATCGCACCGGCATCACCGCGAGCGGTCAAGGCCTACCGGCGATCCACTATCCCGACATGATCCAGATAACGACGCCGATCAACCCGGGCAACTCCGGCGGCCCGCTCATCGATGATACGGGCCACGTCGTCGGCATCAACGCGGTCGTCGACGCGGGCGCGCAGAACATCGGCTTCGCGATCCCGATGTCGAACGCGCAGCCGATCCTCGCGGAGATCCAGAGCGGAACGTACGTCGCGAAGACGCATCCGTTCATCGGCGTACAACTCGGCTTGCTGACGTCGCAGATCCGCAACTACCTCAGCTATGGCGGCAAGAACGGCGTCGTCATCGGCAACGTCGTCCCTGGGAGCCCAGCCGATCAGGTCGGCCTGCAGGCGGGCGACGTCATCGTCCAGCTGAACCACCAAGCCGTCAACAAGCCCGAAGACGTGACGAACGCAGTCAAGAACATGAAGGTCGGACAGAAGGTCGCGCTGCTCGTCTGGCGACAGGGCAGCTTGCAGCCCGTCGACGTCACGCTCGGCGACGAGAACCAATTCGACGTACAACAAGGCTGACTCATGGTCGGTCGAGATAAATCTCGACCGCTCCCAGGAATCTCACATTAGGAGCTATCGAAGAACATGGCAAAAGTCGTAGGCATCGACCTCGGCACGACCAACTCGGTCGTCGCTTTCATGGAGGGCACGACGCCGACGGTCATCACGAATGCGGAAGGCAGCCGGCTCACGCCGTCGGTCGTCGCGTTCACGAAGAGCGGCGAGCGGCTCGTCGGGCAGCTGGCGAAGCGCCAGGCCATCACGAACCCCGACCGCACGATCTCGTCGATCAAACGCTTCATGGGCACCGACCATAAAGTGACGATCGACGGGAAGAACTACACGCCGCAAGAGATCTCGGCGATGGTCCTGCAAAAGCTCGTCAACGACGCGAGCACCTTCCTCGGCGAGAAGGTGACCCAAGCGGTCATCACCGTGCCCGCGTATTTCAACGACGCGCAGCGCCAGGCGACGAAGGACGCGGGCCGCATCGCCGGTCTCGACGTCCTGCGCATCATCAACGAGCCGACCGCCGCCGCGCTCGCGTACGGACTCGACAGGAAGGGCAACGAGACGATCCTCGTCTGGGATCTCGGCGGCGGCACGTTCGACGTGTCGGTCCTCGAGGTCGGCGACGGCGTCTTCGAGGTGAAGTCGACCAACGGCGACACGCACCTCGGCGGCGACGACTACGACAAGCGCATCGTCGATTGGCTCGTCGCGGAGTTCAAGAAGGACCAGGGCATCGATCTCTCGGGCGACCGCCAAGCGCTCCAGCGCTTGACGGAAGCGGCGGAAAAGGCGAAGATCGAGCTGTCATCGATGCTGCAGACGTCGATCAACCTGCCCTTCGTCACCGCCGACCAGAACGGTCCGAAGCACCTCGACTACACGCTGACGCGCGCGAAGTTCGAGTCGCTGACGGCCGACCTCACCGAGCGGTGCCGCAAGCCGTTCGAGCAAGCGATCGCGGACGCGAAACTCAAGATCGAAGACTTGAACGAGGTCGTCCTCGTCGGCGGCTCGACGCGCATGCCGGCCATCGTCGAGCTCGTCAAGTCGCTCACGAACAAAGACCCGCATCAGGGCGTCAATCCCGATGA
The DNA here is from genome assembly GCA_025450855.1 of Vulcanimicrobiia bacterium. GTDB lineage: Bacteria > Vulcanimicrobiota > Vulcanimicrobiia > Eremiobacterales > Eremiobacteraceae > JANWLL01. The sequence goes on from JANWLL010000115.1 coordinate 2,758, forward strand.
AGTCGTCGCGGTCGGCGCGGCGATCCAGGCGGGCGTGCTGTCGGGCGAAGTGCACGACGTCGTGCTGCTCGACGTGACCCCGCTTTCGATGGGGCTCGAAACGCTCGGCGGCGTCATGACGAAGCTCATCGATCGGAACACGACGATACCGACGCGCAAATCGCAGACGTTCACGACCGCCGAAGACGGCCAGACCTCGGTCGACATCCACGTTCTCCAAGGAGAGCGCGAGATGGCTGCCGGTAACAAGACCCTCGGACGGTTCCGGCTCGAAGGCATCCCGCCCGCACCGCGCAACGTGCCCCAGGTCGAAGTGACGTTCGACATCGATGCGAACGGCATCACCCATGTCAGCGCCAAAGACCTCGGCACCGGTAAGGAGCAGCGCATCGCGATCACCTCGTCGAGCAACCTCAACAAAGACGAGGTCGACCGGATGGTACGCGAGGCGCAGTCGCACGCGGAAGACGATCGCAAGCAGCGCGAAGCGGTCGACATCCGCAATCGCGCAGACAGCCTTGTCTACACGACGGAGAAGACGCTCAAGGAAGTCGGCGACAAGATCTCCGGCGCCGAGAAGGCCGACACGGAGAAGGCGCTCGACAATCTGCGCTCGTTGCTGAAGACCGGCTCGCCCGAAGACATACAGAAGGCGAGCGAGACGCTGCAAGAGGCGTCGTACAAGCTCGCGCAAGTCGTCTATCAGCAGGCGGGTTCGGCGGGCGACGATTCGGCATCGACGACCGACGGCACGACCTCGACGAACGGCAGCGCGGGTGAACCGGCAGGCGCCGGCGCCGCGACCGGCGGTTCGGGAGCGCCGGAAGGCGACGTCATCGACGCCGAGTTCAAGGAGCATTAAGCCCGGCATGGCCGAGACGAATCCGTACGACGAGTTCGACTCGCTTTCCGGGGCTCCGATGCCCGGCATCGACGACGCGCCGGGCGACGACGGGAAGCGCGACGAAGAGCTCGCCGCACTTCGCAAGCAGGCGGACGATCAGCGCGCGCTCTACTTGCGCGCGCTGGCCGATTTCGACAATTACAAACGGCGGAACGAGCGCGACTCTCAGACGCGTTCTGATGCCGGACGCCGCGAGGTTCTGAAGAAGCTCCTGCCGGCGCTCGACAGCCTTCAGCGCGCGGTGCAGTTCCGTACTCGCGGCACACCGCCTGAGCAGATCGTCGATGGTCTGCTCGCGATGGTCAAGCAGTTCGAAGCTGTCCTCGAGAGCGAAAACGTGCGCGCGATCGAGACGCTCGGCAAGCCGTTCGATCCCGCCATCTCCGAAGCGGTCGGCACCGCTTCCGACGGCTCGGTTCCCGACAGCACCGTCCTCGACGAAGCGCGCCGCGGTTATCGCATCGGCGACGACGTGCTCCGTCCAGCCCAAGTGATCGTCTCAAAGCGCGACTGATGCTTTTCGGATGTAGCGGTCGAGCTTTAGCTCGACCGCCGCGGCCTCGCAGCTGAATGCCAGTACAATACAAGGACTACTACAAGATCCTCGGCGTGCCGAAGACGGCGAACGCCAAAGAGGTCAAGTCCGCTTATCGCAAGCTCGCACGCGAGTGGCATCCGGACGTCAATCCGACGCGCAAGAAGCAGGCCGAAGAGAAATTCAAAGACATCTCCGAGGCCTACGAAGTCATTAGCGACGCCGAAAAGCGCAAGACGTACGACTCGCTCGGCTCCGACTGGCAGCAGCGCGCGCGTACGGCGCCGGGAGCGCGATACGCCGCGCCGAACGGACCGTCCGCAGGCGGCGTCCATTTCGATTTCGACGATCTCGGTGATTCGGGGTTCTCCGAGTTCTTCCAGACGTTCTTCGGCGGGCTCGGCCGTTCTGCGCCAGGCGCTCGCAGGACACGCGGCATGCGCGGATCCGACGTCGAGTCAGAACTACCGCTCTCGCTTCGCGACGCGTATGCCGGCGGCGTGAGGTCGATCTCACTCCAGACGGAGACGGTGTGCCCCCGCTGCCACGGCACGGGCACCGTCGACAACAAGCTTTGCCATCAATGTAGGGGCGCGGGCACGATCCCGACGATCAAGACCCTCGACGTGACGATCCCGGCCGGCGTCCGCGACGGTCAGCGGATCCGACTCACGAGCCAGGGCGGCCCGGGCGTCGGCGGCGCACCGAGCGGCGACCTCTACCTCATCGCCCGCATCGGCGCCGATCCGGCGTTCGAGCGCCGCGGCGACGATCTCGACGTCGATCAGCCGGTGAGCGTCTACACGCTCGTCCTCGGCGGTGAGGTGACGGTTCCGACGATGGCCGGCCGCATCGACGTCAAAGTGCCGAGCGCGTCTCAAAACGGCCGCGTGCTGCGCATCCCCGGCAAGGGTATGCCGAAGCCGGGCGGCGGGTCCGGCGACCTCTACGTGCGATTGTCGGCGCAAGTACCGACGATGCTGACGGAGCGCGAGCGCGAGCTCTTCAAAGAGCTCGCCGAACTCGCGAAGGCGCGCTGATGGATTCCAACACGCAAGAGCTTTACGCGATCACCGCTGTCGCGGCTCAGTTCGACGTCACGCCCGAGACCCTCGTCCGTTACGAGCGCGCGGGTCTATTGCGTCCGACGGTCATCAACGAAGTCCGCTTCTACACCGTGGACGACATCGGCCGGCTTTCGAGCATCCAGCGCCTGACGACGATCTGCGGCGTCAACCTCGCGGGCGTCGACGTCGTGCTCCGTCTGCTGGACGAAATCGAAGACCTCAAGCGCCGCCTCTGACCAAGGATGTGGAGATGGAGCGGTCGACCTTTACGGTCGACCGCCGCGGCCGTTCCGGCCCGTTGTTTCGGTCGCCCTCTAAACGGGCAAGATAGTGCAGTTTCTCCTAGGGCCGATTCCCAGGGCCATTCGCGATCCGTTTCACTAAGGCACGGAGGATTCGACATGAAGCTCAAGGCGGCAATCGTAAGTGTCGTCGCACTTTCCACGCTGCTCGCGTGGACGAGTCGGGCATCCGCCGACTCGACCATGACGAGCGACCAAAACCTGCGCTACACGCGTGCGTACATCGAACGTTCGCTCGATATGCTGTCGCACGACCAGAGCGATTACGGCGGACATCGCGTAGCGGCGATCGGCGATCTCAACACGGCCAAGGCCGACCTGACGTCGGCGCTGCAGTTCGACAAGAATCCAGACGATAGGGTCGTTCCGACGGACGTGCGCTCGCAAGACACAGACATCGCGGCGATCATGCGCGGCCAGTTCGCGAGCAACGAGAACCTCGAGCACACGCGCACGATCGTCGCGCGTTCGATCGCGTTGCTCCAGCAGGACGCCCACGACTACGGCGGCTACCGTGTGAAGGCTATCGCGGCGCTCGGCGCGACGCGGGACCAGCTGACCGACGCGCTGCAGTACTTCTCGGCGCACGGCGGCGGCATGATGGGCGGCGGTGCGAGCGACGACAACTTGCGCTACTCGCGGCTGTATCTCAACCGCGCGGTCGACATGCTTCAGCATGACGCGCACGATTACCAAGGTCACCGCGCGGCCGCAGTGACCGACATCCAACGCGCGCAGGCCGACCTCGCTTATGCGCTCGAGCACGATACGAATCGCGACCGCGACACCGTGCTCCCAGCGCATGCGGCCCCTGGTGACGAAGACCTCGATGCGTACTACCTCAGGCATCAGTTCAACAGCGATCAGAACATCTCGTACGTGAGCCGCTATGTCGAGCGTGCGATCGATATGCTTCAAAAGGATCAGCACGACTACGCCGGCTTCCGGGCGAAGGCCGTCGAGAATCTCGTGGCGGCACGCCAGCAGCTGTCCTTGGCGCTGACGGTGCACTAGACCGGTTCGAACGGATGACCGACACGAGGCCGGCGCCTGGATGACAGGCTCCGGCCTTCGCATTCCCGAAAAATCGGCACATGCTAGCACCAGAACGTAATGCCGAGCTGCTCGAAGCCGAGCAGTTGATCTTGGACACCGTCCGCAAGCTCGTCCGCGACAAAGTCGCGCCGCGAGCCGCCGAGATCGACGCGAAGGGCGAGTATCCGAAAGATATCCGCGATCTCTTCGCTCAGAACGACCTCTTCGGCGTGCCATTCCCTGAGGAGTACGGCGGACTCGGCAGCTTCCTTATCTATGTGAAGGTCGTCGAAGAGGTGGCGAAAGCATGCGCCTCTTCCGCGCTGATCATCGCCGTTCAGGAACTCGGCGCGCTCCCCATCATGATCGCCGGCACCGACGCGCAGAAGAAGAAATATCTGCCGAAGATGGCCACCGGCGAGCTCATGACGTCGTACGCGCTCACCGAGCCGACGTCGGGTTCTGATGCCGCGAACATGCGCACGACGGCCGTGCGCGACGGCGACTCGTACGTGCTCAACGGCACGAAAGTCTTCATCACGAACGTCGCGGTCGCCGACGTCTGCATCGTCTTCGCGATGACGAACAAAGAGCTCGGGCCGAAGGGCGTCTCCGCGTTCATCTGCCACACCGACGATCCCGGCTTCAAGCTCGGCAAGGTCGAGCACAAGATGGGCATCAAAGGTTCGCCGACCAACGAGGTCGTGCTCGACAACTGCCGCATCCCGGCCGATCGGCTCCTCGGTTCCGAGGGCGAGGGCTTCAAGATCGCGATGAAGACGCTCGACAAGTCACGCCCGGGCGTCGCTGCGCAGGGCCTCGGCATCGCGCAGGGCGCGCTCGATTTCGCCGCCGCGTATCTGAAGGATCGCGTCGCGTTCGGCAAACCGTTGTCGAAGCAGCAAGGTCTCCAATGGATGGTCGCGGACATGGACCTCGACGTGCAGTCCGCTCGGCTTCTGCTGTACGAAGCCGCGCGCAAATGCGACGAGGGAGCCGACGACGTCACGTACTGGGGCGCGCTGTGCAAGCTCAAGTGCGGTGACGTCGCGATGAAGGTGTCGACCGACGCCGTCCAACTGCTTGGCGGCTACGGCTACATGACCGAGTATCCGGTGGAACGGATGATGCGCGACGCGAAGATCACGCAGATCTATGAGGGCACGCAGCAGATCCAGCGCATCGTCATCGCGCGCCAAATCCTCGGCAAGTAATAGGCCGAAACAAATAATCGTAACCGATAGGGAGCGGTCGAGATTCATCTCGACCGCCGCGGTCTTGCGTTGCGGGGTCGTCTACGGTCGAGCTAAAGCTCGACCGCTACAGGAAGAAGTCACAAGGCTCCGACGGTGACGCCGGCGCCGAGGGCCGAGAAGTACGTCGCTTCCGGATGGTGCACGACGACGGCCACCGTCGACTGCTCGGGAACGAGCGCAAAGCCCTCGGTCATCTCGAGACCGATCTTCTCGCACGGCATGAAGCCGAAGAATATCGCATGATCTTCGACGTTCGGGCACGCCGGATAACCCCACGAATAGCGTCTGCCTTGTCCGGGCGCGAGGCCGAGTTCGCGCCGGATGCGGCGGTGCACGAGCTCTGCTAGCCCTTCGGCCGCTTCTACGCCAAGACCGTGGACGTAGAGCGCTTCCGCGTACTCGCCGCGCTCGTGCAATCCCGAATACCGCTCGGACGCGCGCGACCCGACCGTGACGGCTTGAAAACCCACGACGTCGCGGCGCTCGCCATCGATCGTCGCGAAGTAATCGGCGATGCACAGATATGGGCTGTCGGGCTGCCGCGGGAAACCGAAGCGCGCGAGTTCCACGGTCGCGTCGTTCGCCTGGAAGATGACGAGCTCGTCGCCGTCTGCTGCCGCCGGGAAGTAGCCGTAGAGCGCGCGCGGCGTCAGCCAACCCGTTTCGAGCGCCTCGGCGCGCATGCGGTCGAGCCGCGGACGGAACTCTTCGCGAAGCAACTTGCGCCACTCGTCGCCCTTCGCGCTCTTGGCGCCCCACTGGAGTCGATAGAGCGAACGCAGATCCATGGTTCGGAAGACGTCGGTGAGACGAACGTCGCGCATCTCGCGCGCGCCCCAGAACGGCGGTTTAGGGATCGTGACGTCGCGACGGATGCTCGAACGCCGGACGACCCCGCTGTCGCCGGCGCGCGCCGCCGATCGCGCCGCTCGTCGCGCCACCGCGGCTCGCGCATCCGCTTCTGTCTCGGTTCGTAAACGCTCGCGCTCGTTCGGCTCGCGAAGCCGGTCCATGATCGCCAGCCCTTCGAAGGCGTCTTTCGCATAGAATACGCCGGGATCGTAATACCGGTCGTCCTCGACGAACCCGATGCGCGACACGTAGGCGCGATTGATCGCCGCTCCGCCGCAGATGACGGGGTAGCGCAAACCCTCGCGATGCAGCTCCTGGACGCAGAGCGGCATCTGTTTCGACGTCGAGACGAGCAGCGCCGAGAGGCCGATCGCATCGGCGTTCACCTCGGTCGCCTTCTCGATGATCGCGTGGAGCGGCACTTGCTTGCCCAGATCGTGCACGGTGTAGCCGTTGTTCGAGAGGATCGTGTGGACGAGGTTCTTGCCGATGTCGTGGACGTCGCCGAAGACGGTCGCGAGCACGACGACGCCCTTCGTCCGCGCATCGTCCTTCTCGAGGAAGCGCTCGAGATAGGCGACGGCCTTCTTCATCACCTCGGCGGACTGGAGCACGAACGGTAGTATGAGCTCTCCCGCGCCGAACTTGTCGCCGACGTCCTTCATCGCACCGAGCAAGCAGCCGTTGAGCAGTTCGACCGGTGTTTGCGTCTTGAGCGCCTCGTCGAGCAGCGCCTCGATGCCGTCCTTTCGTCGATGGAGAATCCGCCGGTGGATCCGCTCGTTGACCGGCAACGCGGAGTCGTCTTCATCGGCTGCTCCGGCGTCGCTCGACCCGGCGCGCACGCCCTCATACCGCGCGATGACGCGCGCGAGCGCATCGGACCGTCGATTGAAGATAAGATCTTCTGCGAGCGACCGCTCATCCGGCATGATGAGCGCGTACGGCGTGATGTCCTTCGGGTTGACGATCGCGAGATCGAGACCCGCCTCGACGCAATGGTAGAGGAAGACGCTGTTGATGACGGCGCGCGCCGCCGCGTTCAAACCGAACGAGATGTTGCTGACGCCGAGCACGGTGAGCACGCCGGGCAGAGCGGCCTTGACTGCGCGAATCCCCTCGATCGTGTTGACGCCGGCGTCGATGAACTCGGCCTGGCCCGTCGCAAGGGTGAACGTCAGCACGTCGAAGATGAGTCGGCCGCGCGGTAAACCGTACTCGCCGCAGCAGATCGACTCGATCTGGCGCGCCACCTTGACCTTCGAATCGACCGTCTTCGCCATGCCGATCGACTGCTCGATCGTCAGCGCGATGACCGCGGCGCCGTGCTCGAGCGCGAGCGGGAGCACGTCGTCGATCCGCTTGCGACCGCTTTCGAGGTTCACCGAGTTGACGACGGCTCGACCGGGATTGGTCTCGAGCGCGCGCTTGATGACTTTCGCTTCGGTACTGTCGATGATGAGCGGTGCTTCGACCGAGAGCTCGAGCCGCTTGACGAGCGTCGCCATGGTGTCGTCTTCGCCCTCGCGCTCGGTGACCGCGGTGCAAAGGTCGAGGCAGTGCGCTCCGCCGGCGACTTGATCGCGCGCGACGGCGACGAGGCCGTCGAAGTCGCCGTCGAGTAGAAGCCGCTTCACCTTACGGCTGCCTTGCGTGTTGAGGCGCTCGCCGACGATCATCGGCCGCGGTTCTTGCGCCAGCGTCAGGGCGGTCATCGCGCTCGCCACCTCTTCGTCGCGGCCGGCGTGAGATCGCGGGGTTCGCGGCTTCAATCGTGTCACCGCTTCGACGAGCAGCCGGATGTGGTCGGGTCCGGTTCCGCAGCACCCGCCGACGATGTTGACGCCGAAATCCGAGACGAACGAACGGAGCTCGTCACGCATCGGCTCGGGCCCGAGCGGGAAGACGGCGCGACCGCCCTCGTTGCGCGGGATGCCGGCGTTCGGGATGCACGAGACGAACTTCGACGAGTGCTCGCACAGGTACCGGATCGCGTCGCGCATATATTCGGGTCCGGTGCTGCAGTTGAGGCCGACGACGTCGCACGGCAGCGCTTCGAGGATCGCGCACACGGCGGCGATATCGGTCCCGAGCAGCATGCGTCCTTGCGTGTCGAGCGATACGGACGCCATGACTGCAGCGCGCGATGTGCCGGTTCGTGCGGCGTGATCGGCCGCGGCGGCGGCGCACGCGTTCACCGCAGCGCGCGTCTCCAAGATGTCCTGCTGCGTCTCGATGATGAACGCATCGACGCCGCCTTCGAGCAGCGCATCCGCTTGTTCGCGGTAGACATCGAATAGTTCGCTGTAGCCGATGTTCGAGAGCGATGGATCGTCTGCCGACGGCAACATTCCGGTTGGCCCAAGCGAACCGACGACGAAGCGTTTGCCGAGCTTCGCTCGGCCTACGGTCGAGATAAATCTCGACCGCTCCCCAAGACCTTCGAATTCGTCGATCGCGCGACGCGCGAGTCTCGCCGCAGCGATGTTATGCTCGCGCACTTGGTCGCCGAGACCGAACTCGGCGAGCTTGAGCCGCGTCGCCTGAAACGTGTTCGTCTCGAGCGCATCCGCGCCGACGTCCAAGAACGCTCGGTGGAGCGCGAGGATCGTCTCGGGTTTCGTCAGCGAAAGATGATCGATGCAGCCTTCCTTGCCGCCGTAGTCGGCCGCAGTGAGGCTCAGCGCGGAAAGCGTCGCGCCCATCGAGCCGTCGAACACGAGGACGCGCTCGGCCAGCGCGGCCAGGAATGGGTTACGCGGAGTCATCGCGCTGCGTCGATGGCCTCGAGCGAAGCCGGGTTTTCGAGCGCTGACAGATCGCCGAGCTCCGTGCGTCTGAGGTAGCGGGCGCGCGCGACCCGCCGCATCATCTTCGCGTTGCGCGTGCGCGGCAGATCATCGACGAAACGGATCGCTTTCGGCGCGAGCGCTTTGCCGAGCGAATCGGCGACCGTTCGGCCGAGCTCGGTGCGAAGATCCTCGCTCTCCTTCTCGCCGGGCCGCAGGATGACGAGGCATACGACGGATTCGCCTTTGAGGTCGTCCGGCACCGCGATCGCGGCGGCTTCCTTGACGGAGCGATGCGCGACGAGCGCACTCTCGTACTCCGCCGGTCCGACGCGCTTGCCCGCGACGTTGATCGTGTCGTCCGAGCGTCCGTGGATGTACCAGTAGCCGCCGGCGTCGACGCTTGCCCAGTCGCCGTGCACCCAGACGTCGGGAAAGCGCGACCAGTACGTCGAGAGATAGCGCTCGTCGTCGTGCCAAAATCCTTGCGTCATGCCCGGCCACGACTGGCGCATGACGAGTTCGCCGACCTCACCGCGGACCGAGCGGCCGTCCGTATCCACGACGTCGGCGTCCATGCCGGGCACGGGTCCGTGGAACGCGCACGGCACGAGCGGCCGGATCGGAAAACAGCCGAGGATGCCGCCGCTCACTTCCGTGCCGCCCGAATAGTTGATGATCGGGCAGCGATCGCGGCCGACGTGACGCGAGAACCACTTGTAGGGCTCGGGGTTCCACGCCTCGCCGCTCGAGCCGAGGATGCGCAGCGACGACAGATCGTGGCGCGCCGGCTGGTCATCGCCGTGCACCATGAGACTGCGGATAGCGGTCGGCGCGATGCCGAGATGCGTCGCGCGATGGCGCGCAACGACTTGCCACAGACGGTCCGGCGCCGGATAGTCGGGCGTGCCTTCGTAAAGCACGATCGTCGCGCCGAGACCGAGCGCGCCGAGCACGAGGAACGGCCCCATCATCCAACCCATGTCGGTGAACCAGAGCATCCGGTCGCCGGGTTTGACGTCGAAGCATAGGAACTGGTCGACTTGCACCTTGACGGGAAAACCGGCGTGGCC
>JANWLL010000116.1 GCA_025450855.1 Vulcanimicrobiia bacterium
CAAGAACAATTCGTTGCGGAAGATCTCGTGATCGAGCGGCAGCTCGGCGATCGTCGGTTCGACGAAATTGCCGCGGTCATACGGTTCGCCGCCCAGCCGCTCGCCGCCGGCGAGTACGCTCCCGTCCTTACGAGCCTTCGCGGCCGCGTGCTGGAACTGCGTCGCGGCGTCACCCGATATCACCGGGCCCAGGTAGACGTCGCGTTTCGTCGGATCGCCGATCGTGAGCTTGGCGGTTTTCTCGAGCAGCAGCTCGACGAACTTGTCGGCGACGCCCCGTTCGACGTAGACGCGCGAGCACGCGCTGCACTTCTGCCCGCCGTAGCCGAACGCCGAGCGCATGACGCCTTCCGCGGCCGCTTCGACGTCGGCCGAAACCGTCACGATCGTCGCGTTCTTGCCGCCGAGTTCGCCGAGGCACGGCTTCGCGAAGGCGCCGCCCGCGCCGAACTCGCGCAGCAGCCGCATGCCGACGCTGTGGGAGCCGGTGAACGCGATGCCGTCGACGCCGGCATGCTTGATGAGCGTCTCGCCGACGCTGCCGCCGGATCCGGGCACGAGATTGAAGGCGCCGGCCGGCACGCCCGCCTTCGCGTACGCGTCTGCGAGGAACGACGCGGTGAACGTCGACAGCACCGACGGTTTGAGGACGACGGCGTTGCCCGCGACGAGCGCCGCGCTCGACATGCCGGTCGCGAGCGCGAGCGGGAAATTGAACGGCGAGATGACCGCGAACACGCCGAACGGCCGGAGCACTTCCATCGTGTTCTCGTTGTCGGCGAGCTTTCCGAGGGGGTGCATGAACCCGTGGTTGTCTTCGACGGTCTGCGCGTAGTAGTCGATGAGATCGGCCGACTCTTCCGCGTCGCCGAGCGACTCAATCCGGTTCTTGCCGACCTCGATGCTCATGAGCGCCGCGATCTCGTAGCGCCGTTCGCGTATCGCGTCGGCGGCGCGGCGCATCGTCGCGACGCGCTCCTGCCACGGCATCGCCGCCCAGCGCTTCTGTCCGGCCTTGGCGCTATGAACCGCCTTGTCGACCTGCGCGGCATCGGCGCTCGCGAAGGTGCCGATGACGACGTCGCGATCGATCGGCGAGCGGACCTCGACGACCGGTCCGCCGCCTTTTTGGGTCGCGCCATCGATGAACGGGTGCTTCTGCGACCCGAACCCGCCGCGAACCGCATCGAGAGCCTGGTCGAAATCGCGGTGGATCTGATCGAGATCGCCGCCGATCGCGGAATATGTGATCTTGAACTTTTTCTCAGAAGTCTGGGTCGCCATGTCGTCCTTTCAAATCGAGCCGAGCTTCGCTCGGCCTACTACATTTCGTAATTTTGACGCGCATGCCGCGAGCGCGTCTTTCAAGCGAGCGCAAAGCTCGTCGAGCTCGCTCGGTGTCAGCGTGAACGCCGGCGCGATCATGACGAGGTCGCCGTCGTGGCCGTCGGCGTGACCGACGTTCGGCCAGAGCACGAGCCCGCGTTCGAGCGCGCTTGCCACAAGCGTCTCCGCCACCTTCATGTCGCGCGGGAATGGCCGCTTAGTCTGCGCATCGGCGACGAGCTCGACCGCGGCGAGCATCCCTATACCGCGGACGTCACCGACCAGCTCGGCCGGATCGCCCGACGAGGTCGCATCGCGAAGCCGCTGCTGCAGGCGAGCACCCATCGTCGCCGCGCGCTCGATCAGACCGTTCCGCTCGATGTATTTAAGCGTCGCGATGCTCGCCGCCGCCGCGACCGGGTGGTGCGAATACGTCTGGGCGTGCTGGAAGTCGCCGCCGCTCTTCGCGATCGTCTCGACGACCGAGGATGTCGCCATCACCGCTGATAGCGCTGCGTATCCGCCGTTCAGACCTTTCCCGAGCGTGATGATGTCCGGTACGACCGGCTTGCCGTCGCGCGTCCGGAAGTGCTCGAGCGCGAAGAACTTGCCGGTGCGTCCGGCGCCGGTGAGCACTTCATCGGCGATGAAGAGCACGCCGAAGCGGTCGCAGATCTCGCGAACGCGTGCATAGTAGCCCGCGGGCGGTACCGAAGCTCCGGTCGACGAGCCGCCGATCGGCTCGGCGATGAACGCCGCGACATTGCCGGGTCCGGCTGAGAGGATCGCGGTCTCGAGCGCGTCGCCGGTCATCGCCGGCGATGCCTCGCCGAGCGGACCCGCGCGATACGGATACGGCGCGTCGATCATGACGACGTCGAGGAGCCACGGTGCGTAGACCCGGCGGTAGTGCTCGCGCGCCGACGCAGAGAGCGCGAGCAGCGTGTTGCCGTGATAGCCGGGCGAACGCGCGATGATCGTCTTGCGCGCGAGATCGCCCCGCTCGACGTGGTATTGACGCGCGAGCTTGAGCGCTGCTTCGACGGCCTCGGAACCGCTCGAGAGGAAATACGATTTGTAGGAAGCCCAAGGCGCCCGCGCGGCGAGCATCGTCGCGAGCTCTTCGACCGGCTCGCTCGTGAACTGTGTGCCGTTGACGTACGCGATCTTGCGGGCTTGCTCGGCGATGGCATCGGCGATCTCGGCGACGCCGTGGCCGATGTTGCAGACCATCGCGCCGCCGCTCGCGTCGAGATAACGCTTGCCCGCGGCATCCGTCAGCCAGACGCCTTCACCTTTGACGATCGCCGGGAGCTGCTTGTGCAGCTTCCTATAGAAGACGTCGCTCATACGCGCTCCGGTCGGGAATGCTTGGTTTCGGCACGCCGGGGTGCGGGCGCCTGCGGCGTGCCGCGAAGGCTGCGTGCGACCAATACCGCAACGACGGGCACGATGAGCGCGTTGCCGACAGCCGCGATCGCGATGAGCGACTCCGGCGTCGTGCCATATAACGCCATCGCGCCGGCTTGCAACGCTAACGAACCTACCATCCATTTGCCGATGCGATAATCTCCGACGGCGACGAGGTACGACGATCCGAGCATGCCGAGCGCGAGCAGCGAGCCGTCGATCGCGTAGAGGCGTAAGATGAGTGCGGCTTGCGCGTATGCCGCGCCGAAAGTGACGTGGACGATCGACGTCGGCCATATCTCGACGATCGCGAGCACGACGAGTATTCCGCCCGTGCCGATGCCGAAGGCGACCGAGAGCAGACGCCGGAGAGCTGCGCCGTCGACGTGGCGCGCCGCCGCCGCTTTCGGCATGACGAGCGGCACGACGAGCCCGATGCCGAAAGGGATGATCCGCGCGACGAGACCTGCCGCGGTGTACTCGCCGGCCGCGACGCCCGAGAGCGAGTGTTTGGCGAATACGGTATCGACGTAGAGCAGCGCCATCGATGCGGCATTGATCGTTAGCAGCGCGAGCGCCGGCGTGCCGTACGGCTCGGAGCGATAGCCGTCTTCCGACTGTTTGCGCGCCGAGAACAGCGACGCAAGCGCGATCGCGATACCCGCCAAGAGACCGCCGGCGACGCCGCCCATCGCACCGCCGACCGACAAGCCGGCTCGGACCAAGACGACGCCGAGGACGAGTTTGACCGCGCATTCGACGACGAGCGAGGAAGAATAGCCGACGAAACGGTGTGCGCCTTGGATCGATCCCCGTGCCGCGCCCGCGACGATGCCGGCGACGAGCGCGACGATGAGGAACGCCCACGCCAGACGATCGGTCACGTGGAGATAGGCGGACAGCGGCACCGCGACGACCGCCATGACGACGCCGACGGCGCCGCCGATGAACACGGCCGAACGGAGCACGGTCCGCCCGAACAACGCGATCGCGCCGTCGCGATGCGTGACCCACAGCCGCGCGGTCTCTTGCATCGCCAGCGTGCCGACCGACGACCCGAGCACGCCGACGATCATCGTTATCGCGAGAAGCGTCGCGAGCGAACCATACGCGTCCGGCCCGAGCGCGCGCGACAAGACGAAGTGGTAGACATAGTTGAGGATGTTCGCGAGCAGGCCGCCGCCCCAGACGAGCAGTGCGTCGACGGCGAACGTCGGCCAGTGGAATCCGCCTCGCTTCGTCGCTATCGCGTCATCGTTTGCGACCGGTCTTTGACCAGACGGGTCCATGCAAGGCCCTTTGGGAGCGCCGACTCAGGCGCCTTTCGGAGAGGGCGCATATGGGTTGGACCAGAATGGGTCGACCCCGGCCTCGGTCGCACGACATTTGGTGCGCACCGTTGCGGACCGCACGAGTGAGGAACCGACCCGTGAGCATGGTGGTTGGCATATTTTCCAATAGCAGCGCGCTGAAATCGATCATCGACGGCCTGCGCGAGAGCGGCGCCGATCCGGAACGCCTTCGCGCGCTGACGTGCGACGAAGTGCCGACGGAGCTCGCGACCAGCGGTGTCCAGTTCGTGTGGATCGGCGACGTCGAGCGCGGCGTCGAAGGCCCGACGCTCGGTACCGGCGGTACCGGCCTGCCGACCTCGACCAACCGGTCGCCGAACGAAGTGCACGGCGATGAGCTGCTCGAGTCGCTCTCGGAGCTCGGAGTCCCAGACGGCCGCACCGACGAGTATGCGAAAGCAGTCGAGGACGGGCGCATGATCGTCGGCTATCCTTCGTTCTCCGACTCGTCTGCGATACGCCGGCTGTTCACGTCGGCCGGAGCGAACTCGATCGACGAATTCTAACGACTACACGCTTGTAGCGGTCGACGTTTACGTCGACTGCCGCGGTCTTGCTGTTGCAAGCTGGTCTCCGGTCGAGCTAAAGCTCGACCGCTACATTTCACGGCCTAAGCTCCTCATTGAGGCTGCCAGTTCTGTAGCCTCGCTCATCGATGTCGATGTTCTCGTAACCGACTGCGGCGAACGCGCGTCCGGCTCGCTCTTTGATGTCGCGCATCCGTTCGATGTCCTCGAGAGGGACCTCGACGCGCGCGGTCGCGCCGAAATGACGGACGCGTACGGTCGAGAATCCGCTCGCGCGCAGATAGCGCTCTGCCAAGTCGATGCGGCGCAGGTCGTCGATCTCGATGCGGGTGCCGTGCGGCACCCGCGACGAGAGGCACGGCGTCGCCGGCTTGTCCGCCACGTGCAAACCGTAACGCGCCGCGATCGCGCGCACTTCTTGTTTCCCGATGCCCAGCTCGGCGAGCGGGCTGCGCACGCCGAACTGCCGTGCGGCCGCGTGACCGGGACGGAGATCGAGCGTCGCTTTGCCGTCGTCTGCATTCGTGCCGTCGAGAACGGCTTCGTATCCACGCTGCGAGGCGAGCAGCGACAGTGCGGAGTACAACTCCGACTTGCAGTAGTAGCACCGGTCGGCTGCGTTCGCGCGATACCGAGGGTCGTCGAATTCTCGCGTCTCGATGATCTCGTGTGCGACGCCGATCGCTCGAGCGAGCGACGCCGCGCTCTCGACCTCTCCTTGCGCGACCGACGCCGAAGACGCCGTCACCGCAAGCACGTCCTCGCCGAGCGCGCGTGACGCGGCAGCCAGGACGACGGCGCTGTCGACGCCGCCGGAGTACGCGACGATGACGCGTCGCAGCGGCGCGATCGCCGCTTCGAGCAGCTGTTCGGTCACGGCGCGCGGCTCGCGAGCCATTCGTCGACGTCGGCTTCGACGCGCCGCATTATCTCGCCGAGCGTCCTGCCGTTTTTCTGCGCGATGGCGAGACAGTCGTCGTACTCCGGTTGCGCGCGAGGCCCGGACGGCGCGCGCACGACTTTGACGCGAACCGGCCCGAGCGCGGTCGTCACGACGTGCTCTTCGCGCGCGAGCGTATCGCGGGCGACGGTCCAGCGCCGAACGCCGATCGTCGTCGTCTCCGCGAGCATCGCGCTCGCCACCGCATCCGCGCGTTCGGGCGGCGCGATGACGCACAGCTGCGTACCCGGCCTTCCTTTCTTCATCTGCACCGGATGCGTCCACGCGTCGAGCGCCCCGGCGGCGAATATCCGCTCGATCGCGTGCTCGTAGAGCTGCGGGCTCATGTCGTCGATGTTCGTCTCGAGCACGGTGACGTCGCTGCCCGAAGCGCCGCCGCCGCCGGCACGCGACTGCGCGGTCTCACCGACGAGCACGCGCAGGACGTTCGGGAATGGGAAATCCGATCTGCCCGCGCCGTATCCGATGCAATCGATGACCATCGGCGGACGCGACTCGAACGATGCGATCGTCGAGAGGATCGCGGCGCCGGTCGGCGTGACGAGTTCGCCATCGACGTCGACGTCGTACGTCGGCACGCCGCGCAGCAGCTCGAGCGTCGCAGGCGCGGGCGACGGCATGCGGCCGTGACTGGCATCGATGAAGCCGCGTCCGCAGGGCATCGCCGAACAGTGGACGCGCTCGATGCCCATCAAGTAAAGTCCGAGCGCGGCGCCGGCGATGTCGACGATCGCATCGATCTGACCGACTTCGTGGAACGCGATCTCCTCGACGGGGACCCCGTGGACTTTCGCTTCCGCATCCGCCAAGCGATGGTAGATCGCGCTCGCGGCCTTCTCGACCGCTGCGGGGAAGCCGGCGCGGCGCACGATCGACAGGACATCGGCAAGCGTCCTATGCGCATGGTCGTGGTGACCGTGATGGCCGCGTTCGTGATCCTCGCCCGGAACGCGGACGTCGAGGTAGAGCGCCGACAGCCCGTGCTTATCGACGCGGCGCGCCTCGATCGACCATCCTTCGACCGGAAGTTTGCGCAGGTCGCGCTCGAGCGCGTCGAGGCTCAGGCCGGCGTCGACGAGCGCACCCAGGATCATGTTGCCGCTTGCGCCGGAAAAACAGTCGAAACGCGCGATCCTCATCGTCTGCCCCTCACCCGGCGACGGACGCTGCGAGATGATTGATCCGCGATGCCGCGCATGCGCCGACGAAGCCGCCATCGATGTTCGCGACGGTCACCCCGCTCGCACACGAGGTGAGCATCGCGAGGAGCGCCGCGAGTCCGCCGAAGGACGCGCCGTACCCGACGCTCGTCGGCACGGCGACGATCGGTCGATCGGTGAGACCGGCGACGACCGACGGCAGCGCGCCCTCCATTCCCGCGACGACGACGATGCAGTTCGCGCTGCGAAGCGCGCCGACGTGACCGAGCACGCGATGCAGACCGGCGACACCGACGTCCTCGATGCGTGCGACAGTATTGCCCATGAGGTCAAGTGATACGGCGGCTTCCGCCGCGACCGGGTGATCCGCCGTTCCGGCCGATACGACGGCGACGAGACCGACTCGCGGCAACTCGGCTCGTTCGACCGAGATGATCCGCGCGTCGGAGTCGAACGCCGCGTCGGCGACGATGTTCTTGACGACGTCGAATTGCGCGCGCGTCGCGCGGGTCGCGATGACGATGCCTGTCCGGCGCGCGAGACGGTCGATGATCGACGCGACTTGTTCGTCCGTCTTTCCGGGGCAATAGACGACTTCTGGGAAGCCGGTCCGCTCCGGTCGAAGATGATCAAGGGTCGCATATGCCAACTCGGGTTCGTCCGGCGCGCGCTTTCCGCAGTAGGAGAGCGCTTCATCGACGGACATCGAACCCACGCGGACAGCGTCGAGGATGCTTCGCAGGGTGTTGAGGTCGAGCACGGCGTCGCATTTCGGCGCGCCGCTTGCGCCACCCCGCGCAGACGACCGCATCCGAGGGGAATCCGTCGCACGACCTCCGTAACGCTCGAACATGTCGATTGCCGCCCGCGGCGCTTCCGGCGAAGACGAACCGTCTGCGTTTCGATTCGCCGCCCGGATGAGCGGCCTTAAAGCCAGCGCCATCCGCGAGATCCTCAAAGTCACGGAGATGCCCGAAGTCATCTCCTTCGCCGGCGGCCTCCCTGCGCCCGAGCTCTTCCCGGTCGAAGACTTCGCGCGCGCCTGCCAAGAAGTGCTCGCGGAAGACGGACCCGCCGCGATGCAATACAGCGTCACCGAAGGCTATCTCCCCTTGCGCCGCTGGGTCGCGGCGAATCTGCTCGAGACGATCCACCTGCGCTGCGACGCCGACGACGTCCTCATCATCAGCGGATCGCAGCAAGGTCTCGATCTCATCGGCAAAGTGCTGCTCGATCCGGGCGACTACGTCGTCCTCGAGAATCCGGCGTATCTCGGCGCGATCCAAGCGTTCGACGCCTACCAGGCGCGTTATCTCAACGTCGCGACCGACGACGACGGGATCCGCACAGACGATCTCGCCAGGGTTCTCGCGCAGGCGCCGCAGCGGCCGAAGCTCCTCTACCTCGTTCCGAACTTCCAGAACCCGAGCGGCATCACGCTCTCGCTTTCCCGGCGCCAAGAGGTCATCGCGATCTGCGACCGCTTCGGCGTGCCGATCTTCGAGGACGATCCGTACGGCCGCTTGCGCTATTCCGGCGAACATCTGCCGTCGCTCGCGGCGCTCGCAGAAGGCCGCAACAGCATCTACATGAGCACGGTGAGCAAGACGATCGCTCCCGGCATGCGCGTCGCGTGGCTCGTCATCCAAGACCGCGGTCTGTACGAGCGCGTCGTCCCCGCGAAGCAAGCCGCCGACCTGCATACCTCGAGCTTCACCCAGCGCGCGGTCTACGCGTACGCGCGCCGGCCTGGTGTGCTCGACGCGCACGTCAAGCAGATGCTTCCCGTCTATGCGAGGCGCCGCGACGTCATGCTCAAAGCGCTGGGCGATCTCATGCCCGACGGCTGCACGTGGACGCATCCGGACGGCGGTCTCTTCCTCTGGGCGCGCATGCCCGAGCGCGTCGACACGCAAGAGCTGCTCTCGATGGCGACGACGTCGAAGGTAGCGTTCGTCCCCGGAGCCCCGTTCTGGGTGAACCGAGACGTTCGCAACACGATGCGGCTCAATTTCAGCAATGCGAGCGAAGAGATGATCGTCGAGGGCGTTCGCCGGCTCGGCGACCTCGTCGAGGGTTATCTCGCACGGGCTCGCTGATTCGGCGCCCAGCTAAAGGCCTGTCTCTCGCGCAGCGTGGGTGTGGCTCTCGCGGGCACGCGGCGAATCGGGGCAAACTTGCTTTCCGCCGCTGTCTTCGGCCGCTCTCGCGGCCTCAGAACACCTGCTTAGAGCCACACCCACGCCGCGCGATCCTCACCTCCTTGTGTGTTGCCGTCTCAGTGAGTCTTGGTTCCGTCTTGATGGGCGTTACTGGGGTGGACGCCGCCACGCTGCATCCCGCGGTGACGCTCAAAGGCGCGGACGTCGAGTTCTATGCCGGGCATCTCGTGTTGGACGCTCGCGGCGGTGCGACTCTCGATGACGGCGTCCTGCACGTCACGGCCGATCGCATTATCGTCGACTTGAACCACGACCGCTACGTCGCCGCCGGCGACGTCCACATCGCCGCCGCCGCGACCGGCGCGGCGCAGATCCAGAGCGGCGTCGCGCTCGGCATCGATCTCGCGTCGCACGACGGCACGCTCGTGTCGATCGCTCCGTCGCCGGCGACGTATACCGTCAGCGGCCCGCTCGTGACCCAGGTCGAGGCCTCACCATCGCCTGCGCCTTCGTCGTCGCCGGCACCCGCGACCGAAACGACGCCGGCTCCCGAGCCGCTCGCACTCGTCGATCTGGAAGGAGAGGCGCCGTTCGCAAGCGCGGCGGTCGCCACCGCGCATCTCGGCGCGGACGTCCGGCTCGGCGCGGCGCGCGTCATCGTGCCCGGCGGCAGAGACGTCTATCTCCCGTCGTACGTCTACACGTTCTCGTCCGAAGTCGGGTATTCGCAGAGCAACGTCGCCGGCAGCGCCGAAGACATCCCGATCTACTTCGGCAGCACGCGCGACTCCATCACCGGAGCGCACTTCACGTACAACGCGCAGACGAAGGTCGGCATCGGCCTCGATCATCGCGTCGTCGACGGCGACAAAGCGTACGACCTGTTCTCGATATCACCGCTCTACGGTCCCGTGAAAGACGCGGAGTTCACTTGGCACGAACAAGTGAACGGCCACGCGTCGCAAACACTCGACGGCTTGACCGCGAGCGGCATCGGCTCTGTGTGGCGTTACGGTGCGATCGATAGCCTTCATCGCTCGTTCCTCAGTTTGTCCGCGTCGGACGCGCTCGCCGGCGATTTCGAGTCGCTCGTCTGGCAAGGCGCGTACGAGCCGCTCGGCGCGGGTTGGCTGGGCGATCTCTTCGACTATCACGTCGCCACCGAGTACGGGCGCTCGCAATCGTACGGTTCCGGCGCGACGCCGATCTACGACACCACATTTGACACGCTGATCCAAGCGCCGGCGCTCGTGCTCGATCCGTCGTCGTCGCTGTCGCTGCAAGCGGACTGGCGCCAGCTATTCGACGATCAGCCGCACCGTCAATTCGCCGCGACCTACTCGGCGACGTTCACGCATCGGTGGGATGCATATCTGACGACGAAGCTCGCCGACAGCGAGAACCCGGTCGTCGACGTCTATCCGTCGTTCGACGCGGGAACGCGCACGTACGTCAGCGCGCAAGTCGCGACGATCAACTACAACAACGGCGAGCCGTTCTCGTTCGGCTTCGGATTGATGCACGAAGCCGCGTTGTCCGCACCGCCCGGCATCATGGTCCAACCGTGGTCCGCTTCTTTGGACGTCCGCTTCCGCGTCAGCCGATCGCTCGCGTTCGACGTGAGCAGATCCTACAGCTTCGGTTATCTCGGCCAGCGCCTCGGCAGCATCGGATTTCAGATACTGCCATGAGGAGAAGCGTCGCGCTCGACGAAGCCTAGGCGGTCATGAAAGTGCTGGTCACGGGCGGCGCCGGATATATCGGCGTCGTGCTTTGCGAGCGGCTGCTCGAAGCGGGTCACCAGGTCCGCGTCCTCGACCGGCTCTATTGGGGCGGTAAGCCGATCGAACACATCGTCGACCGCATCGAGCTCATCCACGCCGACGTCCGCGATTTCGACGACCGCGCGCTCGACGGCATCGATGGCGTCGTCCACCTCGCAGGCCTTTCGAACGACCCGACCGCCGAGTACAATCCGTCGGCGAACTGGGAGATGAACGCGGTCGCCACGGAGGCGCTCGCCGCCGCGTGCAAGCGCCGCGGCGTCGGCCGGCTCACATTCGGATCGAGCGCGTCGATCTACGATGGGCTTGGCGACGGGCTCTTCGACGAGACGACGAAGGTCGCGCCGCGCGGCGCATATTCGCGCTCGAAATTCGAAGCCGAGCAGCATCTCATGCGCGCGGCGGACGGCCGCTTTGCACCCGTCATCTTGCGTCAAGGCACGGTCTACGGCTACAGCCCACGGATGCGCCTCGATCTCGTCGTCAACACGTTCATCAAGGATGCGCTCCTGCGCGAGCGGCTATATCTCCACGGCGGCGGGTGGATGTGGCGCCCGCTCGTCGACGTCACCGACGTCGCCGAAGCGCACTTGCGCTGCCTCGAAGCGCCTGCGAGCACGGTTGGCGGCCAGATCTTCAACGTCGTGCACGAGAACCATCAGATCCGCCAGCTTGCGATGCTCGTCGCCGGGTCGCTATCGCTCCATCACCGTCACGTGCGTCTCGAAACCGCGCCGGTGCCGAGCATCAATCGCAACTATCGCTGTACGAATCGCAAGCTCCAAGATGCGATCGGTTTCACGCCGCGCGTCACGGTGCTCGAATCGATCGAGCGCATCCTGAGCTTCCTGCCGATCGACGACCCGATCGAGCTCGCCCATCCGCGCTACTATAACATCGCGTGGATGACGATGATCGACGAGGTCATCGGCACGCACGGCGCGTTCGCCGACGTGTGGTCGGCTCGCCGTCGCGACGCCGGAGATGTCGTAGGCCGAGCGAAGCTCGGCTCGTAACGGCCCTCGGTTTGTAGCGGTCGAGCTTCAGCTCGACCGGAGACGACGTTGCAATTGAACGGCCGCGGCGGTCGAGATGAATCTCGACCGCTCCCTATTTCGCAACAGACCGCTACATCACATCGGTCGGTAGCCCTTTTCGACTAGGTAATCGTCGAGCGCTTCGCGCCAGGGACGCGCGCCCAGACCGAGCGGCGCGAGCTTCTCGCTCGCCAACGTCGAGCGGCGCGGGCGTCGCGCTTTGCCC
>JANWLL010000117.1 GCA_025450855.1 Vulcanimicrobiia bacterium
ACGCCGTGCCGGACGTCGCCGAGCGATACCGGGAGCACGAATCGCACCCGGCCGTCGACCACTTTCTTGTCGCGTGCGATGCCGCTCATGACTGCGTCCGCCTTGACCGTGCGCGCGAACACGGGCAATCCGACGCGGCGCATGACGTTGAGTACCCGGACGTGATCGGCGGGCGGCCAGTCCCCGCGCGTCCTCGACATCAGGCCGGCGGCGCGGATGCCGACCGCGACCGCCTCGCCGTGCGGCATGCGGTAACTCGTCGCCGCCTCCAACGCGTGACCGACGGTGTGGCCGAGATTGAGAACGGCGCGACGTCCGGTCTCGCGCGGATCGGCTGCGACGATCTGCGCTTTGACGCGGGCCGCCTCGGCGACGATGTCGCGCCACCACTCCGGTGACGCGCCTTCGGGCATCGACGCGATCCGCTCGAGCAGATCGGGATCGGCGATGATCGCGCACTTGATCGCTTCCGCGAGGCCGGTGCGGCGCTCGCGATCGGGAAGCGTTTCGAGCGAGCGGACGTCGGCGACGACGGCGACCGGATCCCAAAACGCGCCGACGAGATTCTTCCCGGAACGCAGGTCGACGCCGGTCTTGCCCCCGATGGCGGCGTCGGCCATCGCGAGGATCGTCGTCGGAACGGCCGCCCACGGCAAGCCGCGCATGAACGTCGCCGCGACGTAACCGGCAAGGTCGGTCGTCGTTCCCCCGCCGACCGCGACGATAAGCGTCGACCGCTCCGCGCCTCGCTCGACGAACGCATCGTATAGAGAAGCCGCAGAGTCGAGGCGTTTGGTCCGTTCGCCGGCTTGTATCGCGATCGGTTCTGCGAGCGACAGCCCCGCGCTCGCGAGACTCGCGGCGATCGCCCGTGCTCGGTCCGCTACCTGCCGGTCGTAGACCACGAGCGCGCTGCGCCTTCTTTCGACGAGTCTCGGCAGCGTGTGCGCCGCGTCCGCTGCGATGACGATCGGATAGGGAAGACCGTCGATGACGGTATCGGCGCTCATTTGGTCACCGGCACTTCAGTCGCAGCTTTGCGCTTGTACCAGCGCTCGATGATGTGCGCGATCGCCGACGGCGAGCGCGAATCGACGGAGATCGAGAGGTCGTTGTCGGCGTACGCGGCGGAGCGCTCGGCCATCAGCGAACGGATCGCCTCGAGCGTCGGCACGGGGCCGAGCAGCGGGCGGTGCGCGCGATGTGCGACCCGCGCGTACGCGGTCTCGGGCTTGATGGCGAGGTTGACGATGCAGCCGTTGCGCCGCATGATCGCCCGGTTCGCCGGCTCGAGGATGGCGCCGCCGCCGACGGCGAGCACGAGCGGGCCGCCTTCACACAGACGCGCGATCGTCTCGGACTCGCGCACGCGGAAGACCGCTTCGCCTTCGCGCTCGAAGATCTCCGGGATCGGACCATGGGCGCGCTCGATCTCGACGTCGCTGTCGGCGAACGGGATCCGCAGCAAGCGCGCGAGCCGGCGACCGGCGGTCGTCTTACCGGCGCCCATGAATCCGGTGATCGTCACGTTCACACGGACGGATTCGCACAAATGTTTCGCAAGTCCCGGAGCTATGGCAAAGGCCGCGGCGGTCGAGATAATTCTCGACCGCTCCCTCTTTCGACGAACGGAAGCCGTTACAGCGGTTTGGAGACGAGGAGCGGTTTGATGCCCTGGAACGACGTGTAGACGCGATAGTCGCCTGGCGGCACTTGCAGCTGGTTGAGGTTGTTGATCGTCCAATCGGCGGTGTAGACTTTTGTCTGGCCGGGAGCGAGCCGCAGCTTCGTCGCTCTCTTCGAATAATTGTGGAAGTACGACGAGCGCCAGACCTCGAGCGGCACGACGAACCAGCCGCCGATGAACGTGTAGATGCGCCGCACGGTGAATTCGCATTGCAGCGCGCTCGGGAAATCGAGGTTCATCGGCAGCGCCGTGTCGTTCGTGATCGCGAGCCGCAGCTCGACCGTGCCGAGCTGCGGCAGCGCGTCGGTCGGGTGCATCGTCTCCGGATCGATGACCGAGAGGTCGTAGTTGAGGCCCGCCGGCAAGCCCGGATCGTTCTGTTCGAACACGCGCCCGAGCTGCTGCGGCAAGACGGGTTCACCGGCAGCCTCCCGGTTGAGCGCCGCGAGGCCGATGACGATGACGAACGCGAGCACGCCCAGCGTGAGGAGCACGCTGAACGGCGATGATGTGCGGCGGCGTGGAAGTGGTGCCAAGATTACCCTGTTGTTCGGCCCTCCGGGGTCGAGGATCCGGTCGAGCACACCCGCAGACGCGTTCACTCCGATGTGTCCGCGGCGGCTTTCATCGGCTCGGCCGCTTCGTCCCAGAGCGAGCGCAGTTCCTCATATAATGCATCGGCAGATCCGGGACGGTGGTTTAGGAATACGGCGTCCGTCAGCGGACCTCTAAGGGTCGGGATCGGCTCACAAACCCACGACAGAGCCTCGTCCGCCAGGTCGTAGTCACCGGCCGCCTGAGCGTCCGCGAGCGCCCGCAGGCCCTGTTCCGAGGCTGCTGCTTCCTTGTGGCACTCCCGGAAACACCTGCCGAGCAACAGTCGATTGCGGGGCGCAGCGTTCGTCCGCACGACCCGCTCGAGGCATAGGGCTGCTCCGGCCATGTCGCCGGCATCCATGAGTTCGCGCGCCTTGCGCATCGCATACGTCTGATGCTGCTCGATCGGCGTGATGTTCTGCTCTTTCCGTGTCGCGGCCGCCTCGGCGGGCGCGAGGATGACGCGCAGCTGCTCCGCGAGCGGCTCGTCGATCGCTGCGAGCCCGACCCACGCGTCGCCGTCGTCCGGATCGACGTCGAGGATGCGCGTGTATATGGAAGCGAGCCGATCCTTGATATCGGCGCGGTCCTGGGCCAACGACAGGAGCTCGCAGCAGGCCGCGGCCTCTTGGCCGAGCTTTCCGCGCGTTCGGTAGAGGTCCGCGAGATGTTCTATGCCTTCGACGAGCAGCTTCGGGTCGTGCGCTCGCAAAAGGGATACGAGATCCGTCGCGGTCTCTAGCGACGACGGCTCGAGATCGATGAGACGTTTCGCAGCCGGGATCGCCCGCGCAAGGTCGCCCGCCGCGACGAGGTGGTCGACCGCGCGCCGCAGCCGGTCGACGGCGAGGTCGCCGCGTTGCGTGCGTTCGTACAACGCTGAGACGTCGATGAGATCTTCGGCGTCGTCCGGATGGCTCTGCAAACGTTCTTCGAACTCGGCGATCGCTTCGCCGATACGGCCCGCATCCGCGAGCACGCGACAATGCGCCCGCCGTATATCTTTGTCATCCGGGAACGCCTCAGAGGCCGCTTCAAGCGCGTCGACGAGCTGATCGTCGGGCGTGGCTGCGACCGACAGTTCGGCGAGCTTGCGCGCGGACTCGAGGCGCGACGGGCTCGCCTTCGACTTCGTGGGCGCCTTGCCGCGCTTTTTCGGCGCCGGCTTCCACGCGGCGACCGCGGTCTGAAGTTCGCTTTGCTTCATCGGTCGTTCGACGCCTCAGAGCGGTTCGGCAGCCGCTTCACTTTCGGGCCCTCGGCTGCGCCGAGCTTCGACTTCACCGACTTGATGCGATCGGCGATGTCGCGGAACGTGCAGTCGCGCGCGTACAGCTCTTCGTAGGACGAGAGCGACAGCGCCAGCGATTCCGGATCTTTCTTGCCCTCGTATAGATCGCCCAGGTTGTACAGCGCGTCGTTGTATTGATGCTCCGGATAGCCGGGCGTCTCGATCGCCTTCTGGAAGCGCTTCGCTGCAGCGGTGTCGAGGCCCTGACGGCGCAGGCACAGGCCGATCGCGTTGAGGCAGAGGACGATGAACTCCGGCTCGCGCTGGATCGACTGGAGGATGACGAGCGCTTCCTCGACGCGGCCGAGCTCGCGATACGCGATGCCGAGCCGGTACTTCGCGGCGACCGCTCCCGTGTCGGCGTCCTTTTCGAGGCGTTCGACGAACTGGTCGATGAAGTCGCCGTTGTTCTCATCGAAGCGCGCGAGCGCGACGAGCAGCTCGACGGCTTGCTCGACGTCACCGCGCGCCGCCTTGACGAGCGACAGGCGATAGCGCGTCGCCGTATGTCCTGGACGAAGCTCCGCCGCGTTATCGAGCAGCTGCTCCGCCGTGGCGAGATCGGGGAAATGATCCGTCAACAGGCAGGCGAGTTGATAGCATGCGTCCGCGTTGTACGCGTTCTTCTCGACCGCGGCTCGATAGGCGTCCGCCGCCTTCTCGTACTGATGGCGCGCGAGGAAAACGCCGCCGCGCGCCGCCGCATCGACCGAGCCTTGGGCTTCGACCGCCCGCTCCTTCGCGGCCGCGATGCGGTCGCGCAAGGGCTCGACGTCGGACGCGAGCACTGCCGCTTCCCGCAAGAGCGCGAGCGCGTCGGCCGCGTTCGACCACGTGAGAAGTTTTTCGGCCGCTTCCAGCAGCTGCTCTGCCGCGCCGCCCATGTCGCCGACGTCCTTGAGCAGCGACGCCAGCTCGCGACGATACGGCACCGGGTCGGCGGAGACGTCGGCCAGCTTGCGGCAGACGCGCTCGAGGTCGGCGCCGGAACCGGCCGCACGATATGCGGCGAGCGCCTCGTCGAGCGACCTGCGCGCGTCATCGGCCTTGCCTGCGCGCTCGTACGCGCGGGCTGCGAGTTCGAGCGATTGCCCGTCTCCCGGGCGCGCCGCGAGCAAACGCGGCGCGAGCTCGACCGCTTTGTTCGCATCGTCGCCCGCGAGATATTGCGCGATCGCCTGCGAGAAGGCGAGCCCCGCGGCGTCGATGTTGCCGAGCTTGGCGTGTACTTCGCCCAGCTCTTGACGGAAGCTCGGATCGCCCGGGAAGCGGGCGACGAGATCGGCGTACGCTTCGAGCGCCTTTGCGGGCTCTTGCGCGAACGCGTAGTGCGCGTCGTCGCGCGCCAGCGCCGCGGCGGTGCCTTTGTCGGCGAAGGTGAGGAACAATTGGCCGAGGCGCTGGTGCACGAGCCCCGTCTTCGACGGATCCGCCGCAGCGAGCGTGCGATACGTCTCGCGCGCTCCGGACGCGTCGCCGAGATCGCGCGACAGATCGCCGACCGCGAGCAGGTACGCAGCCGGCTTGGCCTCGAGGTTGGCGCGTGCGCGCGCGACGCGCAGCGCCTCGACCGAGCGGCCCTCGTGGATGAGTCCTGCAAGCTCGGCCGCGACCTCGAACGGCATCTCGCCGTCCGCGGCGAGCGTTTCGATCGTGCGCAGCGAATCCGCGCAGGCTTCGGCCGGAACGACGGCGACGACCGCCTCCGCGTACGACTCGTCGGTCGCGCGCCGGCGTTGTTCCGGCGCGGGCGCTGATGCCGCCGCGGCCGATGCCGCCGCGACCTGTGCGTGTGCGGCTGCCGCCTCGTCGCGCGCCTTCACCGCTTCTTCTTTGAGGCGCGCGTGATCCGCGCGCATGCGTTCGGCCTCGACCGAGGCCTCGGTCCGGCCGTGCTCGGCCTCGCGCCAGGCGGCTTGCGCGGCTTCGAGCGCGCTGCGCTGGGCGGCCACCTTCGCCGTCACCTCGGCGAGCGCCGAATTCTCTGCGGCGAGCAGCTTCACTTGAGCGTCGGCATCTTTGCGGGCATCTTCGATCGCGGCGAGCCGCGCCGACAGGGCTTCCGCATCCGCTTCGCGCTTCGCACGGAGCGCTTCCGCTTGATCTGCGGCGAGCGCTGCGGCCTGACGTTTTTCTTCCGCGGCTGCGGCGAGGGACTTCGAGCGGGCATAGGCCTCATCGGCTTCCCGCTTGCGCTTCTCGGTCGCTTCGAGTGCGGACGTCGACTGCGCGAGCGTGGCGGCCGCTGCTGTGGTCGCCGTCTCGATCTCTTTGAGTTTCGCGGATGCCTGCTTCAGTTTTCCCGCATCGGCGGCCCCGGCCGTCGCCGTCTTGACCTGTTCGCGAAGCGCCTCGAGCTTCGCTTCGGCCGCAGCAGCCAAAGCGCTCGCATTCTCGCGTCGCGCCTCGGCGTCCGCGGCATCTTTGCTCGCCGCGGCGAGGCGCTTCGCGATCGCGTCGTTTTCGGCGGCGGCTTGCGCTTGGATCGCCTTGAGCTTGACATCGGTCTCGGCAGCCTGCGCTTGCATCGCCTTGAGCTTGGCGTCACTTTCGGCTGCCAGAGACGCAAGCGACTGCAGCTTCGCCTCGTTCTGTGCGGCAGCCGTTGCGGCCGCCTCGCGGCGCGCTTCGGCTTGCGCGGCTTCGCGCTTCGCGTCGGCGACGCGCTGGGTCGCCGCTTCGGCATCGGCGGACGCCCGGCTGTGCATACCCTTGAGCTTCGCTTCGGCTGCTGCCGCTTCGGCCGCCGCGGCACTCGCGGCGCTGTGGTCGTCATTGAGCTTCTTCGTCGCAGCCTCGAGCGCTGCGAGCTCTTTCTTGCGCTCCTCGGCGGCACGCGTGACATCCGCCAGCGATGCCTCTTCTTGCGCGCGACGCGATGCGATCTCGGCGAGCTCGGCCTCTATCTCGGCGCGGCGCTTTTCAGCGGACGCGGCGACGGCGGACTCGCTTTGCCGTGCCTCATGAAGCGCCGTCGCAGCGGTCTGCGTCTCGTTTTCGATGTCGCGCTTGCGCCGCGACAGCTCATCAGCTTGGCCGCGGCTGCGGCCGATCGCCTCGTTGAGCGTCGCGAGCTCGGCTTCGGCTTGCGCTTTCGAGGTGAGAGTCCCGGCACGCGCCGAGATCGCGGCTTCGGCCTCGTCCTTGGCGCGCGCAAGACCGGCCTCGAGGTCGAGCCGCGCCCCGCCGAGTTCCTCGATCTCTCTTTGAAGCTTGATGCGCTGCTCTTCGAGCGCCTTGACGGCGGTGTCGTCGACGACCGGCTTCGCGGGTGCGCTTCGAGGCGTATCGGCCACGGTTGCGGGAGCGGGCGGCTCGACGACGGCCGGCTGGCTGGCCTCAACCTCGTCGGCGACGCCCGACGCATCGCGCGTGGCAGCCTCTTCCGCTGCGGCCACAGCGTCAGCAGCGCGATCGTTGATGTCGTCGAGCATGAAACGCGCTTTTTGGTTCGCGCCGTCGAGCGCGAGGACCATGTGGCACAGCTGCTGGGCGGTGCCGAGCTGTTCGACCTCGCGCGCCATCTCGGCGGCTTGGAGATAGTAGCCGAGGGATTCGGGGACCATGCCCTTCGTCTGATGGAGCTGGCCCATGTGCACGACCGCTTGGACGTGCGTCTTCTCGCGATCGAGGACTTTCTTGAACGCGAGGATCGCCTGGTCGTACTGGCCGTTCGCCTGATAGATGCAGCCGGCTTCGAAAAGCGCCGGGATATGCTTGAGGTTCGACTTGCGCAGGACGTCGATGAATTTCGCGAGCGCGTCTTGCGTGCGGCCTTCGACGACGTCGGCCTGGCCCATCTGGAAGATGACATCGAGGTTCGCCGGGTCGAGCGCGTGCGCTTGCGCGAACGCGGCCCGCGCTTTCGGCATGTCGCCCGAGTCGTACAGGAAGCGTGAGCCTGCGTCGAGCAGCAGCTCGACCGCCTTCGGCTTGTCGCCCGCGTTTCCGATGATGCCGGCGGCCTCTACGCGATCCTCAGCGGAGCAGTCGGGCAGCGCCGCTGCGCGGCGCGCGCTCGCGGACGCCGACTCGAGGTCGCCGCTCTGCGCCGACGCGCGCGCGGCAGCGATGAGCGCATCGGCCCTGCCGTGGCTCTCGCCTCCCGCACTCGCTGGGATCGACCCCACCTTATCCTCCGAGTCCTTTGAACAGCGCGTCCGCTCCGCGCTGCGACGATTCGAAATGTTCTCTCGACTCCGCGGCGGAATCGCCGCCGTATTTCTCCGAGACCGCGTCGGCGAGCGTCAGGCAGAGCATCGCCTCGCCTATGACCGACGCGGCCGGCACCGCACAGACGTCGCTGCGCACGATCGTCGCGGGCGCCGAAGCCCCCGTCGTCAGGTCGACGGATGCCAGCGGCTTCATGAGCGTCGCGATCGGCTTGACGCGAACGCGCACGACGAGATCCTCGCCGTTCGACATGCCGCCTTCGATGCCGCCGGCGCGATTCGTGCCGCGTCGAATACCGCCGGCGCTCGGCTCGAACGTGTCGTGCGATTTGCTGCCCACGTACCCGCCAGTCGTGATGCCTTCTCCGATCTCGACCGCCTTGACGGTCTGAATGCTCATCATCGCCGCCGCTAGGCGCGCGTCAAGCCTATCCCCAGGCTGCCGGTTGCTGCCGATCCCGACCGGCATCCCCATCGCGCGCAGCTCGAACGCCCCGCCGAGCGTGTCGCCATCTCTCTTGGCTCGGTCGATCCTTTCGACCATGAGCGCAGACGCCGCAGCGTCCGGACACCGTACGGGAGAATCGGCCACACTATCACTATCGGGCAGGCGCCTCAAGTCCCCCGCGCGCACCTCACCGATTTGAAAAACGAAGCCGCTCACTGTGATGCCGAACACAGCCAAGTACTGCCGCGCGATCTCCCCGAGCGCGACGCGCATCGCCGTCTCGCGTGCGCTCGCGCGCTCGAGCACGTTGCGCAGATCGGTGTGCCGGAATTTCATGCCCCCGGCGTAGTCGGCGTGTCCTGGACGGGGCCGCGTGATCGGCGGGCCGCTCCCCGTCAGCGGATCCATGAGCCCGCGCACGTTCTCGTGATCGCGATTGCGGATGACGAGCGCGAGCGGCGAGCCTAACGTCACGCCCCCGCGCAGACCCGCGAAGAACTCGACCGTGTCGTGCTCGATCTGCTGACGCCGGCTTCGCCCGTGGCCGCCTTGACGCGCGGCTAGCGCCGCGTCGATCGCCGGGATGTCCAGCCGCAATCCCGCCGGGATGCCGTCGATGATGCCGACGAGCGCCGGTCCGTGCGACTCGCCCGCGGTGAGATAGCGGATCATCTCGTTTCTCCATCGACGAGGGAGAAGAAAACCGCCGGCCCTGAGGCCGGCGGTCGCGTCGTCCCTGAGGTCAGTTCGCGGTCATTGCCGCTCGTTGATGATATGCGGCGTGATGAGGAATACGACCTCGTTGTGGAGCTTCGTCGTGTTGATGTTCTTGAAGAGCACGCCGAAGACCGGGATGTCACCGAGCAGCGGGATCTTCGAGAGCGACTTCGTCATCTCGTCGTCGATCATACCGCCGAGCACGATCGTCTCGCCGTCCTTGACGCGGAGCGTCGAGTCGGCCGAACGCTTGTTCAAGATCGGGAACTGCTGCACGAAGCCCGTGATGACGCTGCGCTCCGTGTGCAAGGTCGTCGTGATGTAGCCGTCCGTGTTGATGACGGGCGTGATGTTCATCTTGACGCCGATGTCGACGAACTGCGCCTGGAACTGGCCCGCACGCGGATCGTAGTAGACGATCGGATACGTCTGACCGATGAGGATCGACGCCGGAAGGTTATCGAGCGCCGAGACCTTCGGATCCGCGAGCAGCTGCGCTTCGTTGTGCGTGATGAGATAGTTGAGCTGCGCTTGGATGAAGAGCTCGTTGCGCGTGAACGGTTGGAGCGGGATGGGCTGGCCGAGATACTGCGTCGCCGGTAGCGTGAAGGTCGTCCCCGGCGGCGCGCCGAGCGGGTTCTCGAGGAACGCGAGCGCCGACGAACCGGAGTAGTTGACGCCGGTGTTGTTCGTATCGTTGGTGCGCGTGATGTCGATGACCTTGACTTCGAACATCACCTGCGGCGCCGGGATATCCGACAGCGCGAGGAAGTTACGCGCCGACTGGATGATGTCCGGCGTTCCCGTGACGAGCAGCGTGTCCGTGCGCGCGTCGACGGTGAAGTTGCTCGCTGGGATGACCGTCGAGAGCTGCTTTTGCAAATCGGCCGGGTTCGCGTACTTGATGGGGAACGCGACGGACTGCGTCGCCACTTGCCCCGCTTGTCCGAACTGCGCCGAAAGATCCGCCGGCGTCCCGACGACGTAGACGTTGCCGACCTGCCGGTAGTCGAGTCCGTTCGTCCGCACGACGAGGTCGAGCGCCTCTTTGAGCGGCACGTTGTGGAGATCGACGGTGGTCGTGCCCTTGACGTTCTGCGTCGCGACGATGTTCTGGCCGCTCTGTTCGGCGAGCACCTTCAGCACGTCGATGATGTCGGCGTTCTTGACGTCGAGGTTCACGGTTCCGGCCGAAGCCGAGCCGTAGCTCGACGATCCGCCCGGACCCATGTTCTGCGACGACGGCATCACGGATGAGCCCGGCGCATGATGGTATGGCGCGTAGTGCGATCCCTTGACCGGCACCTTGCAGTAGAACTTGCCGCCGGGCAACCACGGGTTCTGCGTCGCCGACGGAGCGGGCGCTGCGAACGCGACCGTCTGCGGCTTCGGCGCCGAGTGCTGCACGGGTTTGGAGGCGACGGGCGCTGGGTGCACGGCCGGTTTTGGCTGCGGCGCAGGAGCTTGCGCGGGCTTGACCGCTACGACAGCGGGCTTGCTCACGGGCTTCGACGCGGCGACCGCCGGTTTCGGGGCGGGTGCCGGGTTGGCGCTCTTACCAGCCGATCCGAGCGCGGACGTCTGCCGAGTCTGAGCATCGCGCGCTGCCGCGATGGCCTGCGCCGTCGGCAGCGTGTACGCGACTTGCGAGGTCGGCAGGCGCAACGTCACGCTCTTGTTGCCGGCGCCGGCTTTGAGATCGTACTGCGGCGAGCCCTGCGCCTCGACGACGATCCGCATGATCGCCGGCGACGAGGACAATTGGCCGAGCCGAACTTGCCGGATCGAGCCAGACGAAAAGCCGATGACTTTCGTCTGCCCGTCGTACGACGCCGGTGAGACGTCGATGACGAGATCCTGCAGGTTCTGTTTCGAATCGACCGCCAGCCGCTGCACGTGTGTGCTCACGGAACCGGTCGCCGCGACAGAGACAGTGAACGCGCCGTCGGTCTTGCCGTACGATACGTCGGTCACTACGTTGCCTGCAGCGCTGCCCGGCTGCGGTGCGACGACACTGCTCATAGCGATGACGCTGCTGAGCAGCCACGCCGACACCGACCGAAGATGCCGTAACATTGCCTATCCCCCTAGTGTGAACGTACGCTCGGCCGCGGGCGACCCCGTGTAGACGAGCGTGACGAAGTCAGGTCCGATAGCGGCGACGCGGAACAGCGAACCTACCGAATCGCCTTGCCGGACGATGTACGATTGATCGTTGACCGCGACGATCGCGGTATAACCTTGGCCCCGCACGACACCCGTCAATGCGACACCATCCCAAATCGTGTGTGCTTGACCACCCGGGCCGAAACCGGGCAGCGACGGGATCGACGGGAACGTCGAAACCGCGACCGGCTTGCTCGGCGTCGGCGCCGCGGCTGCTGCCGGACCGTAGAGCACGACGAACGGATCAGGTCTGCCGGCTCCCGGCACTTGATGCGCGTGCTGTACCGGGACCGGCGTCGACACCGGCGGCGGAGGCGTCGCGGTGACGAGCGATTGCGACACCGTGACCGGGAGCGGCGGCGGTGGGGGCTGCGACGAGCACGCCGCGATGGCGAGCGCTGCGCCGGCGGCGAAAATCGCGAAGCTTGTGCGGTTCATCGCCTACCCTCCGTTGCCCGTGGCGGCCGGGGCGCCGGATCCCGGAGGAGCCGGCGGCGGCAGCGTGCCCTGCGTCGGGCTGAGACGATATGCGACGATCGGCAGCGTGATCGTCAGCGTCGGCGTCTCGCCGACGCCCGCGTGCGTCGCCGGCGACAGCGTGACGTTGCCGACGCCGATGAGTTTCGGGAATTTGTTGAGATCGGTCAAGAACGTCTCGAGCTGAGCGTACGTGCCCGAGAGCTCCATGTTGATGGGCACTTGCGTGAACGACTGGTTCAGGTAGGCGATCGCGTTCTCTCGAGCCGAGCTCGGCGCCGAAGCGATCGGTTTGCCGTTCGGCATGTTCGCCGGCTGGGTGCCGGCAGGCAGGTTCGCACCCGGTATCGGCGTCGCGCCCGTGGCGGTCGCGACCCCATTCGTCGTGTTCGCTTGCGCGTTCGCCGAGCCGGCGGCGGCGCGTGCGCTATTGATCGGCGCGATGGCGCTGATGTTCGGGTT
Source organism: Vulcanimicrobiia bacterium (assembly GCA_025450855.1). Lineage (GTDB taxonomy): Bacteria > Vulcanimicrobiota > Vulcanimicrobiia > Eremiobacterales > Eremiobacteraceae > JANWLL01. Next base: position 12,018 of record JANWLL010000117.1, read on the forward strand.
GACCGTCGCGATCGGTCCCGGCGTCGGCGATGATCCCGGCGCGGGTGTCGGCGCCGCTTGCGGGGTCACCGAGGTGACCTCAAGACCGTCCTTCTTCGCGAGATCTTCGATCTGCTTGAGATACGACGGGATGTAGACGCGAGGGTCTGCGGTCAGCTCGACGCCCGCGAGCCGCGTCTGGATCTGCTTCGTCAGCGCGAGATATTGCGGTTTTTGATCCGCGACGCGCTTGAGATCGCTGTACGACTGCTGGTCTTGCGCGAGACGCGCTTGCGAAGCGCCGTATTGCTGCTGCAGCGGCTGCACGATCGTGAAGAACGCGAGCAAGCCGATGACGATGATCAGCGCCGCTATGAGTAGCGCCCGGTTCAGCGGGCTCGAGAGGAACGTCATTGTCCGATCACCGCCTGGCTCAAGTCGCCGCTCATCGAGAACGAGACGTCGCCGCCTCCGTTCGGGTGGCTGGGATCCGCGATTTGCATGCGCGTCGTGGAGAGCGTCGCGTTGCCGAACATCGCCGACGAGTCGAGGTTGAGCATGAGGTTCGCGACGTCGCGGTAGGTCGACGTCTTACCCTCGAGCGCGACGTTGCCGCCGGTCGTCGAGTGGTTGACCGTCACGTTGTTGAACCACACACCGGTCGGCGTGTTGTCGCTCAGGTCTTTCAGGATCTCCGAGAGCTGGATCGGGCTTTGCTTGATGCGTTCGAGTAGATTCGCTTTCGCCTCAAGGTCTTGCACCTGATCGCGCAGGTCGTCGACTTCCTTGACTTGCGCCTGGACGATGACGAGCTGCTGCTCCTGGGCCGTGATCTGATCGTTGAGCGCCGAGATCTTGTGGTTCATGACGGCCATGAAGCCGAAGATCGCCAAGATCTCGATGACGATGAGCCCGAGCCCGATCGCGAGACCGCGATCGAAGACGACGAGCCGCTGCTTCTGCGCAGACGGGAGGAGGTTGATATTGATGACCGACATCGCTTGTCTTGCGTCCCCCGCTGTCCTTACGCCGAGACGGGCATGCGCCCGCCCACGGGAGCCAGGTCGCGCAACGCCAGCCCTGCGGCGACGATGAGCGACGGCCCGATGTCGCTGAGATATTCCGCCGGAAAATCGGCGGGATTATACGCACCCTGCGCGAGCGGATTGGCGATCGAGACCGGCAACCCGAGCTCGTGGCCGAGGAACGCGTCGAGATTCGAAAGGCGCGCCGTGCCGCCGCCGAGGATGACCGACTCGATGACCTCGCCGCGGAAGCGCGTCCGGAAGTAGTCGAGCGATTTGTGGATCTCGGTGACGAGCTCGGTGAGCGGCGGCGTGATGACGTTGAAGATGCGCGTGACCGTCGGCGGCACCGGCGCCGCGTCGCGCTGCGACAGGATCGCGGCCTTCTCGCGCTTCATCGTCTCTGCTTCGTCGATCGAGATGTTGAGGCCGGTGGCGATCGCCTTCGTGAACGCGGCGCCGCCGATCGGCACGTTGCGCGTGAACGGCACGAAGCCCGCCTTCGTGATGTTGATGCTCGTCGTCGACGCGCCGACGTTGATGATCGCGATGTTCTGCTGGAAGCGCGGATCGTCGGCAGGGATCATCGCGCGCACCATCGCGAACGGCTCGACCTCGACGACGCCGGCGGTCAGCCCGGCGAATTGGATCGCGCTCGCCTGCGACAGGACGAGATCTTTTTGCGCGGCGACGACGAGGACGTCCATGTTCTGTCCGTCGTCCGCCTTGCCGAGGATCTTCGCGTCGATCTGCGCCTCGTCGACCGAGTACGGCAAGAAGCGCTCGGCCTCGTACTTCGTCGATTCGCGCAGCTCGCGCTCGCTCATCACCGGCATCGTCACCTGTCGCACGACGACGGTCGGCCCTGCGACGGCCGAGACGGTACGCTTCGCGGTGAATGCGCCCTCGCTTATGAGTTGGCGCAGCGCCTCGCCGACGAGCGGCGGGTCCGTGACGACGCCGTCTTTGATCGAGTTCGCCGGCGTCTGCACTTTGTACACGTGCTCGAGCACCGGACCGTGCGGCGAGGGAGCGAACTGCGCCGCCTTCAGTTCCGAAGAACCGAAGTCGATGCCGATCGTGCGCTGGCCGCCTTTTGTGAAAAGTCTACCGAGGAACGACATCAGTGCTTTCCTCTAGCCGACATCCATTGCCGACATCCCGATGGCCATGACGAACGAAGCGTCGGACATGACCTCATATCAATACCTATCGGCATGCGTGGGACGCATTTTAGAACGTACATTTGCCTGTGCTACCTAACGGGACGTAATCGAGGCCGCTTGATACCGGTCGAGATAAATCTCGACGGTCGAGCTAAAGCTCGACCGCTCCCAGACCGTTAAACGATACGCCAATCAATGGGGGCCCGGCTATGACCGGGCCCCCATAAAACCGTGCGAGTTCTTCTTCACTCGCCGCCCGGGCGCAACAAGCCCGGCTCCCCGGACTTAGCCGAGCATCGTCTGCAGACGGGCGTGGTCGACGACGACGATGTTCGCCGTCCGCATGTCGATGAGCCGCTCATCCCAGAACTTGTTGAGCATTCGGTTGACGGTCTCGCGCGTCGTGCCGATCATGTTCGCCATCTCTTGGTTCGTGAGGCGAAGCGTCAGTCGCGTGCCGCCGTCGACCTTCTCGCCGAAGTTCCGCTCGAGATTGATGAGCAGCGAGGCCAGGCGCGTACGGATGTCCTGATATGCGTTCGCCTGGATCGCTTGGTTCGTCGCGCGCAGCCGCGACGAGAGCGCGCCGACGAGGCTCAAGCACATCGCCGGATTGCGCCCGAGCAGTTCGAGGAACTCTTTGCGGGCGAGGATCGCGACGTCGGCGTCACGGAGCGCTTTGATCGTCGCCGACCGGGGCGACGCATCGAGAACGCCCATCTCACCGAAGAAGTCGCCCTCTTTGAGGATCGAGAGGATCGTCTCTTTGCCGTCGTTGCTGACGCGCGTCACCGCGACGTTGCCGCTGATGACGACGAACAGGGCGTCGCCGGGATCGCCTTCGTAGACGAGCACCGCGTGCTTCGCGTACCGTCGCGCTTGCATGAGCGCAGAGACCGCGACGAGGTCGTCGTCGGAGAATTCCGCGAAGAGCGGAACTTTCTTGAGCATCGCTGCATCTATGGGTCGATCAAAGGTTCGCTGCACGACATTTCGCCTTTTCGCTTTGCATCTCGCCGCGCGAAGGATGCGGCTCCACCGCGTCGCCTTCGGCCGCGTTCGATACAAAGAGTATCGGCAGACACAGGCCGTTCGTGAGCGGGCGGTCGAGCTGAAGCTCGAGCGCTACAAGGCCGCTCCGTGCATCTGAACCCAATGGCGGTACGCTTCGAAGGGCGCGAATGCGACCTGCGGCGCGAAGACGAGCACGAGTCCGGCGATCACGAGGAACGGGCCGAATGGGAGCGCGTCCCGTCTTCCGCGACTTCCCGCGACGAGGACCGGGAGCGCGATCGCGGCGCCCGCGATGAACGAAGCAGCGACGAGCGCCACCGAGGTCCTCACTTGCAGCGCGAAACCGAGAGCGGCGGCGAGCTTCACGTCACCGAGCCCCATACCGCGACCGCGCGTCGCCAAGTAGATGAGCAGGAAACCACCGCCTGCGATCGCCGCGCCCTCGAACGCGTCGAGCATGTGGTGCTGCGTCGCGCTGAAGGCGAACGCGAGGATCGCACACGGCACGACGAAGGCGTCAGGTATGAGCAGGTGATCGAGATCGAAGAACAGGACCGCGACGAGCACGGCGCTCAACAACGATGCGGCGAGACACGCGAGAGTCGGGCCGTACTCGATCGCGGAGAGCGCGAAAAGCGCACCGACGACGAGTTCGACGAGCGGGTAGCGGACCGATATGGGCGCCTTGCACGAACTGCATCTGCCGCCGAGCGCGAGCCACGATACCACCGGGATGTTCTCGAGCGGGCCGATGCGGTGACCGCACGCGGTGCAGCGCGACGGTGGAAATACGACCGATTCGCCGCGCGGCACGCGGTAGATGACGACGTTGACGAACGAGCCGACGAGCAGTCCGAAGAGCGAGGCGGCGAGCGGGAAGAACGCTAGCGCGATGTCCGAGGACAAATCACTTCGCCTGGATGCCCGAGTTCTGCGCGTAGACGATCGACGAGCCGCCCGGATTTCCCGGCAGGCTAAGTGTCGTCGTCGTATCGTGGCCGCCCTGGTCGGAGACGAGATACGACCCGTACGTACCGGTCGCGGTGTTGACCGAATACGTCGAGCCGGTCGCCGGATCTCTCGGAGTGATCCCTAAATATGGTGTGCCGAGGAGCGTGCTCGTCACGGTACCGCCCGGACCATACGAGCCCTGGAAATCGACGGCATACTCCTCGAGGCCCGTCGCGATCATCTTCACGTTGCCCTCACAGCCCGCAGTCGCGGCCTGCGCGCGCGCGTGCAGGAAATTCGGTATGAGGATCGCAGCGAGGATCGCTATGATCGCGATGACGATCATCAGCTCGACGAGCGTGAATCCTCTCGCGCGGGTAGCGCTGTCATCCAAAGCGTCGTGATCCTCCACACGAGTAATGCCCAAGCGCATCGTACCGCGGACCGCGTGGTCTTCCGATGTGACGCCTGCCGCACCATCGATACGATGATGCGCCCAAATGCGACGAAAGGGCCGGCTCAACGCCGGCCCTTTCGATTTGTCGTCTGTGTTTCTAGTTACTTCGCCTGGATGCCGGCGTTCTGGTTGTAGACGATCGAGCCCGAGCCCGGACCGCCCGGTAGCTGCGTGGTCGTCGTCAAGTCGTGCTTGCCCTGGTCGGAGATCTGGTACGAGCCGTACGAGCCGGTCGCTGTGTTGACGCTGTACGACAGCGCGTCGACAGGATCCGACGGCGTGACGCCGAGGTAGAGCGTGCCGAGCAGCGTGCTCGACACCGTGCCGCCCGCTCCGTACGTGCCGTTATGGTCGACGGCGTACTCTTCGAGCGCGGTCGCGATCTGCTTCTCGTTGCCTTCGCAGCCCGAGGTCTGCGCTTCAGCGCGTGCGTGCAGGAAGTTCGGGATGAGGATGGCGGCCAAGATTGCGATGATCGCGATGACGATCATCAGCTCGATGAGGG
>JANWLL010000118.1 GCA_025450855.1 Vulcanimicrobiia bacterium
CGGCCACGCGCTGGATGAGCAGCGGACCTCGGACATCGACGGTGTTCGTCGCGTGTTTTGCCGCCCACAGACCAGTGAGGTCTCTCGCAGCGCCGGTGGCCGGTCCGCCGGCGACGAGCAGTGCCGCGATGGCCGAGATCGGCACGAGTTTCGAAAACGTACGCATATCGAAAAGGTACACCCATGCTGCCCCTCGTGTCCTCAAAAAAGTATGAACGCGGTGAGCTTTCGAGGTCTTATGCGTGTTAACACCTAACTATTTAGGTGAATCGCGGTCGAGCTAAGCTCGACCCGCTACAAGAGGCGATGGAGCACTAATCATGCCCGATCATACGTATTTGTTCGGCCCGTTCGAACTCGATCCCGAGAAGCGGACTCTCGTGCGACGAGGCCTTGACGTACCCTTGGGCCCGAAGGTCGTCCAAACGCTCGCGGTGCTCGTCGAACATCCAGGCACGCTCGTCACCAAGGCCGAGTTGATGGAAAGGCTTTGGCCGGATCGCGTCGTCGAAGAGGCCAACCTGAGCCAGAACATCTATCGGCTGCGGCGGGTGCTCTCGTCGGCCGGCCTCGGCAACGCTATCGAGACGATGAACTGTCGTGGCTACCGTTTCGTAATCCCGGTCGAGCGCGTTGAGAGGGTCGCGGCCTTGCGGCCCGCGCTCGCGACGCGTGTCGTCCGGCAGCGCCGGTGGGTGGTCGGTGCGTTGGCTGTCGCCGGGTGTGCGCTGCTGCTTGTGCTCGGCGCCGCGGGTTCGCGCCCGGCCAGCGCCTACGCACGACTGAGCCCCGAATCGCAGCGGCTGTACTCGGTGGGGCGGTACGAATGGAATCTGCGATCGAACGAATCGCACGTGCGAGACAGCATGCCCTACTTCCAAGGCGTGATCGATCGCGATCCGTCGAACCCGCTCGGGTATTCCGGTATGGCCGACGCGTACCTAACGCTCTTCGATCTCGACTGCGATTCGACGATCGCGGATTGCCGCCGCGTCGTCAGCCTCGGGACTTTCTACGCCCGTCGTGCCGTCGAAGTGGACCCGGCGTCGGCCGAAGCGCACACATCGTTCGCGATGGCGATCTACGAGTTCACGAACCAGGATGCACAAGCCGAGGGAGAATTCCAGCGCGCCATAGCGCTCGACCCGAACTACGCGCTCGCACATCACTGGTACGGGAATTCGCTGCTCGTGCGTGGACTGATCGCTCAGGCGAACGCACAACAAGAGGAAGCTATCGCACTTGAGCCGGTTTCGCCCGCGACGTATGCCTGGCTCGCCGAAGACGCGTACTTCGCACACGACTATCGAGCGGCGGTCGGATACGCGCGGCAATCGCTCGCTATTTATCCGGACCGTCACGCGACGGTCGACCTGCTCGGCTTAGCGTACGAACAGCTCGGCGACAGTAGGGCCGCGGTTGCCACCTTCAGCCGGCTGCCGCGCGTCGAGCGTGAGGCGCTCACGGCCGCCTTGTTCGCAAAGACGGGAGACCGCGCCCGGGCGCTTTTGACCCTGCGCGCGATCGATCGCAAAGCGGCCTTCGGCTCGGGCTGCACGATCGAGATCGCCTTGGCGTGGGCGGCGCTCGGCGATAAGGATCGAGCCTATACCTTCTTGAGAGCGACCCCTCCGCCAAACCGCGTGGAGCACAATTTCTACGCTTTTGACCCGCGCCTTGACGTGCTGCGTTCGGACAGCCGGTTCAAGTCGTGGACGCGGCCGGAGTGAGAGCGGCCTGTCACGCGGACGGCGTTTTCTGACCCGGCGCCCGCCGAGGCGGGGACGCCCGCTTGAGCGAAATCGTTTCTCGGATATGAGCTTCCTCTTGGCGGCGGCGTCGATCGCACAAAGCGTCGTGCTCATCGCCGCATCGACGCAGGGCGGGTCGAAGACCGGCTCTGGGTTCGCGATATCGTCGACCGCGTCGACGACGCGTATCCTCACGGCCGCGCACGTCATCGACGGAACGGCGGCGCCGATCGTCTTCGTCGGCGGCCCGCGCGGCGACCACTATCCGGCGACGGTACTTCAAACCGATAAGCTGCGCGACATAGCGCTACTCGAGATCCAGTACCGAGGCATTCCGACCCTCACGCTCGACGATGCTCTCGCGGATTCGGGAACACCGGTGCAAGCGTTCGGTTACCCGACTCTTGCCACACCACCGGGGAGCGACCCGAAAGCGACGCCGCAGCCGCTACCGCTCGGCCAGATGCAGCTCGTCACCGTGTCCGCGAAAGTCGACGGCGTCGGAGAAGAAGGAGAGTCGATCTTGCTCGATGCCCCGCTCACGCACGGCGACAGCGGCGGACCGGTCATCGACGCATCGAGCGGGAAGGTCGAAGGAATGGTGCTCGGACTCGCGGCCGGCTACGGGGTCGCACACTGGATGACCGGCGACGGGCTTGCGATCAGCGCCGCCGCCCTCAACGCGTTTCTCGCGCAAACCGGTCCGGCCACGACGCCGGCGCCTCCCGCGTTCAACGTCGCCTTCGTTCCGAACAAGAACGCAGACATCTCGGCGTCTTGGGCGCAACTCGCTTCGAGCGCCGGCTTTACCGTCGGGCCGCGTAGCAAAGGCGACGGCGCGTGCACGAACGCCGCCGGCGCGGCGACCGCCAATGCGATCGTCCGGGAGTGGACCGAAGAAGGCGTTTTCGCATTCGTCGTGACCGATTGTTCGGGCGCGGTATACTACCAGGATTATATCGATATGGATCCGAGCGCGCTGCCGAACGCGTGCAGATTGATCGGGCGTGCGTTCCTCGGCCACGTCGACACGCACCGGGCCGAGTGGCAGACGCTGCTGAAGTTCGGCATCGCCGTCGACCCGAGGCAGAACCCGTACCTGGCGCTCATGTCCGTCGGGCGAAATCCGTTCGGTCAGCTCGTCGTCACGCACATCTTCCGCGATGGGCCAGCCGATCGCGCCGGTTTGCGCCGCGGCGACGCGATCGTCAAGATCGACGGTCAGCCAACGCGCGCGCTCGCCGATCAGTATATCTCGAAACTGTTGGATGAGCCTTCGGTGACGTTGATCGTCGATCGCGAGGAACAAGAGTCGACGGTGAAGGTGACGCTGCGGCGCTTTGCGGATCTGACGGCAGATGGGCCGATCCCGAGGTAGGGAGCCTTATCCGAGTGCCGGTTTCGCCTTCGGCTTCGGTTCGTCGAATAGGATGCTGACCGGCATCGTGAAATCGGGCAGCGCGGGGTGGCGAAGTTCCTCGCCGTCAATATAGCGGCGGCTGGCGTCCGGCTCCCGAGCCGTGACCGTGCGGTTCTTTGGTTCGACCAAAAAGACAACCATCGTACCCGCGGCGAGGTAAACACGGATCTTTTCTTCTATATCGCGCTCCCGGTCGCCGGGAGAAATCACCTCGACGACAACATCGGGTGCGACGCGCGGGATGTCAGCCTCGGCCGTCGCCTCATAGGGCACTCGATCGTACGATAGGTAGGCGACGTCGGGGACGAGCGGGCGGCGCTCCTCCCCGGGCGGCTGGATACGAAAATCCCACTCGGTGCCGACGCGCCCCGCACCATGTTCGACGGCCCAAGCGTGCAGGGCGCCGATAAACGCCCCCTGTGCGAGAGCATGCTTCCGCTGAGGGCTCACCTTTTGGAGCACCCGGCCGTTGACCCATTCGAGCGCCGGCTTGGCTTCCGGCAAGGTGATTTCGCGCATTTCGCGGCGAGTATATCACGGCGCAGGCGTGGGGTAAAGATGGCGCGCGTCAGACGGTCGAGCTTGCCGGCTCGCTGCGAAGCTCTTCGAGATCGAGTTCGCGCTGCAACTTTCTCATGATCGACGGGTCGATCGCACCCTCGTCATAGAGGCGCAGTATCTCGCGGCTTTGCGCGTCGTTGACCGCCGATTGGATGCGACGATATGCCTCCTCGCGCTTCCGCAGCGCGGGCGTCGATGCTTCGTCGATCTCCTTATCGTGAGTTATCGCGTGTTCGAGATGCGCACGCGCGTCTTGCAAGGCGGCAGCATCAGCCCAGGTCTCTTTAGCGATCTCCGTTAGCGTGCGACGCGCAGCGCGCGCGACCTTCAAGCGAGCAAGAGATTCTTCGCGGTGTTTCGTCTCGACGGTGATGCCAAGCGCTTTGATGAATCCGTTCAACGTAAGGCCTTGGCCGACGAGCGTCGCCAAGATCACGGCGAATGTCAGGAGCACGATTGCCGAGCGTGCCGGAAAGCCCGCGCCCGACGATACGGCGAGCGGCACCGCCAGCGCGGCCGCAAGCGATATGCCGCCGCGCAGACCGGTCCACCCGACGACGAGCGCATATTTGAAGCTCGCGATGCGGTCGGCGGTCTTGCCGGTGCGCGATAGGAGACGCGGTAGAAAATGCGTGCTCAGCACCCACACGATGCGCACGACGATGACCGTGAGGCAGACGGCGATCGCAGCGAGAGCGAGCGAGGTCGCCGCGGTGACGCCCATGCCCGCGAGGATCGGATGGAGCTGGAGGCCGACGAGCACGAAGAGGAAGCCGTTGATCATGAAGAGCGTGATGTCGCGCATCGCGCCGATCTGGATGCGCGACTCCGCCGACGTGATGATCGAGCCTTGGCGTCCGAGGTACAGGCCTGCGGCGATCGCCGCGAGCACGCCGGAGAAATGGAGCGCGTCGGCGGGAAAGTACGCGGCGTAGCCTGTGAGCAGCGAGACGGTGTTCTGCAGCATGAGGTCATCGAGGTTGCGTCGGATGAAGCTGAAGATCCATCCGACGGCGAGTCCTATCGCGACGCCCCCGGCTGCATCCGTGACGAGCTGGAACAGACCGTTAGCCCACGAGAACGATCCGCTGACGGCAGCGACGAGCGCGAGGTTGAAGATGACGAGCGACGTCGCGTCGTTGAAAAGGCTTTCGGCTTTGATCGCCGTGATGAGCCGTCTTGGAACGTGCAACCGCGATGCGACGGCGAGCGCAGCCGTCTCGTCGGTGGGACCGACGATCGCGCCGAAGACGACCGCGGCTGCCCACGTCATGCCGGGAACGAGTGCGTGCGCTACGAGAGCGACCGCGGCAATCGTGACGATGACGAGGAAAACGGCATCGAGGATGATGAGCCGCAAAATGGCGCGGAAATCACGAAGCGACGAGTTGAAAGCTTCGTAGTAGAGCAGCGGCGGCAAGAATACGAGAAAGACGACGTTCGGCTGTAAGACGACTTGCGGCAGGCCAGGAATGAAACCGAGGACGAGGCCGCCGAGCACGAGGAAGACCGGATATTCGACTTTCACGCGTTGCGCGAGCCACGTGAGGGCGGCCACTGCAGCGAGGAGGCCGAACAGTATCTCGATCTGCGCCATGGGGCGCACGAGTTTTGTTAGCGGCGGCGAGCTTCCCTGGAGACCGGGTTATTTGTCGGAACCGACCTCGCACGATTCGAAGTCGAAGCTGTAGAAGCCGACGCCGTAGCGCTGCGGCGACAGGCGCAGTTCGTGCTTGGCATAGTGCTTGTTCGAGACGATGTCGTACGCGCGTGGCGCGTCGACCGTCACGAACGACTTCCCGCTCGAATCGAATTGGAGGTCGGCACCGGCATCGTCGCGCGATACGGGCTTTCCGTCCTGCGTCACGTCGACGCGCTGCGAGCCGCCGTTCTCCGGCTTCAACACCCCGACGACCTGGATCGCCTCGTAGCTGAGCGATAGGTAGTCGCCGCTGCCGTCGGCGATCATCCCTTGCCGGCCCTGCGACTCTTGCCAATAGCCTTGCAAGTAGATGCTGTTGTCCGCGTGCTTGCCGGGATCGGTGAAGTTGAGATCGCCCGATGGATCGCGCCCGGTCGGCGGGTTCGCGATGTTGACGCCGCGCCACGTGCCGACGAACATCTCCGGCGTCTGCGGATAGCAAACGGCGCCGGGCTTGTCGTAGCTGTCTTGCGGCAGCAGCGCCATGACGGCCGGCAGCTTCAGGCTTTTGTCTTGCGCGAGCAAGAGCGATTGGATCTTCGCTTCGGTCTGCGGATAGTTGCCTTCGCCGTGCTGCGTCTCGACGAGATCGCCTTTCTGATCGTACAGGAACTCGGCCGGCCAACCGGCCGCGTCGTAGCGCCGGAAGATCGTGCCGTCGTCGTCGAGCGCGACCGGCCAGGTGATGCCGAGTCGCTTCGTCGCATCGGTCACGTTCTTCGCGTCGCCGGAGAAGCCGAACTCGGGCGTGTGAACCCCGATGATCTCGAACCCGTCGGAATGATAGCGAGAATACCACGCCTTGATATACGGCAACGTCCGCAAGCAGTTGATGCACGTGTATTCCCAGACGTCGACCAACACGACTTTGCCGGTGAGATCTGAGGGTGCTAGCGGCTTGCTGTTGAGCCAGCCTTTGGCGCCGTCGAAGGTCAAGATCTTGGTTGGACCTTGCGAATCGGCGACGACCGCAGCGGGGGACAGCGCGACCAAGATGGCGCTCAAAATGGCGTATATATATGGAAGGCCGCGGCTATTCGCTCTAGCCATAGAGGCGCATAACGGAGGCCGGCGTCATGCCGAGAATGCGACGCATGCAGCGCGCCATGTGGCTCTGATCGACGAATCCGGCTTGGACCGCGACC
>JANWLL010000119.1 GCA_025450855.1 Vulcanimicrobiia bacterium
CGAACAAGGCGATCGCGAAGAAATTGGGCGTCTCGGCGCACACGGTCAAGTTCCACGTCGGCTCGATCATGACGAAGCTTCACGCTTCCAGTCGGACCGAAGCGGTCACGGACGGCATCCGCCGCGGCCTGATCTTCTTGTAGGATCGAACCGGGGGTTTTTGGGAGCGGTCGAGATTCATCTCGACCGCCGCGGACTCGCTTGAGCACGAAGATTAGGAAGAACCGCTAAGCCTTACCGATCAGCGGGGGAGGACGAATCGGGCTACGTCCACATCGGCAAAGTACTTAACCGCGGCAAATAGCGTCTGCGGGAACGGCCGTCGTTTCATGACTTGGTTTCAGGGTCCTCATCCGTCTTGGCATCATACGTCAGCAGCTTGGGCTTGATCGGGAAGACCGCCCATCCGAGAACGAGCCATCCTAGGGCGAGCACGGCATGTGCCCATTGTGGCTGCGTCAGCACATAGATGATTCCGAAGATTCCGACCAGATAAGCGTAGCCGCCTATGATGAACCGAAGCACCAGCACCGCGACGTTCATGGTGATTCAAGTATATAGCAAGGTCGCCGTTGAGTTAAGTGCATCCTTACCGAAATTCGCTAGGCATGATCTTCTATTGAATGACCGCGGCCGTCGAGATGAATCTCGACCGCTCCCGGTCTTCTCTAGCGTATGTCGATCATTACGCTAGTGCTTGTTTTAGGTCGGCGATAAGGTCGGACGGATGTTCAAGGCCGACCGAGACGCGGAGTAAATCGACGGGCGTCGTCGTGCCAGGGCCCTCGATCGACGCGCGATGCTCGATGAGGCTTTCGGATCCGCCGAAGCTCGTCGCGCGCGTGAACAGGCGGCACCGCGCCGCTACGGCCATCGCTGCCGCCTCGCCGCCGCGGACCTGGAACGAGAGCAGGCCGCCGAAGCCGCTCATCTGCCGCGCGGCGACCGCGTGGCCAGACGCGCTTTCAAGGCCCGGATAGTGAACCGCGCTGACCTTCGGGTGCGAAGCGAGAAACCGCGCTAGCTCCAATGCCGACGTCGATTGGGCTCGGACGCGGAGCGCCAGGGTGCGCATGCCGCGCAGAGCGAGCCAGCAATCGAACGGTGACGGTACGGCGCCGAGCGCGTGCTGGAGATGGCGCAGCCGCTCGAATCTCGCCCCTTCTTCTCTCGCGATCACGGCGCCGCCCAACACGTCGCTATGGCCGCCGATGTACTTCGTCGTCGCATGCACGACGAAATCCGCGCCGTCGGACAGCGGGCGAGAAAGAACCGGTGTCGCTAGGGTATTGTCGCAGACGCAGATCGCTCCGCCGGCATGCGCGATGTCGACAAGCGCGGCGATGTCGGCGACCTTCAGCATCGGGTTCGAGGGCGTCTCCACCCAGATCATCCGCGTGCTCGGCCGGACCGCGGCGCGCACGGCATCGAGATCGCCGATCTCGACGTACGTCGCCTCAAGGCCCCACGGCGTCAGGCAATCGTTTAAAATGACGCGCGTACCATAGTATGCGTCGCCTGGGAGGATGACGTGCTCGCCGCGCGCGAGCGTCTGCATGATCGTCGCCGTCGCCGCCGATCCCGACGAGAACGCGGCAGCGGCGGCGCCGCCCTCCATGACGGCGAGCGCCGTCTCGAGCGAACCGCGCGACGGGTTCGCCTTCCTCTGATAGCTGTAGCCGCGCGAGTAGCCGCCGTCGGCGTCGCGCTCGAAGATCGTCGATAAATGGATCGACGGCGATACCGCACCGGTCGCCGGCTCGGGCGTAGCCCCGGCATGGACGGCGAGGGTTTCGATGTGGAGCGAGCTATCTTCGCTCATGAAGGCGACTGAGCCGAGCTTCTCTCGGCATACCACATGAGTCCCACGAGGCCAGGCCGCGGCGGTCGAGCTAAAGCTCGACCGCTACAGGTGCGGATCATTAGTACTTGATCTCGAGACCGAACGACGGCGTCTTCGTCTGGGTGTTGTTCCATAGATAACGCTCGCCGTAGAACAGCTGCAAGCGTTCGCTCAGGCGCAGATCGCCGTACAGGTCGAGCGTCGGATGTTTCGGATCGTAGATACGCGCGTCGATCCCGATCGGGCTGCCGAACGGCCGGAATAGCGCCGCGATCCCGAGCTTGGAATACTCGACGCCTGCCCCGAGTTGGAGATCCTTCGAGTTGCGGTCGAGCAAGAAGTTGTACGTCGTCGAATAGCCGAGATCGTTCGCTCCGACCGTGAGATGCGTCTTCGCGCCGGGCAACAGGACGAGATTCATGTCGCTGGCGGGTCCGCCGCCGTGCGTGCCCCACGTCTCGCGCACCTGCGCTTGGACGAGCGGCTGCGAGAACAGCCCGCCGCCCGACTGGAAGTGCGGCTGCGGCACCGGAGTCGCGCCGGAAGGAACCGGCTGCGGAGCGCCCGTCGTCGCCGATCCGGGTTGCGCTACGGCCGTCGAGAACTGTCCGAGGATCGCGTCGGCTTTCGCCGTCACCGACTGCAGGTTCGCGACCGTCTGCTTCAGCTGCGATTCCGTCTTCGGGTCGCCGGTGATGCCCTCGAGCTCGGTCGCCATCGCTTTGAGCTTCGCCGTCGCGCCCTCGACGTTTTGCACGGTGCCGATAAGGCTGTCGTGAAGCAACGGGTCCTGCGCGATCGAGGCGATGCCCGCCATCGTCTTGTTCAGATTGTCCGCCGTCGACGAGAGCCGGTCGACGAGCTTCTGGATGCGCGGGCGGTCCTCGCTGACGAGCCCGTTGAGATTGCCCGTCAGCGCGGTCATGTTGCCGCCGGTCGTCTGGATCGTCTCGTTGAGGGCCGTGACGGTCGACTGCATCTCGGCGGTCAGCGTCGTAAGACTCGAGTCGGCGTCTTGGACGAGGCTGTCCGTATGCGTCGCGACGAGCGAGAATTTTTTCGCGAGCGCCGGGAGCTCGCGGTTGACGACCGCCATCGTCTTCGAGAAGTTCTTCAATTGCTCTTGACCGGCGCTGAGGAGATCGGTCAGCGTCGGCGGCAGCGTGCCCCAGGGCTGCTGATCCGGCGGCAGCGGTTGCTGCGGCATGATCATGGCGACCTGGCGCTGCAGCGGAGGCTCGATCGTCAGCGTCGTCGCGCCCGTGATCGTGATGGCGACGACGAACAGCGAGTCGCGATAGATCGTGACGCCGTTGTTGATCGTGCACGTCACCTCGACGGTCTGATCCGGCAAAAGATCGACCGTCGTCACCTCTCCGACCTGGACGCCGGACACGAGCACCGTGCTGCCCTCCTGCAGACCGCCGACGTCGTGAAAACGGATGCCGATATTGTACCCATTGTGCGCGAGTGCGTAGTTCGTGATGAAATAGTACGCTGCGAACACGCCCGCAAGCGCCAAAAGGGTGAAAATGCCGACGCGCGCCTGCGTACTCACGCCGACGTGCTCATCGAAAGCCGGCTAAACGGGGATCGGACCAACGTCGCTCCCTTGCAAGAACTGTTGGACGATCGGGTTCGGCGACTGGCGCACTTTCGAGACCGAGCCGTACTCGATGATCGTCCCCTCGAAAAGCAACGCGATCTCGTCGGCGATCGCGAAGACCGACGGCAAGTCGTGCGAGATGACGAGGCACGTCACTTTCAGCTTGTGCTGGATGTTCTTGATCGTCTCGGTGATGATGTTCGTCATGATCGGATCCAGACCGGTCGTCGGTTCGTCGAACATGATGATTTCAGGTTCGTTCACGATGGCGCGGGCAAACCCCGCTCGCTTTTGCATGCCTCCGGAAAGCTCGCCGGGCAGCCTATCGCCTTCTCCATCGAGCCCGACCGATTCGAGCGCGGACTTGACGCGCTCGTTGATCTCGTCGTCCTCGAGATCGGTGAGCTCGTACAACGGAAAGGCGACGTTGTCTGCGACCGTCATAGAGTCGAAGAGCGCGTTGTACTGGAACGCGAACCCGATCCGTTTACGGATCTCGAGGATCTCCGTCTCCGGCAGCCTGCTGAGCTCCGAGCCGAGCGTGAAAACGCAGCCGCGGGTCGGCCGGCGCAATCCGTTCGCGACGCGCAAGATCGTCGACTTGCCGGCGCCCGACAGCCCGATGATGCACGTCGTGTGGCCGCGAATGCAATCGAGCGAACAATCCGACAGCACGATCTTCTCGCCATACCGAAGCTCGATGGACTGAAGCCTGATCGCGACGTCCGGCGGAGGCGGCGACGGCTCGAGCTCTCGCGACGGTTTTTCGTCGATCATGGGAACAGCACGAACGACAGCGCGAAGTTGAAGACGAAGATCAGGATGATCCCGGTGACGACCGCATGCGTCGTCACTCGGCCGACCCCTTCGGCTCCGCCTTCCGCGCGGAAACCTTCGTAACCGGCGACGAGGGCGACGAGGACGCCGAACACCGCAGCCTTCTCGAGGCCTTTGTAGAAATCGGAGAAGATCAACGTCGTCTGCACGGAGTGCCAATACGTGTACGGCGACATGTGCACCCGCAGCCACGCCATGTAATAGCCGCCATAGACGCCGACGATATCCGCGAAGACAGTGAGCATCGGGACCGTGATGAACGACGCCAGCAACCGCGGAGTGACGAGAACCTTCACCGCGCTGACGCCCATCGACTGGAGCGCTTCGACTTGCTCGGTGACGACCATCGAGCCGAGCGAGGCCGTGATGGCTGCGCCTGCTCGGCCCGCGAAGACGATGCCGGTCAGCATCGGCCCGAGCTCGCGCACCTCGCCGAAGGCGACGCTTCCACCGACGAACTGCGACAGTCCATAGCTGACCGCTTGCGAGGCCGCTTCGAGCGAGATGACCAGCCCCGTGAAAAGCGACGTCAACACGACGATCGTCCACGACTCGACGCCGAGGAAGTACGCCTGACGGATCACCTCCGAAGGTCTGAAGTTGAGCGTGACGACGTTGCGGCACACCTCGCCGAACATCGTCGCGAGCCCGCCCGCGTATTCGACGAAGCGGTTGACGCCCGAGAACACGCCCCGCCGGCGCGAAGCCGCGACGCTCATCGCGACGTACCTCCGCCGGCGTCACCGAGGGTGTCGAGCACTCGGCGCGCTGCGTCCAGCCGCCGCTGCGCCGCGCCCCGCTCAGCCTGCGCGTTATATTGGCGCTGATACAGATCGTCCAAACGGCGGTCGAGGTCGGCGAGATGGGCGACCGATTCTCGAGCGACGGCGGCGAAATAGCGGTGCATCTCCTTCTTCAACGAGGCGAACGCCTCGGCGTCACCCGCCTGCGAGCGCGCGCGATCGCGCGATCGCACGAGCGCCTTGTCGGTGACGTGGAACGCTTCGAGCAATGCGAGCAGCTCGTCGGCTTGGGCATTCACGACGACGCGCCTTTCGGCGCAGTGGTCGACGCCGCAGGCTTGCGTCCGAAAGCAGGCACCTCCACACGGGATAGCGTCTCGCGCTGGAGCGCGATTAGGCTATCGATGCCGGCCCGCGCGAATCCCAGCAAACGGTCGAGCTCCTGACGCGAAAACGGCAGCCCTTCCGCGGTGCCCTGCAGCTCGACGAACTTGCCCTCGCCGGTCATGACGACGTTCATATCGACTTGTGCCTGCGAATCCTCCGCATACGAGAGGTCGAGGACGGGCCGTCCGCCGACGAGCCCCACCGAAACGGCCGCTAGCCAGTCGATGACCGGCCAGCCGCGAAGCTTGTTCTCCTGGCGCAAGTGCACGAGCGAGAGGCAAAGCGCGACGAACGCGCCGGTGATCGCCGCCGTCCGCGTGCCGCCGTCCGCTTGGATGACGTCGCAATCGATGGTGATCGTCCGCTCTCCGAGCGCCTTCGTGTCGACGACGGAGCGCAGACTGCGGCCGATGAGCCGCTGGATCTCATGCGTCCGGCCGCCGATACGCCCCTGCGCCGCCTCGCGCGGCGTCCGCTGGGCGGTCGACCGCGGCAGCAGCGAATACTCGGCGGTCACCCACCCGACCCCTTGGCCCTTGAGGAACGGCGGAACGCGATCCTCGACGGTCGCAGCGCACAGCACTTTCGTCTCACCGAACGCGATGAGGAGCGACCCTTCGGCGAAACGGAGGAAGTCGGGCTGCAGCGTCACCGGCCGCAGCGCGTCGTCGGCTCGTCCGTCTGCCCGCGCGTTAGGGTCTCGCACGCGTCACTCGACCGTGACGGTCTTCGCGAGGTTGCGCGGCTGGTCGACGTCGCACCCCTTGCGGTCGGCTATATGGTAGGCGAGCAGCTGGAGCGGCACGACGTTGACGATCGGCGCGATGAGGTGGTGCGTCGCAGGCACTTCCAAGATATCGTCCGCCGTCTCGAGCACCTCGTGGTCGCCGGGGTTCGCGACCGCGATGATCCGGCTCTCGCGGGCTTTCGCCTCGGCCATGTTGCTCAGCACCTTCTCTTCCACCGGACCGCGCGTCGCGATGACGACGGTCGGCACGTTCTCGTCGAGAAGCGCGATCGGGCCGTGCTTCATCTCGCCGGCGGCGTAGCCCTCGGCGTGGATGTACGAGATCTCTTTGAGCTTCAGCGCGCCTTCGAGCGCGATCGGATAGTTGACGTGCCGGCCGAGGAACAAGATCGACGTGGCCTTCGAATAGCGGCGCGCTGCGGCGATCGCGTCTTCGTTCGTGTTGAGCGCCTGGTCGACGAGCGACGGGAGGTCGCGCAGTGCCAAGCCGACTTCGCGCAGGACATCCGGATCAGCAGTGCCGCGGACCTTGGCGAGGTGCAGCGCGAGCAGCGCCATCGCGACGCACTGCGCGACGAACGTCTTCGTCGCGGCGACACCGATCTCGGGGCCGGCGTGCGTGTAGAGCGTGCCGTGCGCCGCACGCGCGAGCGCCGAACCGACGACGTTGCAGACGCCGAGAACGGTCGCGCCGCCGGCTTTCGCCATCCGGACCGCTTCCATCGTATCTGCCGTCTCGCCGCTCTGCGACACCGCGATCGCGAGCGTGTCCTTCTCGACGACCGGATCGGAGTAGCGGAACTCGGATGCGAGCTCGAGCTCGACCGGCAGCTTCGCGAGCTGGCGGATGAGGTACATCCCGTAAACGGCCGCGTGGTATGCCGTGCCGCAAGCGAACATCGTCACTTTGCGCATCTTGAGCAGACGCTCGTCCGAAATGCCGATGTCGGGCAGCTTCACGCCGCCCTGCTCGTCGAGACGGCCCGCGAGGGTGTCCTTGACGACCTTCGCCTGCTCGTAGATCTCCTTGAGCATGAAGTGCTTGAAGCCGCCTTTTTCCGCGCTGCGCACATCCCACGCGACGTGCGTCACCTCGCGCTCGACGTGTTCGCCGTTGAACGTCGTTATCGACGCGCCGTCTCGCCGGATGACGACGATCTCGCCTTCTTGGATGATGAGCTCTTTGCGCGTGTATTCGAGGATCGCCGGGATGTCGGAAGCGACGAACATCTCGTCCTTGCCGATGCCGACGATGAGCGGCGATGCGCCGTTGCGTGCGAAGACGATTTCGTCAGGATTGTCGGCCGAGAGGACGCCGAGCGCGTACGCGCCGCGGACGAGGCCGAGCACCTTGCGCACCGCGTCGACGATGTCGCCTGCGTAGACGTCTTCGAGCAAGTGCGCGACGACTTCCGTGTCGGTCTCGCTCGAGAAAGTATGGCCCTTCTCGAGGAGGTCCGCGCGCAGCATCGCGTGATTCTCGATGATGCCGTTGTGGATAACCGCGATGCGCTGCTTGCAGTCGAGATGCGGGTGCGCGTTCGTGTCCGACGGCCGCCCATGGGTCGCCCAACGCGTGTGGCCGATGCCCGCCGTGCCCGTCAGCGGGTGCTTGCGAAGCGCTTCCTCGAGGTTGCCGAGCTTGCCGACGCGCTTCGTACCGACGAGCTTGTCGCCTTCGACGAGCGCGACGCCCGCCGAATCGTATCCGCGGTACTCAAGGCGGCGCAGGCCGTCGAGCAGAACCCCGGTCACGTCGCGCGGCCCTATATAACCGACGATGCCACACATGTCTACAAAACTTGCCTTTCGCCGATCACGACGATCCGTCGAGCGCGCTTCGGCCGCGCACGCGAGCGATCTTCAGACGCTCGGCGATGAGCACGGCGCGCAGCTTCTCGAGCGCGGCGTCGAAATCGTCGTTGACGATGAGATATTCGTAGTTGCCGATCGCGTCCGCCTCGCGCGCGGCGATCGCGACGCGCGCCTCGATGGTCTCCGGCGATTCGGTACGTCGCTGCTCGAGGCGCTCTCGCAGGATCGCCGCAGACGGAACTGTCAGGAACACGAGCACCGCTTGCGGGTAGATGATCTTGATCGACATCGCGCCGTTGACTTCCGGCTTCATGACGAGATCTCGTCCCGCCGCGAGCGCATCCTCGATCGGCTTGCGCGGCGTGCCGTAGAGGTGGCCGGCGTAATCGCGCGTCTCGAGGAACTCGCCCGACGCTCTGCGGCGCTCGAATTCGGTCCGCTCGAGGAACCAGTAATGCTGACCTTCGACCTCACCCGGACGCGATGGCCGCGTCGTCGCCGAGACGGAGTACGCGAGCTTCGGCTCGGCCGCGCGCAGCGCGTCGACGAGGCTGTCTTTCCCGGACCCCGAGGGCCCGGAGACCACGAGCAATACGGGTTCGCGTGGGACCGGCGCAAGGTTGTCGGCTGGCAATCCGTCCTCGTCAACGCTCGGCCGTCAGGTGGTCCGTGACGCTCGACGTCTGGCTCGTCGCGCGTCTCGCGACGGAGCTTCGAGACGCTCTCACCGGCGCCCGCGTGCGGAGCGTCACTGCCGGCGACGGCGGTATGCGGATCGCGTGCTATCGCCGCGGCCTCGCGGCGATCTTGCGCGCCACGCTCGGACCCGACGGTCCGCTCTTGGCGCTCCACTCCGATCCGGAGCCGGAAAACGAAAACGTCGCCGCGGGTTGGGCCGGGGGCGTGGCTCCGCTGCTGCGCGGATGCTCCGTCGAATCCGTCCAAGCCGTCCCGGACGACCGCATCGTATTCCTGGACGTCGTTTCTCGTTCCGCATTTGGCGTGCCTGCCCGCCATCGCGTCGCGTTCGAGCTCGAGCCGAACAAGGCGAACATCCTCGTGCTGCGACCCGCGGATGAGCAACGATGGCAGATCCTCGCTGCGGCGAAGGAGATCGAAGGAGCACACGGCGCCCGCAGCATCGACGTCGGCGAGCTATATCGGCTGCCGCCGCCGCGCACGCCGAAACTCGACGCGGCGTCATTCGCTTCGGCGATCGATGCGCAAGGCGATCTCCAACCTCGCGCGATCGCGCGCCTTCTCGGCGAATTCGACGTCTCATGCACGCCGCCGCTCGCGCGCGACGTCGTCGAACGCGCGACGGAGGGCGATGCCGGGGGACCGCTATCCGCCCGGCTCCTCGAGATCTGGGCGCCGCTGCGCGAACGCGTCGCAGCCGCTGCCGCCGATATCACGGCACCCGTCTTCGCGTGGGGATCCGGCGCAGTTCTCGACGTCGTCCACCTCATCGCGCTGTCGTGGCCGCCCGGGGATATGCGCAACTTCCCCGACCTCAACGAAGCGTGCGCACGATCGCAGTCGGCCGGCGACCGGAAACGCATGGCCCCCACCGAGGATGCGCTGCGCAAGCGTTTGCTCACGATGATCGAGCGTTGCGATGTGGAGCGGGCTTCGCTCGAAGCGGCGCAACGGCGAGCGGTCGAGGCGGAACGTTTGAAAGATGCCGGCGACGCGATCTACACGTACCTCGCCGACATCGAGCCACGAGCCGACTCGCTGTTGACGCCGGAAGGGCTGCGCGTCGAACTCGATCCGACGCTCACGCCGAAGGACAACGCCGCGGCGTACTTCCGCCGCTACAAAAAAGCGAAGAGCGGCATGCCGCGCGTCGCGCAGCGTCTCGGCGTGCTCGAGCGCAACCGCACGTTCTGGGAGTCGCTGTTGTGGGAGCTCGACCGCGCCGCGTCGGACGGCCCGTCGGCGCTCGCGGCGATGTGCGAGGAGATCTCGGACGCGATCGGCCGCAAACGCGCGCCCGCAAAGCGTTCGGCATCGAAGCGCGCGGCGTCGCGGGTCGTCGACGTACCCGGCGGCGCGGTCGCGCACGTCGGCCGATCGCCGAAGGACAACGAGCGGGTGACGTTCACCGTCGGCGCGCCGAACGATCTCTGGTTTCACGCGCGCGGCGTTCCCGGGGCGCATGTCATCCTCAAGCTCCGCGATCCGCGCGACCGGCCCACCGACGAACAGATCGTCGCCGCGGCGTCTCTTGCCGCCGGTCAAAGCCGCGCCGCCGCCGCGTCGAAGGTCGAGGTCGACTTCACGCAACGCAAGCACGTCCGCAAGCAAGGCGGCGGCAGACCTGGGCTCGTCTGGTACACGGATTTCCGGACGGTCCTCGTCGAGCCGCTGAAAGCCTAGCGGTCCGATAGGGTTCGGTCATCGACTTGCGCCAGTTCGACGAACATCGCGTCGCCGAACGAATAGAATCTGTATCCGTTCGCGATCGCATCGGCGTATGCGGCGAGCACGCGCTCGCGCCCGGCGAAGGCGCTGACGAGCATGAGCAGCGTCGAACGCGGCAGATGGAAGTTCGTCAGCAGCGCGTCGGCGGTCCGGAAGCGATACGGCGGATAGATGAATATCGACGTCTCTCGTTCGCCGGACTCGATGGCGCCGTCCGCGCGCGCCGCTGCCTCGAGCGCACGCAAGACGGTCGTGCCGACCGCGATGACGCGTTTTCCCGCGGAACGCGTCGCTTCTATGGCTGCTGCCGCGGCCGCGGGGATCTCGTAGCGTTCGGCGTGCATGTGATGCGCCCGGACGTCGTCGGCTTTGACCGGGCGGAACGTGCCTGCGCCGACGTGAAGAGTGAGCACCGTCCATCCGATGCCCCGTCCGCGAAGCGTCTCGATCGTCTCCTCGGTGAAATGAAGACCCGCGGTCGGCGCCGCTACCGAGCCCTCTGTCGCGGCGTAGACCGTCTGGTAGCGCTCGTCGGCGTCCGCCGGCGGAGCGTGGATGTACGGCGGCAGCGGCAGATCGCCGAAGCGCGCCATCGCTTCGGAGACGCCGATACCGTAAAAGCGGACGATGCGGTTGCCGCCGGCCGCCCAGTCGACGATCTCGATGCCGCACTCGGGGGCGAGCGTGAGGCGGTCGCCCTTGCGGATCCTTTTGCCGGGGCGCGCCATCGCTTCCCAGCACTCCGGCTGCGCGGCCGGATGGAGCAGGAGCACCTCGGCTCGACCACCTTCGCGGCGGCGAGGGTGGAATCGCGCCCGCAGCACTTTCGCGTCGTTCGCCACCAGGAGATCGCCCGGCTCGACGACCTCGGCGATGTCGGCGAACTTGACGTGACGGATAGGCCCGGTCCGAGGCAGCACGAGGAGCCGCGATGCGTCGCGCCGATCGGCGGGTCGCTGCGCTACGAGCGCTTCGGGGAGGATGTAGTCGAAAGCATCCGTGCGGAATTCTGCAGGCGTCTTTTCGTCATCCATCCTCATCCGCCGACTGCGACCGCCATGACGCCAGTTTATCGGCCAGCGCGTCGCGATGGACCGCGCTGAGCCCCTCGAGCTCGACGCCGACGATCTGACGGTCGTCGGCCTTCGACGGCGTGCACCACCTTACGACGCCCGTCATCGCACCGTCCGCGATCTCCGCGATCGCGAACCGCAGCTTCGATCCGAGCGCGAACGGATCGTCGCACAAGATGCCGATGCCGCCCTCGCAGATGTCGAGCGTCATCGCAGCGATGGGATTCGCGCCGCCCGGGTCGATGATGACGGGGAGCTCTTTGCGGCATCGCTCCCACCGCCGACGCTGGACCATCGCGCTACCTCGTCGCGAGCCTGTCCGCTATGCTCGCGAACTGGACGCCATGGTAGTAGAACTCGAGGATCTCGTGAGCGCTCTTGCCGGCTTCCGCCATGCCGCGAGCGCCCCACTGTGCCATGCCGACGCCGTGGCCGAACCCCTCGCCGGATATGCGGATGACGCCGCCGCGTACGGAGATCGAGTCGATGCGCGTGCTCCGCACGACGTGGTTCCCAGCGAGCGCGCGGAACGTCGTCGCCGGTATGACGCGCGCGTCTTTGCTTCCGCTTATCGCCACGCTGAGCGCACGGCCCGACTCGTCGCGCGATCCGACCGCGACCGAAACGATCGAGCCGAGGTCGCCGAAGCTCGCGCGAAGGGCCGAAGCGAACGTCTGAGCGTCGACGGACGCGCTCCATCCGTCGTCCGGCGAGGTCGTGCAGTACGGATCGCGCTGCGCGACGAGATAGGGTTGTGGGTCGGCGAGCGCGTCGCCGCCGCTCGTATAGCCGCCGTCGCAGCTCGAATAGTATGCGTGTACGACGTCGGCGCCTGCGATGAGGATCTTGCCGCGCGTGGAGCTCACCGCCGACACGACCGAAGGCGTTTCCGCCGCGACTCCTTTGTAGGCCTGGTCTTGTTCGCCGGCTCGCAAATCGTAGCCGAGCCACTCGCGGGTGCCCAGATTCGCGACCGCATACGTCCTCGCGACGATCGCCTGCGCTTGCAAGGCGGCTTGCGGCCAGGACGGGTCCATCTCGCTTCCGACGACTCCGTCGAGGTAGCGCTCGAGATCGACGACGTTGATGACGTCGATCGACCCGTCCGAAGCCGTCTGGACGATCGCCGCGCCGCGATAGACCGTGCCGTCGATCGCGAGCGGATAGCGGGGATCGGCCGGTGCGACGACGATCGCGCTGCCCGCTTGGATAGCGCCGGCGAGGAGCAGACCGCCGGCGTTCGGGCGCACGTCGAGCACCGTCGTCACGTCCGGTTCGACGTACGGACTTCCGCTCGAAGCGTTCGGAGGCCTCACGGTGAGTCCGCCTTCGGATGAGAGCACGGTCCGGAACTGGTCGCGCAACAGCGATACGCGGATCGGCGTGTCGTCGGCCAGGGCCGGGCTTGCCCACAGGACGACGAGAAGCGCCGCGAGTGCGGCTCTCACAGCAGGCGGGGCTGTCCGGCTTCGTCGTGCCCTATGTGTGCTCGCGCCTGTGGCGTCGCGCGCCGGCCGTTCGCCGACCGCTGCACGAAGCCGATCTGGATGAGATACGGCTCGACGACGTCGATGAGCGTGTTCTCCTCTTCGTTGAGGCTCGCAGCGAGCGCGCCGATGCCGACCGGACCGCCGCGATATTGGACGACGAGCGCGTTCAAGAACGCGCGATCGAGCGCGTCGAGCCCGAGCAGGTCGATCCGCTCGAGCTCGAGTGCCGCCTTCGCGATCTGGCGATCGATGCGGCCGTCGGCTTTCACTTCCGCGAAGTCGCGGACGCGACGCAGCAAGCGGTTTGCGATCCGGGGCGTTCCGCGCGCGCGCCCCGCTATCTCCTCGCAGCCGCCGGCGTCGATCGCGACGCCGAGCACCGTCGCCGAATGCGCGACGATTTTCGTGAGATCCGCCGGCGTGTAATATTCGAGGTGGTGGACGATGCCGAAGCGATCGCGCAGCGGCGCGGTCAGCATGCCCGCACGCGTCGTCGCCCCGATGAGCGTGAAGCGCTGGAGGTTGATCTTGATCGTCTTCGCGTACGCGCCTTTGTCGACCATGAAGTCGATCGCGAAGTCCTCCATCGCCGGATAGAGGAACTCTTCCACGACACGGCTCAGGCGGTGGATCTCGTCGATGAAAAGCACGTCGCCGCGCTCGAGATTCGTCAGGATACCGACGAGATCGCCCGGCCGCTCGAGGGTCGGGCCGGACACTTGACGGAACGTCGCGCCGAGCTCGCGTGCCACGATGTTCGCGAGCGTCGTCTTGCCGAGGCCCGGCGGTCCGTGGAGGAGGACGTGCTCGAGAGGTTCGGCCCGGCGCTTTGCCGCCTCGATCGACACCTTGATGTTCTCGACGATCCCGTGCTGCCCGACGTAGTGCTCGAACCCGGTGGGTCGCAAGGTGACGGTGATGATCTCGTCTTCGATCGTCTCGGTCGCGCTCACGACGGCGTGACGCGACGGCGGCGGCTCCTCGCGCTGCTCTTCGCCCCGGACGGTCGGTTTACGCGGCATGTCGGGTGATTGGTTTCCGCTCGCGCGCTGCACGCCCTTCGCCCAAGGTCTCCCCAGGCGCGGACAGCGAATCACTGCGCATGAACCCGGTGCTGCAGCAGCGATTAGCACGCTCGGCTAATTGGTTTTATTGGATCGCCGGCTTGTCGCTCGTCAATGTATTCGCGGCCAAGTCGAGCTTCCAGTTCGTCCTCGGCTCGGGCGCGGTCGAGGCCGCGCCTGCGTTCGGGACCACCGCCGCGATCGTCGTCGACGTCTGCGTCATCGGCGGCTTCGCGATCCTCGGCTTTCTCGCGGCACGCCGCCACACGTGGGCGTTCATCCTTGGCATGGTCCTCTACGCGCTCGACGGCCTGATCTTTTTGGTCGCAGGGGACTACATCGCCGCCGCCTTCCACGCGTTCGTGCTTTACGTTCTCTTCCTCGGCGCGCACGCTTCGATCGCCCTCAACAGCATGCCGGTCGAGCGCAGGGCTATGGTCATGCCGCACGCGAGCCCGACTACCGACGGACCCGCTCCGCCGCCGCCGGCCTGACGCAGCGCAATGGGACTCGACCGGCAGATCTCATTCGCATCGAAGACGCTCTTTTTCATCGCCGCCGTTTCGGTCATCCATATCTGGACGAGCGGACTCATGCTCGTCACGTGGTCGCTCGGATCGGGATTCGTCGACCTCGGCTCCGCATACGTCATCGGGGGCCAGCCAATTTTGGGGTATGCCCTTGAGGTCACCGGCAGCTCAGGCTTTATCATACTCGGCTTGGGCGTCTCATGTCGCAACGCGATCGTCACCGCCGTCGCGCTGTTGTTCCTCATCGTCGACTGCCTCGTACTTTTCTACAAACTCGCACCCATCGGCGCTCCCGCGGCATCGATCGGGATATTGGCCAGCTTCCTCGTCGTGTTCCACGCGATCGTGTGGTGGTGCGTGTTCCGAGCGTTTTGGGCAGCCCGGCAGTATCGCGTCAACTCCGCCGTCGTCCGCCGCCTCGGATTCGAGACGGAGCTGAGGCGGCGGTTAGCGGATTCCGACGAGGTGCCGCCGCCCGCCGCTACGTTCGACACCCGCTTTCGCGGCATCACGCCGAGCGGACCGGCCTCGCCGCCGCAGCCTCAGGGCTAGCGCAGTCACGCATGGGACTCTCGCAGCGGATCGACCGCAGCACGCTCGCACTCTACGTTCTGGGCATTTACGGCCTTGTCGTTTCTGCCTTTGGGGGGACGGCGGGCCGGATAGCGTTTCTCTTCGGATCGGGGATGGTCACTTTCGGGCAGCAAATCGAGGCCGTCGCGCCGAGCCCGATGGCGACAGAGCTCAAGTACGGCGCGGTCTTCATGTTCTTCGCGCTGTCGTATGCCGTTCACCGAAGGATGAGGTGGGCGGCGGTCCTGGCGATCGCGTTCGTCGCATTCGACGGCGCATTCCTGTACGTATTTGCCGGCGACGTAGGTTCCGGGATGTGGTGGAGCTTAGAGCTGCCGTTTCACGCGCTCACCTGCTGGTGGACGTTCGACGCCCTCCTCGCGATGCTGGAATGGCGCACGAACCAGGACGTCGTACGCAGCATCGACGTCGAATTGGAGCTGAAGCACCGGCTCGAAGACACCGATGCTCCGGCCCCGCAAGCGGCGACGTTCGAGGCGCGCTACCGCCCGCTTCCGCCAGGAGCGATCTAAGGTCTCGCCTGGCGGCGGTAGATCTCGGTGAGCAGCTCCTCGGCCGTCGTGACCTTGCCGCTGCTACCGAGCGCTTCGCGCGCCATCTTTTCCGCCTCTTGCGGCTTGTACTGGAGCTGCAGCAGCACGTCGATCGCCTCGGCGACGAAATCCGGGGCCGGTTCCTTCTTCTTCTCCGGCTCGCCGCGGATGAGCCCAAAGCGCGCGACTTTGCCTTGCAGCTTGGCGACGATGTCCTTCGCCTTCTGCTCGCCGATGCCGGGAAGCCGCCGCAAGCTCGCGGTATCGCCCGCGTCGATGTAGCGCGCGATCTCGGCCATCGGCTTCGAAAACGCTCGTGCCGCCGTTTTCGGTCCGACGCTCGCGACGGTCAGCAGCGCTTCGAAGAACTCACGCTCGATCGCGTTGGTGAACCCGACGTACATCGCGGATCCGCGGTTGCCGTCGATCTGCATGTACGAGAACACCTCGAGCTTGATCGGCCCGCCCGGGCGGACGTTCGCGACCTTTTCCCGCACGCACGCGGGCAGCATGATCTCGTAGCAGAGGCCGCCCGCGTCCACGAGCGCCGCTTCCTCCGTGAGCTCGGCGAGTTTGCCTTCGATGCGGGAGAACATCAGCGTCCGTCCGTCCTGCGCAGGTAGGCGATCGCAAGCGCGAGCGCGTCGGTGACGTCCGCCGGCGCGGGCGGTTTGCGCAGCTTCAGCGCCTGGACGACCATCGCCGCGACCTGATCTTTCGTCGCTGCGCCGCGTCCGACAAGCGCACGCTTCACCGCGGTCGCCGCGTAGTCGTGCACCGGCAAGCCTGCGATCGCGGCGGCGCATACCAGTGCACCCCGCGCGTGCGCCATGAGGATGGCGGTGCGCGGGTACGCCGTCCGAGCGAAGACCTCTTCGACGATCATGACGTCCGGCCGGAACGTCGAGATGACGTCTTCGATGCCGCGCTGCAGCTCGGCGAGGCGCTCTGACAAACACGAACCCTTGCCGGGCGTGATGGTACCGCCTTCGAGAAGCCGCAAGCCGGCACCGTTGCGTTCGACGACGCCGTAGCCGGTGATGTGGAGGCTTGGGTCGACACCGAGGACGCGCATATCAGTGAGCGCCGGCGGCCGACGAGGCGCTGGGGAACTGCGCTTGATATTCGGCGATCCGCTTATCGACCGCACCGATGTCGATGAGCCCGCCGTTCGCCGCGAGCCAGCGTCGGCAGTCAGCATAGAGGAATTCGAAGTTCTCGTACATCGGCACGCCGCTGATCTGGCGATGGATCGAGAGCACTTCCCTAAGCCTTTCGTAACTGTGGACGATCCGGCTCGCATACGTCGAGTAGACGACATCGCCTTCGACGAGGCCGAAGCGTACGTACGTCCCGATGCGGTCGAAGGCGCGGATGATCCGTATCTCTTTGTGCACTTTATCGTCTGCAAGGCCGATCAAAGCGACATCGCGCCGGAATGCCGGCGTCGCCATCAACGCGTCGAGATCCTGATAGACGAACCGGTACGCCTCGACGAAGTCGGCGTCCGCCAAATCGTACAGCACGGTTCGGGCCGCCTCGAATTGGGTCGCCTTGCGGACCTGTTCGAGTTGATCGACCGTGACCCGGACTTGTCGCGCCGCGAAGATGACGGTCGCGGTGATGACGACCGCGGACAAGATCGACCCGATCGCGGCGAGCGCTTCCCACATGTCAGTGCGGCGTCGGACCCAGTACGATGTCGACCGACGTGCTGCCCGGCGGCGTGGTCGCGCCCGGTTCGGGTTCGGTGCTGACGACTTTCGCGTTGGGCGGACTGCCGGTCAGCACGGTCACGTGGCCGACGGAATAGCCGAGCTTCGTCAACGCTGCGGTCGCGTCTTCGAGCGTCATGCCGACGAGGCTGGGGATCGGCGGCAGCGCGTTCGCCGTGGGCGCGGCGCTAGGCGCCGTGCTCGGCGCCGCCGGCGAGAACGCGACGTACAGATCGACGGCCGTGCCGGCTCCGGTCTGCGCGCCCGCTTGGGGATTCTGGCTGACGACCGTACCAGGCGTCGTCGTCGCGTCTTCGACTTGGGCGACCGAACCGACGGTGAGCCCCGCTTGTTGGAGGGTTCCGCGCGCGTCGTTGACCGATCCGCCGACGACGTTCGGAACGGTGATGGAATTCGGTCCACCGCTCTCCTCGACGCTGATGACCGACCCTGGCTGTGCTTGCGAACCGCCGCTCGGATCTTGATCCATGATCGTCTGCGGCGGGATGTTGACGTTCGGGATCACCTGGCTCACCTTGAGCGTGAGCCCGGCCTTCGTGACGAGCTTGCGCGCGTCGGCATCGCTCAGGTTGACGAGATTCGGCACGGAGACCGCGGACGGTCCGCCGCTCGGGTAGAGCACGACGGTTCCGTGGACGGGCAGCTTCGCACCGGGCGAAGGATTCGTCTTCGCGACGAGTCCTTTCGGAACGCTCGCGCTGTGTACGGTAGGGCCGAGCTTGACGACGTAACCCTTTTGCGAAAGGAACGTGATCGCGCCTTTCACATCACGCCCGATGACGCTCGACAACCCTTGCGTCGGCGGCCCGGCACTCATATAAAGGATGACCGCGGTCCCAGAAGCCACGGCCAAACCCGACGCCGGCTCCGTGCCGGACACGAGGCCGGCTGCCGTTTGTGCGTCGACCCGCGACTTGACGACGACGTCGTCGAAGCCGGCTGCGTGAAGCGCGGCGACGGCGTCGGCGGTCGTCTTGCCGGTCAGATCGGGCACGCGTGGTCCGGCGACGATGTTCTGCCGCATCGCGACGGCGATGACCGCGATGATGATGAGCGCTACGATCGTGCTCGCGATCATGATGGCACGGCGCGAGTTCCAGACCGATGGCGACGATTCGTCGAGCCCTGCGAACCAGCGGCGGCGCGCGTCGGCTGCGGCTTTTCGCCGCCGGATGACGGCGGTATCGGTCTCGCCGTTGCGGGAACCGCCATGCTCGCCGTCGGGTCCGAACCCCAGGCACGCTCGCAGCGCGACGAGCGCCTCGCCGGCCGTCTGATACCGGTCCTTCGGCGATTTCTGGAGCAGCCGCATGATGATCTCGCGGAGCTGCGGGCTGATCGTTGCGCCGGCGGCCACCGGATCCGGCACCGGCGCGTTGACGTGCGCCATCGCGACGCCCATCGCCGTCTCCGCGTCGTATGGCCGCTTCCCGGTCACCATTTCGTACAGCACGACGCCGACGCTGTACAGATCGCTCGCTTCGCACAGCGCCTGGCCCGTCAGATGCTCCGGCGCGCCGTACGGCACGGAAGCGAGGACGTTCTCCTGGCTCGTCACCGTCTGCGCGTTCGCAGCGCGGGCGATGCCGAAATCGGCGACGCGCACCGTGTCTTCGGGCGTGATGAGGACGTTTGACGGTTTGATGTCGCGATGGAGCAGCTCGCCGCGGTGAGCGGCGCCGAGCGCCGCGCAGATGCCCATCGCATAGCGGATCGCCGCGGACTCGGGCAGCTTTTTCTCGCGCGCGATGAGCGCCGCGAGCGTCTCGCCGCCGACGAACTCCTGGACGATGTAGTGCGAGTCGCCGACTTCGCCGACGTCGTACGTGTTGACGATATTCGGATGCGACAGCTTGGCAGCAGCTTGCGCTTCTTGGTAGAAGCGTTGGACGAATTCATCGTCGGCGGCGAATTGCGGGCGCAGCACTTTTACCGCGACCTGGCGCCGCAGAAGCAGATCGTATCCGCGGTAGACGACCGCCATGCCGCCTTCGCCGACCTTCGCGTCGAGGCGATAGCGGTTGTTGTAGATCGTCTCTGGCACTGAGTCCTAACCCCGTCAGCGCGGGTAGAGCGGCAACGCGCCGGCGAGGATGGCGCGCGCGATCGGCGCCGACACGACGCCGCCGTACCCCGCGTTCTCGACGACGACCGCGACGACGAGCCTCGGTGCTTCCGCCGGCGCGAAGCACACGAACCAAGCATCCGGCGGCCCACCGAGATGCGTCGCGGTGCCCGTCTTGCCCGCGACCGTCACGTTCGGCAGCGCGGCTGCCGTGCCCGTGCCGTATCGCACGGCTGCGATCATCATCGTGCGGACTTCATCTGCGGTTTCCGCCGATATGACGAGCGCCCCTGTCGGCGGCGGAATCGTGACCGGCGGCTTGCCCCGCACGCGTATCTGCTTGACGAACTGCGGCGGTTCGAGCACGCCGCCGTTCGCGATCGTCGAACCGATGAGCGCCATGCGCAGCGGCGTCACGACGAGGCTGCCCTGACCGAACGACATCTGCGCGAGCTCCGAGTCGATGATAGAGTTCTGCGGCGGCACGTTGTCTTGGACGACGGAGACGGGCGTGTCGAGCGGCTCGCCGACGCCGAAGCGCTTGAGGTATTCGTAGAAGCCGGGCGCGCCGAGCTTCACACCGATTTGCGCGAAGTCGACGTTGCTCGACAGCGCGAACGCGCCGGTCACCGACTGCGTTCCCGTCACCTCATCCTCGTCGTTGCGGATGCGAAAACCGTCGATGAGGAAGTAGCCGGGGTCGTAGAAGTCGTCGTCGGGTGTGACCGCCCCGGCGTCGAGCGCCGCGCTCGCGGTGAACATCTTGAACGTCGACCCGGGTGGGTAGAGCCCCGCGACGCCGCGGTCGAGCAGCGGCGCGTCGGACCGGTCGCGCAAGCCCTTCCAATCCTTTTCGAGGCGGTTCGGATCGAACGTCGGCCGGCTGACGATCGCGAGCACCGCCCCGGTCCTGGGATCCAACACGACTGCCGCGCCACGGATGTTTTGGGGCAGCGCGCGGTCGACGACCGCGGCGATGTCGCCGCGGAGCGTGAGGACGACGTCGCCGCCACGGCTCGAACCCGACGCTCTCGATGAGTCGAACGGAGCGAGCATCGATCCCGAACCCGCCGACTTCGACGAGACGATCGAGTCGAGCCCGGCTTCCAGGCCGGATTCGCCGTAGACAGGCGAGGCATAACCGACGAGCTGCGCGAGCGCGCTGCCGGCGCTATACGCGCGACGCTCGCCGCGGCTTTGCGCGAGCGGTATGCCGGACGAGTCGAAGAGCGTGCCGCGCTGCGAGATCGACACGCTATGACGAGGGTCACCCTCATGGCTTTCGATGAAGCTGCGCTGCGCGATCTGCACGCGCGCGTCGGCGATGGCGAGCACGACGAACGCGACGACGAACCCGATCGCGACATGGATGAGCCGCGCGCGCAATGCCGTTGTCCTAGCGGGCGCGCACGCCGGCAGGCGTCGCGAGCGCGAGGCGTGGGCGGACGAACTCCTGGAGCGAGCGGACGGTGATCTCGCCGTCGCCGGATCTGCTCTCGAGCGCGAGGAGCAGTGCACGTACGGTGTCGAGCGACGTCAGGCAGGCGACGCCGGCTTCCGCCGCCGCGCGGCGGATCCGATAGCCGTCCGTCTGCGACTGCGGCGTCGTCGCCGCATCGTTGATGACAAGGTCGACGCTGCTCGAACCGATGAGGTCCAGGACGTGCGGTGATCCCTCCGCGATCTTGTTGACGCGCGTCGCGTCGATGCGGTGATCGCCGAGCAGCGACCAGGTCCCCGGGGTTGCGTAAAGCTTGAAGTCCATGTCGATGAGCGCGCGCGCGATCGAGAGCGAGGACAGCTTCTCGGCGTTGGAGACGGAGAACAAGATGCGGCCGCCGGGCGGCGGTGGGTTGATGCCGGCGCCGAGCATGCCGCGCAGCAGTGCGCCCGCGTACGTCGTGTCGATGCCGAGCACCTCTCCCGTCGATTTCATCTCGGGGCCGAGGATCGTTTCGACACGCCGCAGTTTCGCGAACGAGAACACCGGGATCTTCACCGCCACGAAGTCGGGGCGCGGCAGGAGGCCGAGCTCGAGGTCCATGTCGCGGAGCTTCTCGCCGATCGCCACCCGCGTCGCCGCCGCGACGAGCGGCACGCCGGTGAGCTTCGCGATGATCGGGACCGTCCGGCTCGCGCGCGGGTTCGCCTCGATGACGAACAGCTCGCCGTCGTGTACGATGTATTGGACGTTGATGAGGCCGTTGATGCCGAGCTCAGCGCACAGGCGGCGGGTCACGTCGGCGACGCGCGCCTCCATCTCCGGTCCGATGGTCTGCGTCGGGTATACCGCCATCGAATCGCCGGAGTGGATGCCGGCCCGTTCCACGTGCTCGAAGATGCCGGGAATGATGATGTCGTCGCCGTCGAAGACCGCATCGACCTCGACTTCGACACCGGCTAGGTATTTGTCGACGAGCAGCGGCGCGTGCGGCAGGATCGGCGGCGCGCTTTCGGCATACGCGGCGAGTTGGCCCTCGTTGTAGACGATCTCCATCCCGCGGCCGCCCAACACGTACGATGGACGGACGAGGACCGGGAAACCGATCTCACGCGCGATCTCGCGCGCCTTGCGGAACGAGAGCGCCGTTTTCCCCGCCGGCCGCGCGACGCCGAGCGAAGAAAGGACGTCGTCGAATTTGCGCCGGTCCTCCGCGAGATCGAGCGCGCGCTGATCGCTGCCGAGCGATTTGATGCCGCGCTTGTGCAGCTCGCGCGCGAGATTGATGGGCGTCTGGCCGCCGAACGACAGGAGCGCGCCTTCGGCGTGCGTCGCGCGCACTGCGTGCTCGACCTCGTCGGCACAGGGCGGTTCGAACACGAGGACGTCGGAGACGTCGAAGTCGGTGCTCACCGTCTCGGGATTGTTGTTGAGGACGACGGATGCGACGCCCGCCTCGTGAAGCGCCCACGCGGCGTGTACACACGAGTAGTCGAATTCGATGCCTTGACCGATGCGGATCGGCCCGCTGCCGACGACGACGACCGTTCTGCGGTCCGTCCTGCGTAGCTCCTCGGCCTCACCGATGGTGGCGTAGTAGTAGGGCGTGCGTGCCGGGAACTCGGCGCCCGCCGTGTCGACGACGCGATACGTCGTCGCAGCCGACGCGCCGCCGGCGGCCTTCACCTGGCCGAGCGGGCGCTTCGACATGCGCGCGATAGTCGAGGCGGCGTAGCCCTGGCGTTTCGCGCGTACTATCGTGTCGTCGCTCACTTCGCCCGAGCGCAACGCGGTCTCCGTCTTGACGAGCTCGGTAAGCTCGTCGAGCCAGAACGGATCGATCGTCGTGAGCTCGGAAACGCTTTCGACCGTCCGGCCGCGGCGCAGGCATTCGGCTATCGCGAACAGCCGCTCGTGGGTCGGCCGGCGTAGGACGTCGTCGAGCTCGTCGTCGCTCCACTGCTCGATCGCGACGCCGGTGAGCGCGTCGCGGCCGATGTCCATACCGCGAACCGCCTTGACGAGCGCCTGGCCAAAGGTGCGCCCGATCGCCATGACCTCGCCGGTGGATTTCATCTGGCTGCCGAGGTGCGCGTCGCCGAGCGGGAACTTGTCGAACGGCCAGCGGGGGATCTTGACGACGCAGTAGTCGAGGGTCGGCTCGAACGCGGCTTTCGTGACGCCGGTGACGGGATTCGGGATGTCGGGCAGCAGCTGCCCGAGCGCCACCTTCGTCGCGATCTTCGCGATCGGGTACCCGGTGGCTTTGCTCGCCAGCGCCGACGAACGCGAGACGCGAGGGTTGACTTCGATGATGCGATACTCGTCGCTGCGTGGATCGAGCGCGAACTGGATGTTGCAGCCGCCCTGGATCTCGAGGTGGCGGATGATGTTGATCGACGCGGATCGGAGGCGCTGGTAGTCGCGGTCGGAGAGCGTCTGCGACGGCGCGACGACGATCGAATCGCCTGTGTGGACGCCGACCGGGTCGATGTTCTCCATGTTGCAGACGACGATGCAGTTGCCGGCCCCGTCACGCAGCAATTCGTACTCGACTTCCTTCCAGCCGAGGAGCGAGGTCTCGAGCAGCACCTGACGCGCGATGCTTGCGCGCAGCCCGCTCTCGAGGAATTCGCGCAGTTGCTCGCGCTCGTAGGCGATGCCGCCGCCGGTGCCGCCGAGCGTGTATGCCGGCCGGACGATGAGCGGCAGACCTTTTTCGTCCGCGAAGGCAAGGCCCGGTTCGACCTCGTTGACGACGACGGAATCCGGCACCGGCTCGCCGATCGCGATCATCGCCTTCTTGAAGAGATCGCGGTCTTCGGCGAGGCGGATCGTCCGCAGCGGCGTGCCGAGCAGTTCGACGCCGTAACGCTCGAGGGTGCCGCGCTCGGCGAGCGCGACCGCGAGGTTGAGACCGGTCTGACCGCCGAGCGTCGCGAGCATCGCATCCGGCCGCTCGCGCGCGATGATCGCTTCGACGTGCGACGGGACGAGCGGCTCGAGATATACCGCGTCCGCCATCTCGGGATCGGTCATGATCGTCGCCGGATTCGAATTGACGAGGACGACGCGGCAGCCTTCTTCTCGCAGCGCGCGGCACGCTTGGACGCCGGCGTAGTCGAACTCCGCGGCCTGCCCGATGACGATCGGCCCCGAGCCGACGACGAGGACGGAGCGCCGCGCGTCGCGCGTCATCGCGCGATCCTCGCGAGGAACTTGGCGAACAAACCGTACGCGTCGCCCGGCCCCGGCGACGCTTCTGGGTGGAACTGCACCGACTCGATCGGCAGCTCTTCGTGCCGCAAGCCTTCGTTGACGCCGTCGTTGAGGTTGACGAGCGTCTGCACGACGCTGCGGGGCAGCGACGCTGCGTCGACCGCGTAGCCGTGGTTGTGCGCGGTGATGAGCACCTCGCCCGTGTCGCACCACCGGACGGGCTGGTTGCCGCCGCGGTGGCCGTACTTCATCTTATATGTCTTCGCCCCGAGCGCGAGCGCTAGAAGCTGATGACCGAGGCAGATTCCGAATATAGGAAGCTTCTTGTGGTCGACGGCGCGCTTGAGGGTGTCGACGACGCGTCCGAGCTCGGACGGGTCTCCGGGTCCGTTGCTCACGACGAGGCCCGCCGGCTCGACGGCGAGGATCTCGTCGAACGACGAGTGGTACGGCAGCTCGATGACTTCCGCGCCTGCCCGTGCCAGCGAGCCCGCTATGTTCAGCTTGACGCCACAATCGAGCAGCGCGACACGCAGCCGGCTGTTGCCGATCTGCGCTTTCGACCGGACGCTGACGGCCTCGACGAGCTCCGGCGTTCCCAGCGGCTCTGTCATGTACTCGCGTAAGACGTCCTTAGCGCGAGCGACGGCGTCGTCGCCGACGGCGAGCACCGAGCGCATCGTCCCCGACTCGCGCAAGCGGATGACGAGCGAACGCGTGTCGACGTCTTCGATGCCGCGCACGTGCTCTGCGTCGAACCATTCGGGAAGCGAAGCGGTACTGCGCCAGTGGCTCGGGTGACGGCTGACGCGCTTGAAGACGCCTCCGGATGCGCAGATGTGATCGTGCTGCCGGACGGCCGGATCGATCCCGTAGTTGCCGATGAGCGGGTACGTGAACACGAGCAGCTGGCCGGCGTACGACGGATCGGTGAGCGCTTCTTCGTAGCCCGTCATCCCGGTGTAGAACACCGCCTCGCCGGTCGACGCGCCGTCCGGACCGATGCCGGTCCCTTCGAATGCGCTGCCGTCCGCGAGCAGCAGCACCGCACGGCGGCTCATGCCTTCACCGCACGTCGCGCAGCGTTCGGCCCCTGGAGCGGCCGGCCGCTTCTGTCGACTGCGTACACGATGGCGCCGCCCACAACGCTCATCGCCGGTTTGACGTCGAATGCCTGGCCGGAAAACGCCGTGGCGCGGCCCTTCGAAAGGAACGCCGCGGGGTCGACCGTCCATTGCCGTTCGAGATGCAGACCCGTGATGTCGGCCGGCGACCCGGGGGCGAGCGTACCGCCTTCGACGCCGAGCAGCCGCGCGACGTTCGTCGAGAAGTTGGCCACGAGCGTCGCGATCGGGAGGTCGCGGAAGGTGTCGAACATCGCCGCGACCGCGGTCTCCAGCCCTGAAAAGCCCACGCAGGCATGCGAGAGCGGCGGTTCTTTATCATCGGGTGCGTGCGGCGCGTGATCGCTCGCGAAGATGTCGATCGTGCCGTCGACGACCGCGGCTTTGAGCGCTCGGACGTCGGTTGCGGACCGCAGGGGCGGGTTGACGCGCATCGACGCGTCGAAACCGAGGAGCTGGTCGTCGGTGCAGCGGACGTGGTGCGGCGTCGCTTCGCCGGATGCATCGACGCCGGTCGAGCGCGCCCACCGCAGGACGTCGATCGTCTCGCGCGCGCTGACGTGGCACAAGTGCCAACGCTTGCCGGTGACACGCGCGACGAGCAGGTCGCGCGCTGCGATCGCGGCTTCCGCGAGGTTCGGCGCGCCGGCGACGCCGAGCAGATCGCTGATCGCGCCTTCGTTCATGAGGGCGCCTTCGAAAGCCGGGTCATCGCAATGCGATAGGAACGGCTGCGGCAGGTCGGCGATGAGCCTGGCCGCGTGATACAAGGCCTTGAGCGACGCGGTCGTCGCGCCGTCGTCGGAAAATGCGACTGCGCCCGCTTTTGCCATGCCGCGCAGAGCCGCCATCGAGTCGCCGGCGCGCGCGATCGTGACGCTGCCGATCGGATAGCATCGCACTCCGCCGATCGCCTCGGCGGCGCGGATGAGCTGTGATACGGCTGACGCGCGGTCGATGGGCGGCCTCGTGTTCGGCATCGCAGCGACGGCGGTGAAACCGCCGGCAGCTGCAGCGGCAAGACCGGACTCGAGCGTTTCTTTTTGCGGATCGCCGGGATGGCGCAGATGGACGTGCGGATCGATGAAGCCGGGGCAGAGCACCATCCCCGCGCAGTCGACGCGCTCGGCGTCAAGATCCGGTTCCGCCGGCGCTCCGTCGATGATCGCGGCGATGACACCGTTGCGGACGGCGATCGTGCGGATCGCGTCAAGACCGAGCGTCGGATCGATGACGCGCGCGCCCACGAAGTCCCGGTTCGGTACGCGGTTTTTCAACGGGCGCCCACCGCAGCGGCGGCGCGCAAACAGCGCTCGAGCGCGGCCATCCTGACGTAAACGCCGTTTTCCACTTGGCGTTCGATGCGGCTGCGCGGATCATCCATGAGCGCACCCGAGATCTCGACGCCGCGATTGACCGGACCAGGATGCATGATGATCGCCTGAGGCGCCATCCTCCCGACGCGCGCATCGTCGATGCCGTAGCCTTCCATGAGATCTTCCGCAGGCGGAAGCTCCGCGCCGTCGGCGCGCTCCTTTTGGATGCGGAGCAGCATGACCGCATCGGCGCGCGGCAGGCATGCGTCGAGGTCGGTCGACAGCTCGGCGAAGCCCCAGCCGGGTGACGTGGGCGGGAGCAAGAGCGGAGGCGCGCACAGCGTCACGTGCGCTCCGAGGAGATGTGCGGCGCGCGCGCTCGACCGCGCGACCCTGCTGTGCCGGATGTCGCCGCTGATCACGAGCCGGCGCCCGTCGAGCGTGCCGAACTCCTCGACGAGCGTCATCGCGTCGAGCAGACCTTGGGTCGGGTGCGCGTGCCAGCCGTCGCCCGCGTTGAGGATCGCGGCGCTGAAGTGGCGCGCGAGCGCGTGCGGAAAACCGCTCTCGGAGTGCCGGACGACGAGCGCGTCAGCGCCGATCGCTTGGATCGTCCGCATCGTGTCCTCGAGCGTCTCGCCTTTGCCGAGCGACGACGACTCGGGATGGAAATCGTGCCACGTGCCGCCGAGCTTGTGCGTCGCCTGCGCGAACGACGTCGCGGTGCGCGTGCTCGCCTCGAAGAACATGCCGACGACGATCTTGCCTTTGAGGCGCACCGACGCATCGGCGACACCGCGCTTGAACTCGAGCGCACGCTTTATCAACGCCTCGATGAGCGGCCGTTGCGCGTCATCGAGGTCGAGGAGCAAGCGATCCGCCGTCATGCCGCTTCGCAGATGACGACGCGATCGGCGTCGTCCGGCTCCGGACGAAGTTCGACGACCACCCTTTCGTCCGATGCCGTCGGCACGAACTTGCCGACGTAGTCGGCCTGGATGGGCAGCTCCCGCAAGCCGCGGTCGATGAGGACGCACAACCGGACGGCGCGCGGCCGCCCGAGGTCGGTGATCGCGTCGAGCGCCGAGCGCACGGTGCGGCCGGTGAAGAGAACATCGTCGATGATGACGACGTCCTTGCCGGTCACGTCGCTCGATATGTCGCTCTCGGGCATCTCGCGCGGCGCGTCGTCATCGCGATAGAGGGTGATGTTGAGGAAACCGGTCTGCACGGTGACGCCGGTGCGGCGTTTGATCTCGGCCTGGATACGGCGCGCGAGGTTTTCGCCGCCCTTGCGGATACCGATGAGGACGAGGTCGCGCGTCGCGCCGGTCGGCTCGATGATCTGATGCGTGAGGCGTTCGACGGTGCGCTGAAGCTCGGCAGATGAAAACACGACGAGCTTTTCCCGCAGCGTGGGCGCTTTCGTCGTGGCCATGAGCGGTCGTCTTCGTCGCCCCACGGCTGCGGCCCTGTGCCTCGGTTGTGTAGCGGTCGAGCTTCAGCTCGACCGGAGACGACCTTCCATTTTACGGTTCGACGCCCAGGTCAGGCCGCGGCGGTCGAGCTGAAGCTCGACCGCTACGCAATCATCAGGCTAGAGAGTGGCGCGGCGCTCGCTGGCGAGTTCGAGCGAACCTCTGAGCTCTTCGAGCCGCCGGCGTTCACCCTCGACGACCTCGGCCGGCGCTTTGCGCACGAAACCATCGGAAGCGAGCTTCCGCTCGATGACGTCGATCTCGCGGTCGGTCTTCTCTATCTCCTTGTCGAGTGACGTGCGCTCGCGCTCGATGACCGCGGCGTCGACCGGCAGGAACACTTGCGCCGTGCCGAGGCGTCTCGACAACGCGCTCTCCGGCTTCGGGAACTCGCCGTCGCCGATCGCCCGCACAGCGCTTGCGCGGCCGAGACGCTCGACGATCTCGGTCTCCCGCTGGAGCAAGCCGATAAGTTCGGGCGACGCGCCGTCGACGAAGACGTCACGGAGTTCGCGGTACGGAAGCTTCGGTACGCCGCGCAGGGCGAGCACCGCGTCGACGAACCCGAGCACCTGCGCCATGTCGGAGCGAGCGCCTCTGTCGATCCAGGCGGCAGCGCCGTCCGGCCACGCGGACTTGCCGATGCGCGGCACTTCGTGCGGCAGCCGCTGCCACAGCTCTTCGGTGATGAACGGCATGATCGGATGAAGCAGCTGGAGCGCGCCGCTCAGCACGCGGCCGAGGATGCAAGCGCGCGTCGGTGCGCGGTCCTTCGCGATCTCGATATAGACGTCGCACACCTCGTTCCAGACGAAGGTGCGGATCGCGTCCGACGCTTCGGAGAAGTCGAAGTCGCGGTAAGCGGCGTCGACTCGCTGGACCGTTTGCGCGAGCGCGTCTAAGATGTAGCGGTCGGCAAGCGTCAGTTGGACGTCAGGGCACGAGAGCGGTTCGCGCGCCTCGCCGAGCTCGGGAAAAGTCGTCAGGGCGAAGCGGACCGCTTGCCACAGCTTGTTGCAGAACTTGCGCGCGTCGTCGCAGCGGCCGACGGCGAAGCGGACGTCTTGTCCGGCGTGCATCTGATTGACGATGCCGAACCGCGTCGCGTCGGCGCCGTAATCGCGGACGAGGTCGAGCGGATCGAGACCGGTACCGAGCGACTTGCTCATGCGCCGGCCCTGTTCATCAAGGATGACGGGCGTGACGAGGACGGTCGAGAACGGCTCGCGACCCATGAAATGGATGCCGAGCATGACCATGCGCGAAACCCAGAGGAAGATGATCTCGCGCGCGGTGACGAGCACCTGCGTCGGATACCAGACCTCGAGCTCCTTCGTCTTCTCAGGCCAGCCGAGGATCGAGAACGGCCATAGGCCCGAGGAGAACCACGTGTCGAGCGTGTCCTCGTCGCGGCGCAGGTCCGTGCGGTCGCACGTCGCGCACTTCTCCGGCTCGGCCTGCGCGACCGTCGCGTGATCGTCGCCGCAGTACCAGACCGGCAGCCGGTGGCCCCACCAGATTTGGCGCGATATATTCCAATCGCGGATGCCCTCGAGCCAATCTTCGTATGTCTTCTGGTAGCGCTCGGGGACAAAACGGACGCGACCCTCGCGCGACGCGGCGAGCGCCGGCTCCGCGAGCGGTTTCATCTTGACGAACCATTGCAGCGACAGGAGCGGCTCGATCGGCGTGTCGCACCGATAGCAGATCCCGATCGACATCGAGTGTGCCTCTTCGCGGACGAGCAGACCGCGTTCGCGAAGGCGCCGGGCGGCGAGCTCGCGCGCGTCGAAGCGGTCGAGCCCCGCGAATTCGGGCTCGACGTCGCCGGTGAGCTTCGCATCGAAGCCGATGACGGACGGCTGCGGCAAACCGCGGCGTTCGCCGATCTCGTTGTCGGTGAAATCGTGGCCCGGCGTGATCTTGAGCGCGCCGGTGCCGAACTCGCGCTCGACGGCGGCGTCCGCGATGACGGGGATTGGCGCCGGCGACAGCGGGCGCATGACGTGCTTGCCGATGAGCGGCTTGTAGCGATCGTCGTCGGGGTGGACGGCGACCGCGACGTCGGCGAAGATCGTCTCTGGGCGCGTCGTCGCGATGAAGGCGTCGGGAGCGCCGTCGACGCCGGCGTAGCGGACGAAATAGAGCGTGCCCTGACGCTCCTCCCGTTCGACTTCGCTATCAGATAACGTCGACGCGCAACGCGGGCACCAGTTGATGAGTCGCGTGCCCCGGTAGATGAGCCCCTCGGCGTATAGGTCGACGAACACCTTGAGGACGGCGCGACTCATGCCCTCGTCCATCGTGAAGCGGTCGCGATCCCAATCGGGTCCGAAGCCGAGCGCGCGGAATTGTTGGTAGAGGACGTCGCCGTATTCGCGCCGCCACTCCCATACGCGAGCGATGAACGCGTCGCGGCCGAGGTCGTGCCGCGTCTTGCCTTCCTTCGCGAGCTCTTTCTCGACGACGTTCTGCGTCGCGATCGCCGCGTGATCTTGACCGGGCAGCCAGACGGCGTTCCGGCCGCGCATGCGGTTCCAGCGGACGAGGATATCTTGC
Organism: Vulcanimicrobiia bacterium; assembly: GCA_025450855.1. GTDB lineage: Bacteria > Vulcanimicrobiota > Vulcanimicrobiia > Eremiobacterales > Eremiobacteraceae > JANWLL01. The sequence continues at coordinate 30,629 of JANWLL010000119.1, forward strand.
GGCGTGTACGTCGAGCCGTGCCCCATGTGGGCGCGGCCGGTGATGTTCGGCGGAGGCATGGCGATGACGAACGGCTTGAGATCGGGATCCGGCTCGGCGTGGAAGGCTTTCTCAGCTTCCCAGATCTCGTACCATCGTCGTTCGATCGCGGCCGGATCGTACTTGTCGAGCATCGGCGCGCGCAGCTCGGTCATGGCCCCGAAGTTCGGTCGAGACCGCGCGCACCCTGCGCGGCGCCTGGAGGCGCTTAGCTACACGGGTTGCTCCCACAGTCGGTCCAGCCGACGATGGTGTAGCTCGAAAGGCTCGGATAGAACGGCGGCGAGTTCGTCTGGAAGCGGGAATCCCACGTGTAGCTGTCCGCCCAGCCGTTCACCAGGTGGCCGTTGTTCGAATTGAAGACGCCGAGCGGGCTGATATAGTTGTTCACCATGCTGCCGTACACGAGGAGCGGGCCTTTCTTCGGGATGTTGCCCGGACTTTGCCCTTGGTCCGTCTCGAAGGTCCCCTGTTTCGTGTTCTGGTGGGCGTAGTCGTACGAGTTGCCCGCGAAGACCGCGGCCTCGATCGTGAGGTTCGCCGGCGCGTTTGACGCGACTTCGACGTTGTGACCGATGATGCCGAGCATGTCCGTGCTCTGACAGCCGCAGCTCTGCGGGTCGTGCTCGTAGTTGATGTTGCCGCTGATCGTGATATTGTTCTCTGCCGAGTTCTCGTTGTCGTCGTTCGTCGCGATGGTCTGCTGGCCGTTGACCGTGCCTGAGAGCGAGGTCACGTCGCCGTTGACGAAGATCGCGCCGTTCGCGCTCGCGCCGGAGACGCTCGATCCCGCACCCGAGGGGACGCCGGAGTACGTGGACGTCTTGCCGTTCTCGACGACCGTCGTCGTGTTCGCGTAGTAGTCGACGGTGACGGTCACTTGAGATGTGATCGGGGTGCTGCCCGTGCCGGGTTTGAAGGTCATCGTCTCGGTCGTCGCAGTCGACGAGAACGATAGGTTCGTACTGCCGTTCACGTAGATGCCGGTGACGAGCGCGCCGGTGTTCGTCGAATTCGCAGCGTTGTCGTTGACGTAGACGTCATGCGTCGACTCCGACGGCATCGACGAGCCGTTCCCGGCAATGCCGGTGAGCGCTTCGGTCGCTATGATCGAACCCGCCGCGTCGGGCGGGAAACTGATCGGCTGGTTCGTCTGCTTGAACCACGACGACCCATGCGAGTCGACGGAGGCCCAGTCGTTTTGCGAATTCGGCGGTTGGTTTCCGCCGTTCGGCTGTGCCCACGCGAGCGTTCCTTCGACGGTCACTTTGTCCTCGAAGATCGAAGCGAGCCCGTTCTGCCACCAGATGTTCACCGGATCGCTGGCGCCGCCGCCGAGGTAGACCCGGCCGTTGAACTGCATGAGTCCTGAGACGAAGTAGTTTCCCGGCGCGTTCGCCCAGCCGGCATAGTTGTAGTCCGCGAAAGAGTCCTCGAGCGACAGGGCCTCGACGTATCGCGTGTAGCCCTCGGACGAAAGCCCCTCGGACTGCATGAGGTACGTCCGCCGGTTGTTGACGACGTTATGGTTCAAGATCGTCGCGATGTACGACGGCTTCAGCCCGTTCGGATCGGCGGGGAAGTAGTATTGAGGCGGCGCGACCGCGAGGCCGGGGCTCGACAGCTCTTCTTCCGCGACGAGCTGCTGGATGCCGGCATCCGCAAGGTAGAGCGCCCGGTTGTCGAAGCCCGTGTACGCGACGTTGCGCAGCTCTTGGGTCACCAGCGTCGCAAGCCCGCCGACGAGAAGGAGCATGACGACGAGGAGCAAGAGCGCCATCGGCAACGCGAACCCTCGCTTTCGGTTTTCTCTTGCACGGACGTTCAACATGCTCGTAACCTCATTGATAGTAGCTGATGAAGATGCGTGAGTTCAACGTGAACTGCGCGGCGGTCACCCCCGCTGCGCTGTTCTGCGCCATGCCGATCGGCGGAGCCGTCGTGATCTGGATATCGAAGATCGACTGCGTCACGGGCATGACCGCGAACGATTTGACGTCGCGCCCGACCGTCGTGGACGCCGTGAGAGTGTTGTTCGCATCGAACGTGTTGATGACGAGATCGGGATAGAGGTGACCCGGCGGCGGCGTCGCGGTGAGCTGGATGGTCACCGTCTGGGTGGTTATCTTTCGGTAATCCGCATCGGCAGGCAGACCCGCCGCCTCGGTGAACGTCACGCTGTTCGCCACAGGAGGTGTCGGATTGCCGTTCGGCGTCGGATAACTCACAGGCGGGGGCGCATTCGGATCGTTCGGATTGACCATCGCTTGACGGAGCGCTTGCGTCACGCGACCCATCGCCTGGCGTGCGTCGCTCTGCGCGTCGACGTCGGACGACGTCTTCGCATAGTGGCCGAAGAGCTGGAGGTAGAGCGCCGTCGTCAGCGAGAGGATGACGCCGATGACCGCGGTTGCGACCATGACTTCGACGAGGCTCAAGCCCCGATAATGCCTGTGCGCTTTCACGACTTCGGCGCTTTCTTCAGGCCGGTGACGACGTACGTGTCCCAACCACCGTGGAGCGTTTGCGTCTCGATCCAGACGGTGAGATCGGCCGTTTGGTTGTCTTGCGAGCAGGTACCGCCGGCGCCGGTGCCCCCTTTGCAATGGATGTCGGCACGCCACTGGAAGTTGTACGGTTCTGGGATCGTGCCGCCCGACTCGAGCGTCAAATTCTGGCACCCCGCGTGCCACCCGCCTCCGTTGTACGGACCGGCATCGGCATAAGCGGGATATGCGACGCCGCACGGATCGGGTTCCGGCGGTGCCGCGGCGCCCCAACAGTTCGTCACGCTGCAGCCCAAGCCGGAGAATTCCGGATTCCAGAACTGCGGATCGCGCCGCATCTGCTCGAGGTAGTAATTCGCGATCTCGATGGACTCGGTGTGCTTCGCCGCGGCATACTGGCCTTGCGTCGCACCCATCATCGCGCCCGACCATGCGAGGAACCCGATCGTCAAGATGACGATCGCCACCAACGCTTCGAGCAGCATCGTGCCGCGTCGTCGCCGTGTAACGATGATGAACGCTCCTTCATGAGTGCGATAGGATATGTTCCTATGAGACGATTATGCGCAGGGTTTTGTGACAGTACAAGCGGTGCGCGCAAGAAGTGATGGCGCTCATAGCCGATGACGTCATAGAACATGACGTGCGTCGCACTCGCACACGATCACATATGTCGCACGACACAGGCGCGTTAGGTCGGAAGGATTTCTCTTCTATATCGCGATTTGCGCGTCAGCCTGACGAGATAAGCCGCGCGAACGTGTCGGCGTCGACGTTGCCGCCGCTGATGATGATACCGATGCGTGATCCGGCCGTGCCGGCTTTGCCCGCGAACGCGGCTGCGACCGGCACCGCGCCCGCTGGTTCGACGACGATCTTCGCGCGCCCGAAAAGCACGCGCATCGCCCCGCGGATCTGGTCGTCGCTCACCGTGACGAAGTCGTCGACGAGTTTGTCGGCGATCGGCCACGTGATGTCGCCGGGCGACGTCGTGCGCAATCCCTCGGCGATCGTGTCGGGCTCCGGTATCGCGACCGGTCTACGCGCGCGGCGGGATCTCGACCAGTCGTCGCCCGCCTCGGGCTCGGCGCCGACGACGCGGATGTCCGGACGCAAAGCTTTTGCCACCGTCGCACAGCCGGAGATGAGGCCGCCTCCGCCGACGGGGGTCACGAGCACATCAAGATCGGGGACTTCGTCGAGCAATTCGAGCGCGGCCGTGCCTTGTCCGGCGATGACATCGGGATGGTCGAACGGCGGGATGATCGTGCCGCCTCGCTCGGCCTTGATCTGTTCGGCGATCGCCTCGCGGCCTTCACCTCGCCCGTACGTGACCACGTCGGCGCCGTAGCCGCGAGTCGCGTCGAGCTTGACGCGCGATGCGTAATCGGGCATGACGATCGTCGCGCGGATGCCGAGGAGCTTCGCCGCGAGGGCCACGCCTTGCGCGTGATTGCCTGAAGAGAACGCGATGACGCCGCGCGCGCGCGCTTCATCGGCGACCCGGCTGAGGGCGTTGTATGCGCCGCGGAACTTGAACGCGCCGGCCCGTTGGAAGCTTTCGCATTTGAGGAAGAGCGAGCAGCCGGCGATGGCGTCGAGAGCGGCGGAGGTGACGACGGGTGTGCGGTGGGCGACGCCTTCGATCCGCTTCGCGGCGGCGCGAACGTCGTCAATGGATATCATCGTCAGCATTTCATTTTGGAGCGGTCGACCTTTACGGTCGACCGCCGCGGTCGTGTCTGAGTGCGAGAACAGATGCGGGAGCGTTTGGCAACGTCAGGCGCTTACGCGGGAACGTCTTTGCTCTGCGGACCCGGGATGAGCACCGGCGTCTGGACGCCGTCGATGACTTCTTTGTTGATGATGCACTTCTTGACGTTCGTCAGCGACGGCAGGTCGTACATGACGTCGAGCATCACCTCTTCGAGGATCGAACGCAGCCCGCGCGCGCCGGTCTTGCGCAGCTGGGCGCGTTGGGCGATGGCGACGAGCGCCTCTTTCGTGAAGGTGAGCTCGATGCCGTCCATCGCGAAGATCTTCTGATATTGTCGCACGAGCGCGTTGCGCGGCTCGGTGAGGATGCGGCGCAGCGCCAACTCGTCGAGCGCGTCGAGCGTGACGACGATCGGCAAGCGGCCGATGAACTCGGGGATGAGTCCGAAGCGGAGCAGATCCTCGGGCAGGAGCTGCTGGAGCAAGCGCGTCGTACGGCGCTCGGACTTGCCTTCGGGAACGGCGCGGAAGCCGAGCGATTGGCTCGCCACGCGACCCTCGATGATGCGCTCGAGACCGTCGAACGCGCCGCCGCAGATGAACAAGACGTTGGTCGTGTCGATCTGGATGAATTCTTGGTGCGGGTGTTTGCGGCCGCCCTGCGGAGGCACGTTCGCGGTCGTGCCCTCGAGGATCTTGAGCAGCGCTTGCTGGACGCCTTCGCCCGAGACGTCGCGCGTGATCGACGGGTTCTCGCTCTTGCGCGCGATCTTGTCGATCTCGTCGATGTAGACGATGCCCTTCTCGGCACGCTTGACATCGTAGTCGGCGGCCTGGATCAGCTTGAGCAAAATGTTCTCGACGTCTTCGCCGACGTAGCCCGCTTCGGTGAGCGAGGTCGCGTCCGCCATCGCGAGCGGCACGTCGAGTATCTTCGCGAGCGTCTGCGCGAGGTAGGTCTTTCCCGAACCGGTCGGGCCGACAAGCAATATGTTGCTCTTATGGAGCTCGACGTCGTCGCTTCCGCCCGTGCCCTGCACGGAATTCACGCGCTTATAATGGTTGTAGACGGCGACCGCAAGCGACTTCTTCGCGCGGTCTTGCCCGATGACGTACTGGTTGAGGATGTGGTTGATCTCTTTCGGCTTCGGGATGTTGCGGAGCCGGAGGTTCTCGTCGACGTTCTTGTAGAGCTCTTCCTCGATGATCTCGTTGCAGAGCTCGATGCATTCGTCGCAGATGTAGACGCCCGGGCCGGCGATGAGCTTGCGCACCTGCTCCTGCGATTTGCCGCAGAAGCTGCACTTGAGCTGGCCTTTCTCGTCGCCGAATCTGAACAAGCGGTCTATTCCTTTTCGCGCTGCTTACGGAGTCGGTTTGGCCGGCGCGGTCTCGCGCGTCTGGCGGTTCATGACCACGTCGCAGATCCCGTATGCGACGGCTTCGGGCGCCGTCATGTGGTAGTCGCGCTCCATGTCGCGCTCGATCTTCTCGAGCGGTTGGCCCGTCGTCTCGACGTATATGTTTGCGAGTTGCCGACGCGTGTTGATGAGATCCTTGGCGTAGATTTCGAGGTCGGTCGCCTGCCCGCCCACCTGCTGGACCCACGGCTGGTGAATGAGTATCTTCGAGTAGGGCAGCGCAAAACGCTTGCCCTTCGCACCGCCGGTGAGAAGGATCGATGCTGCGCTCGCAGCCAGTCCCGCGCAGAGGGTCGCGACGTCGGGTCGCACGAGCGACATGGTGTCGTAGATAGCAAGCCCGGCGGTCACGCTCCCGCCGGGACTATTGATGTACATCTCGATGTCTTTATCGGCATCTTCCTTTTCCAGAAACAGGAGTTGGGCGATGACGAGATTGGCCAGATTGTCGTCGATCGGGCCTGTGACGAAGACGATGCGCTCCTTCAGCAGCCGAGAGAATATGTCGAAGGCGCGCTCTCCGCGAGCGGTCTGCTCGACCACCATCGGTACGAGATGTCCCATTTAGCGTGAACCTTTCCGGCGCGTGTGAGCCTTGTGGACCTTACGACTGTCCCGCCAGGCTACCCTGCGCGGTACGGATATCTGCCTGCGTGAGCAAGAATTCGATCGTCTTCTGCTTGCGAACGGAGTCGATGAGCGGGCCGAAACCAGTGTTGCGCCGCACGACGTCGATCATGGCGTCGCGGCTTCGTCCATATGAGCGGGCGAGGTGGTCGAGTTCGCTTTCGAGCTCTTTCGTCGTCACATCGATGCCTTCGGCGCGCGCGATCTCCTCGAGGATCAGCGCGGTCTTCACTCGCCGCTCTGCTTCCGTGCGATACTCGGCGGTGAGACCTTGTTCGTCGACACCTTTTGCGGCGAGATACTCGCCCCACGAGCGCCCGATGCTCTGCATATAGTTCTTCGCGTCGGCGAGCAGACTCTCGACTTCGCGGTCGACGAGCACGGCCGGCAACGGGAAATCGTGACGCGAAAGCAGTTCGGTGATGAGCTGCTTCTGCACCGCTTCTCGCGCCTGGGCGTCGCCGACCGCTTCGAGCCGCTTGCGGATGTCGCTGCGCAACGCGTCGACCGATTCGTGCTCGGATACTTTCTTGACGAAGACCTCGTCGAGATCGGGCAACACGGGTTGGCGCACGTCGTGGATCGTCACGTCGAAGTTCGCTTCTTTGCCGGCGAGCGTCTCGGCGTGGTAGTGCGGCGGGAAGGTGACTTTGAGCGTCCGCTTGTCGCCCGGCTTCGCGCCGTAGAGCTGCTCGGCGAATCCAGGGACGAACTTCTCGCTGTTCACCTCGGTCGTGTGATCGGTCGCGCTGCCGCCTTCGAAAGGTTCACCGTCGATCGTGCCGACGTAGTCCATCGTGACGACGTCGCCGGCCTCGATGCCGCGGTCGACGACCGGCTCGAGCTCGGCTGCGCGTTTGCGCAGGGCCTGGAGGCTGCGTTCGACTTCTTCTTCCGTCACGCTGACGGGATGACGCTCGAGGGCAAGGCCTCGATAGTCGGCGAGCGTGATGTCGGGGCGGACGCTCACTTTCGCCTTGATACGCAGCGATTTGCCGTCGTCGAGGCGCTCGAGATCGATGTGCGGACGGTCGACGGGATCGAGGTTATGCTCTTTGAGGGCGCGCGAGTACGCGTCGGGCACGACGTCCTCGACCGCTTGATGATCGATCGCTTCGGTGCCGACGTGGCGCTCGAAGATCGGGCGCGGAACGTGGCCCTGCCGAAAACCTGGCAGGCGATATTGTTTGACGAGCTTGCGAAACGCGCGCTCGCGGGCGGCTTCGAAGTCGGGCGCCGAGACCTCGATGTCGAGTTCGACTTCGGTCGGCGCGAGTTTACGGACCGTGGCTGTCACTGCGCTTCGAAGCGAACCTCCGACTGGGTGCGGGTCTGGAGCGGAAGACGAGATTCGAACTCGCGACCCTCGCCTTGGCAAGGCGATGCTCTACCGCTGAGCTACTTCCGCGCTGCATGCGCGAGCGTCGGCTTGCGCCGACGTCAGTCTCATGTTATGCGGGTGGACCTGTTTTCCTTGCGGGGAATCGCCGTGTCGCGGCGAACGCCGCACACATGACGGGCGGCGTGATGTTGGGCACGGTCTTGGTGATCGGCGGCGCCTTGTATGTCGCAGTCTTCGCTTGGGTCACGCAAGCGCGCGTGCGCGCGCTCGGCCCGGACAAATACCCCGAGGATCACGGTCACTGAATATTTCGGCCGTTTCGTTTGATCGGTGTGGGCAAGAAAGGACTCGAACCTTCACGGGTCGCCCCACTGGAACCTAAATCCAGCGCGTCTGCCAGTTCCGCCACTTGCCCATCGCACTTTTGTTGTAGCGGTCGAGCTTTAGCTCGACCGAAGACGACCTCGCAATCAAACGCCCGTCGAGTGCGGACGTACTTGAAGTAGATTCCGCACCGAGCCGTCAGGCGAGGCCGCGCGCGCGAGTTTGTCGGCGAAGCGCCACTCCGCATCGTTCTCCACGACGCCGTGCAACAGGATGGTCGCGCCGTGCGCGTCGACCCAGATGCGCCGCTTGCCGAGGTTCGGATCGCCGCCGATCGCGGTTTTGAGGCTGTCGGTCGCGAGCACCGCGTCGACGCGCGACTCGTTCACCCAGCGCTGATAGCGTGCGACGAGCGAGCTGATGTTCGCAGCGGTGCGGCGCTTGAGCGCGACGCGCGCTTGCCGCGGCGCAACCGCGACGCCGGTCGCTGATCCGAGGAGCGCTGCGGCGAAAATTCCCCAAGCGAGTTTCGTCTGCATGGTCGTCACGGGGTTTCGAGGCGGGTCGTGGTTCTCCCGCGCTTGGCGGGTCGCTCGCTCAGGCGAGCGGGAGGCTTATCTGTGCCTTCGTCTGTTCGTCGTGGAAGTCGATGAGCTCGCGGAAACCTTGCATAGGGTCGCCGTCGCCGATCGCTCTGATGAATCGGCAGGTCGCGAAGCGTGCGCTCGCCGCAGCGTAGTCGGCGTTCCAGCGGTCGAAGCGCTGCTGCTCTTGCGGCGTCTGGAACGGATACGTGACGGGCGGTTCCCACATCTTCATGCGCCAGGGCTTCGGCGTGAGGCGAGCACGAAACGATTCCTGTTGCTTGCATAAGTGGACGTAGAGCGGATCGGATCCGAACTCGCGCAACAAGGCGAGCGATGTTTCGTCCGTGGCGCTCTGCGTCAGGTTCGTGACGATGGCGCGGTAACCGCCGGCGGTTTTGTAGAGGCGAAGTGAGAGACCATTGGCCTGAGCGATTTGTGCTATCGTGTCCTCGACGCCGGTTTGCGGTTGCTGAACCGGCGGTTGCTGCTTCTTGCCGAACATCGACATCAATCCCGAGGCGAGCGAGGTGCCGGGATTCGGCGCTGCGTCGTCTGAGTCGATGTCGATGAACATGAGATCGGTCGTGTTGAGCACGAGCGCGCCGTACACGTTGCAGGTCACAACGGCTCTTGGTGCAGACGCACCGGCGAATTCCCTGATGACCGGTTCCGGGATCGGCCGGTCGCCGTATTGATAGCGCTGCACCCTAGTGCGACCCTCGGCGACGAGGGCCACGACGCGCTGCGCCGTCTGCAGCG
>JANWLL010000120.1 GCA_025450855.1 Vulcanimicrobiia bacterium
GCGAACTCGGCGGAGATCTTGTTGCGTTCGGACTTAGAGACGTCGAGCGCGGTGACGACGGCGCGCCAGCGCTGGTCGAGTTCGAGATACTCGTCGACGACGGCGCTCGAAAGCTGCCGGCGGCTCAGCGCGCGCCGGACGCGGTCTGGATTCTCTCTGATGAGCGCGCGGTCGAGCATGGGCCGCTATTATCGGACAAGCGGCCCATGCCCTACCGTGGGATGACGCGTCGGAATTGCAACGCCGTCTCCGGTCGAGCTAAAGCTCGACCGCTACAACGCCGCTTTCTGCGTCAGAAGTTGGAGGCGAAGCGCGCCTTCGGAGCGCTCTCGGAGCACATGCGCTTGAGCTCCTCGGGATGTGACGATTTCTCGATCGCCGCCTCGAGCGTGATGCGACCGTCGCTGACGAACGCCGCCAGGCTCTTCTCGAGCGAGATCATGCCTGAGGACGAGCCGGTCTGGATCGCGTTCATCATCTGCGCGGGCTTGTTCTCGCGGATGAGATTGCGCACGCCAGGTGTTCCGATGAGGATCTCCATCGCGCACACGCGTCCGTCGTTGTTGACGTGCGGAACGAGCGTCTGCGTGAACACAGCCTCGAGAACGCCTGCCAACTGGAGTCGCACCTGCTCTTGGGCTTCCGTCGGGAAGACGTCGACGATGCGGTTGATCGATTCGGGCGCCGACGTCACGTGGAGCGTGCCGAAAACGAGGTGGCCCGTCTCGGCCGCGGTGAGCGCGAGCGAGATCGTCTCGAGATCGCGCATCTCGCCGACGAGGATGACATCGGGATCTTGGCGGAGCGCCGAGCGTAGCGCGTTGTGGAACGACAGCGTGTCGCGGCCGATCTCGCGCTGGCTGATGACCGACTTGATATTCTGGTGGAGGAACTCGATCGGATCCTCGATCGTGACGATCCGGACCGCGTTGTGGCGATTGATGAAGTTGATCATCGCGGCGAGCGTCGTCGACTTGCCCGAACCGGTCGGTCCGGTGACGACGACGAGGCCGCGCGGTTTCTTCGTCACTTCGGCGACGATCGGCGGAAGGTCCATCTCTTCGAGCGCGGGCGGCAAGCCCGGGATCGCGCGAAGGACGGCGCTGACGCTGTCTCGTTGAAAGCATGCGTTGACGCGGAAGCGCGACACACCGCGCAGCGAGTACGCGAAGTCGACTTCGCGATTCTCGATGAGCGCATTAGTCTCTTCGACTTTCGAGATGGCGGCGACGAGCTCTTGAGCGGCTCCGGGCGAGATCACTTCCGTGGCGATCGGCTCGAGGCGGCCGTGAAGCCGGATCATCGGCGGACTGCCGACGACGATATGCAGGTCGGAAGCTCCTTTCTCGACCATCGCTTTCAGCAAGTCATCCATCTTGACCGGATACATCGAGCCTCCATTATTTACGAGAGCGGTTCGGGCGCGGAGCGAGGGTCGCTATCGGGCCGCGACAAAGCATGCCAGGCTCGCACGGCGCGGGCACGTGGCGAAATTCCCCACGTTAAAAATATCGGCCGCCATGCGGCCGCTCTCGGAGGGTGTGAGCGACGCCACTAATCGAGGTTCCGCGCAACCGCGTCACTATCGCCGAGGCACTAGCGGCGATGTCCGCGGTCCCGCTCCGCCGTGCGAGAACCGTCCGCGTGAGCGTCCGCGACGCGATCGGGCGTACGCTCGCGGGCCCGATCCAGGCTATCGAGGACGTGCCTCCGTTCTCGAGGTCGCGCGTCGATGGCTACGCCGTCATCGCGGACGACGTCGCGGGTGCATCTCAGGAAAAACCTGCTACGGTGAGAGTCGTCGGCGAAGTCGCCATGGGCGCAGCACCGCCGGGTCCGATCGCACGCGGTCAAGCGATGCGTATCTCGACCGGGGGCGCACTGCCGCCCGGCGCAGACGCCGCGGTCATGGTCGAGGACACGGAAGAATCCGACCGCATCGCGACCGTCCTCGACGCATCCGACGCGGAGTCGAATATCACCCGCAGCGGCGCCGACGTGCGCCGCGGCGATCTGCTCTTCGATTCGGCGACGGTGCTGACGCCGGCTCGCGTCGGAATGCTCGCGGGTGCCGGGATCGACATGGTCGACGTCTACGAACGGCCGCGGGTCGGCATGCTGCTCACCGGCGACGAGCTCGTCGCGCCGGGCGATCCCATCCATCCCGGAGAGATCCGCGACATCAACCGCTTCTCGCTCGCAGGCGCGCTCGCGACGATGGGGTTCGAGCCCGTGCAGTACGATCGAGTTCCCGACATTCGCACGGCGTTCGAAGCAGCATTCAAACGCGCGATCGACGAGTGCGACGCCGTCGTCATCTCCGGCGGATCGTCGGCGGGCGAGCGCGACTTCACGCCCGACGTCGTGCAAGCCGCCGGCCCGCCCGGCGTCATCGTCCATCACGTCCGCGCAAAACCCGGTCGGCCGACGGTGCTCGGCGCGGTCGGCGACAAACCCGTGATCGGACTTCCCGGCAATCCCGTTTCCGCGCTCGTCATGCTCGAGACGCTCGGCAAACCGATCTTGCTGCGGATGCTCGACCGTAAGCCGAACGACGTTCCCGTGCGCGCGATACTTTCGCAGACGATCGACGTGAGCCCGACGCTCGAACACCGCATCCCGGTCGCGCTGCATCGCGACGACGGCGAAGTTCGCGCGCGGCCGCTATTCGGCACGTCGGCGATGATGCACATCCTCGCATTCGCCGACGCGCTCGTCACCGTGCCGCTCGGCGTCGGCCGCATCGACGGCGGCACGAGCGTCGACGCGTGGCCGCTCAGCGCCCCGCCGCGGCCATGACGGCCGGCGGCGCGCCGCGCGCGACGCCGTTCGCCGAGGCCGTCCGGACGTGGTCGGAGCAACTGCGCGACGCCGGGTGCCCGGATCGTCTCGCCGTCGAGGCGATAGCGCTCTACGAAGCGGTCGGGCGCGCGCCCGCGCACGTCACCCGCACGAAAGATCCATGTCCGACGTATCGTGCTGCGGCGATGGATGGTTTCGCGGTGCGCGCCGCCGACGTGTGCGATGCGACGGCCGCGAAACCCAAGCGTTTGACCATAGGCACCGGTGCTGTGCCGATCGACACCGGCGCGAAGCTGCCGCGCGACAAAGATGCGGTCATCCCGAACGAGGCTGTCTTAGTCGACGGCCAAACGGTCGTCGTGACGAAGAGCGTCGCGATCGGGAAACACGTACGCCTCCCGGGTGACGACGTGCCGCCTGGAGTCGCCATCGGGTGGCCGGGCGTCGCATTGCGTCCGGTGGATTGCGCGGCGCTCATCGCGAGCGGTTGCACGACGATCGACGTCGTTCGCAAACCTCGGCTTACCGTCATCCCGAGCGGCGACGAACTCGTCGCATCGGGAGCCGCTGCGAAACCCGGCTCGGTCATCGACAGCAATTCGCCCATGATCGCCGCGGCGGCGCGCACGCTTGGCGCGGAGGTCACGGTGACGGGCGTCGTCGCCGACGACGACGGCGCGCTTCACGCCGCATTGACCGATGCCGTCGCCAACTCCGACGTCGTCGCGCTGCTCGCCGGATCTTCGGACGGCGCGCGCGATCGAGGCGCGCGCACGATCGAGCAGGTCGGCGCGATCGATGTCCGCGGCGTCGCGACGCGCCCCGGGCGGCCGGTGATCCTCGGGCACAGCGGTTCGGTCGCGATCGTCAACCTGCCCGGTTACCCGGCCTCGTGCCACTTCGCGTTCGAAGCGTACGTCGCACCGCTGCTCCGAAGGCTCGGCGGTTTCGCCGATGCACCGACGCGGCGCGCGCGGCTCGCCCGAGGCGTCGACACGGATGGCGCGCGCGACGAATGGCCGCTCGCTACCGTGCTCACCGCGCCGGGCAGCCCGCGCGCCATCGTCGATCCGTTGCCGGACATCGGCGGCGGACTCTATCGTCTCGCACGTGCCGACGCGCGCTTTCATCTGCGAAGCGGCACGGCGCATCACCCGCGCCACGTGGCTGTCGAGTGGACGCCGCTGCGCGATACGGACAGCGCGTCCGTCGCGCTCTTCGCAGGTCCATACGATCCGCTCATCGAGGAGCTCGCCGCGCTCGCAGGCTTCCGTTGCCGGTGGACGGCAGACGAAAGCGGCGAGGCGCTGGAAGAAGGCACTGCCGATGCAGCGGGAATCATCGTTCGCGATGAAGGGATCGAGCGCGTCCGCGCGCGGCTGGGCAAAGGCAGGATGATGCTCGTCATCGGCTCGCGGCGCGAGGGCGTCGCGAAAGCGCGCAGCGCGAGCGGCTCGAGCGCCACCTCCGGCGTCGACGTCGACCAACCGTCTGCGGGGGATCCGTGGGAAAATGCGGCATCCGTCGCGGCCGGGACGCGCGCGGCGGTGAGGACGACGAAGTTCCTTGCGGAGCGGTTCGGGCTTGCGTTCGAAGAGAGCAAGCCGGCGCTTTACGCGATCGTCTGGGAGGACGGGCCGAGTCACCGCTTTCCGTGGGGGATCGCCATTGGGGCGGCGCTCGGGGCTCTCGCGAGCGCTAGCGGTGCCCTCGGATGGGAATACATCGGCATGGACTCGGAGGTCAGATGATCATGGAAGCACGTCTACGAGGTCCGCGTGGGATCGCGCGCATGTCCGTCATCGCGCTCGCTCTATCGCTCGCCGCCTGCGGCCAGAACGGAGCCGATAAGGCGCGCTCGGCGGCAGACGATGCGTTGCTCGCCGCGCAAGTGCAGGCGACGATAGCCGGCGTCGATGCCGCGACGGTCGGTCTCGTGCACGTCGCGAGCAGCAGCGGCGCCGTGACGCTCACCGGCACGATCGCGAATATGGGCGAACGCGAAGCGATGGAAAAGGCGGCGCGCGGCGTCAAGGGCGTCGAGACGCTCGACGATCGAGTCGTCGTCGACGCATCGGCGCCGACCGCGGCTCAGATCGAAGCAGACCTGGCGCTGTCGGCGGGAGTGCACGCCGCGCTCGTCGCGCAGACGGGCGTCAACGCGGCGGACATCCACGTCGACGTGCATCGCGGCGTCGTGACGCTGACGGGGCACGTGCCGTCACCCGCGCACAAGGAAGTCGTCGATCAAACGGTCCGCGGCGTCAAAGGCGTGACGTCAGTGGTCGACAAACTCGCGATAGTCAAATAGCGGCGGGCGATATCGAGCAAAGGTAGGCGTCGCCGGCGGCGAGAAACACCCGCACCTTACGAGGCGATCCCCCACCGTTCTATGCGCTACGGCATCATTTCCGACGTCCATTCGAACATGGAAGCACTTTCTGCCGTCCTCGGCGAGTTGGACTCGCTGCAGATCGACGGTCTGATCTGTCTTGGGGACATCGTCGGTTACGGTCCGAGCCCGAACGAGTGTTGCGCGAAGCTCATCGAACGGGACTGCGTTTCGATCGCCGGCAACCACGATGAGGCCGCCGCGAACGAGTCCGGCATCGACTATTTCAGCCCGCTCGCACGCGAAGCGATCGAGTGGAACCGCGCGGCGTTGTCGCGCGAACATCTCGAATATTTGGGTGCGCTGCCGCGCGTCCGGACGTATCCGACGTTTGACATCGTCCACGGCGCGCCGGTCTACCACTTCGATTACATCCTCGATGTCGTCGACGCGCAAGCGGCGTTCGGCCGCACCGACGCGTCGCTGACGTTCGTCGGCCACAGCCACATCGCCGAGGTCTACTATCAAGAGAAGTCGGGCCGGACGTTCCAGCAGCGCCTGCTCCACGGCGGCCGGATCGACATCTCCGACGAATATCGCTACATCGTCAATCCCGGGAGCGTCGGCCAGCCGCGCGACCGGAATCCGCAGGCGGCGTTCGCCGTCATCGACGTCGACGAGGCATACGTCGACGTGCGGAGGGTGACGTACGACGTGCGCGCGGTCCAAGACCGGATCGAAAGCGCTCGACTTCCCTCGCAACTCGGCGACCGGCTGGCGCTCGGATATTGATGAAGCGCTCGATCGCTGCAACGCTTTTGATCGTGGGCGCGACGATGTCGTGCGCGCCGGCGCTTGCCGCCACGTCGACCGACGACCCGTACGCAAATCATGCGTTCGTGTCCGATCTCAACACAGGCCTCACGGCGTTCTACGGCAAGCGCTTCGACGATGCGCGCACGGATTTCAGCGCGGCGCTGAGGATCGCGCCGACCGATTCGCTCGCGCTGTCGCTCATGAACGCGGCGGTGAGCAACATCGGTCCGGACGCGCTCGATTCGCTTGCGAACGACGAGGAAGACGCGGTCGTCAAGCATCCGAAAGACGCCATCGCGCAGACGCGCCTCGCGTACACGTACCTCTTCGAAGCGCAGACGGTGCCGCAGCGATCGAGCGACGCAAAAGATGCGCTCGACGCAGCGGTCGCGTCCGAGCCGGCGCTCGCCGGCGCCCACGTCGGACTCGGCATCTATCGGCTAGGTGAGGAGTCGACGAATCGGGCGAAGGCGGAGTTTCTCTTGGCTCTCGCTTCGGAGCCGCACGACATCCTCGCGCTCGAGTACCTCTCGGGCATCTATCAGAACGATCTGCGCGACCCGCAGCGCTCGCTGACGTACCTCATCGACATCCCGAACCTCATCCCCGGCTACGCCGACGCGTACTTCCACCTCGGATCGGTCATGGAAGACCTCGGCCAGTACGACGCCGGTGTCGCGTATTTGAAATCGGCGATCGATCTCGATAGCGGCCACGTCGGCGAAGCCGGCCAGTTCGGCCTGCCGCTCCTCGGCGATCTCTACCTCAAGCTCCACGAGCTCGAGCTCGCGAAGAAGGCGTACGCCGATGCGGTGACGTTCGGCGAAGAGCCCGAGTACGCGGAGGCGCAGCTCGACCGCATCCGCTCCGGCAAGATCCAATGAAGCCGATGAAGCCGATCAAGCCGATGAAGCCGCGCCTTGCCGACGACCGGCGGTGTTTCGCCTGCGGGCCCGACAACGCGACAGGACTGCGCATGACGTTCGACTACGGCGACGGCACCGCGATAAGCCGCGTCGTGCCGCGGCGCGAGTTCGGCGGCTGGTCGAACATCATGCACGGCGGCATCGTCGCGACGCTGCTCGATGAGGCGATGGCGCACGCGGCGATCGCCGCGGGCGAGCGCGCGGTGACGGCGCGCATCGAAGTGCGCTTCCGCAAGGCGGTGCCGACCGACGTGCCGCTCGTCGTCGAAGGCAAGGTGCATGGCCGGCGTGGGCGCGTCATGGAGATGGAGAGCACGCTACGCGGTGAAGACGGCACGCTCTACGCCGAAGGCAAAGCGCGGTTCCTGACGGAGCTCGGGACCGGAGAAAGCGGCAGCGACGGTGGCTGACGACGGCATCAAGCCGATCGCTTCGAACCGGCGCGCGTATCACGAGTATGCTTTCGTCGATAAGATCGAGGCCGGCATCGTGCTCACGGGCACGGAAGTCAAGAGCATGCGGCTCGGCGGCTGCACCCTCGGCGACGGTTTTGTCCGGTTGCGCGCCGGGGAGGCGTGGCTCGTCAACGTCCACATACCGCCGTACGAACGCGGCACGTTTTTTTCGCAGCATGAGCCGAAGCGCGATCGCAAGCTGCTCCTCCACAGCCTCGAGATCAAGCGGCTCGTCGGCACGATCCAAGAGAAGGGACTCACCCTCATCCCCCTGCGCGCGTATTTCAAGCGCGGCAACGTCAAGGTGGAACTAGGGCTCGGGCGCGGAAAGAAGACGCATGACAAGCGGCAAGCGATCAAAGAGCGCGAGGTACGCCGCGAGATCGAACGAGTCGCGCGACGCGGCTGATGCGCGGCTGATCGACGACGTCGACTCGCGCGTCCGCGCCGCATGCGACATGCTCGGCATTCCTGCCGGCCGATCGAAAATCGTCGTCGCGTGCTCCGGGGGGTCGGACAGCGCCGCAGCGCTGTTCGCCGTTCGGAGCGCGCGACCGCACTGCCATCTGATCGCCTGTTACGTCGATCACGACGTGCGTCCCCGAGCGAACATCGCGAACGACAAACGCGTGGTGAAGGCGCAAGCGCGGGCGTCCGGAGCCGAGCTCGCGAGCGTGCGTCTCGCCGGTGCGGCGGATGAAGGCACGTCACTCGAGGCGCGCCTGCGCGCGCGACGCTATAAGGCGCTCGCGGCGTTCGCGCGGTCGCAGCGAGCGTCGATCGTCATCACCGGCCATCAGCGCGACGACGTCGCCGAATCATCTCTCATGGCGCTGCTTCGCGGAAGCGGCATCGACGGCATCGCAGCGATGCGGCCGCGCCGACCGATCGGCGCAGACGTCGACGTCGTCCGGCCGCTGCTGTGGGCGCCGAAACGGCTCTTGGCTGAGTACGTGCGGCTAAAAGGCGTTGCGGTCGCGGAAGACGAGACGAATGCGGACGATCGCTTCCGGCGCAACGCGATCCGCCGTGTCCTGCTCGATCTCGAATCGATCGCGCCGGGTTCGCGTCAAGCGATCGCCCGCGGCGCCGCGATCTGCAGCGACGACAAAGCGCTTCTCGACGCAGTCGCCGTTTCGGCGTGGCGGCGCGTCCGCTCGCCCGACGGCGCGTCGCTCGTCGCGTCGGAACTTCGCCGGTTGCCGGACGCCCTCTTACGCCGCGTTCTCCGGATCGAAGTCCGCCGCGTCGCAGGCGACGCGCGCGATTTCACGTACGCGCACTGCGCCGCGATCGCGAGCGCGATCCGCGCGCGGCGCGGGGGATCGTTTCACGCCGGACGTGCGAACGCCGAGCTGTCGGCGGGGCGAGCGACGTTCTCGCCCATCGCCCAGAGCCGGCGCGCAGGCGACGACGAACCGGTGACGGTCGCGGCGCCGCGAACGACGCTGAACATCGCATGGGGCGGCGGCACCATCACCATGCGTCGCGTCGCGGCTCGAGCCGCCCGCAAGCCTCGTGACGAGCGCGCGCCGGCTTCCGGTATGATCCTGCTCGACTCGGAGTCGCTGCCGCCCGGCGCGGAGCTTATCGTGCGATCGCCGCGGACGGGCGACCGCTTCGTCCCCGCGGGCAGGCGCGGCGCCGTCGGGATGGCGCGCTTTCTAGGCAAAGCCGGATTACCGCTCGCTCGGCGTCGCCAGGTGCCGCTGCTCTGCAAGAATGGGTCGATCGCCGCAGCGGTCGGCGTGCGCGCAAGCGCCGCGTTTGCGGCTCGCCCGGGTCGACAGGCGATCGAAGTCCGCTGGGATCCGCCCCCAGCCTCGTTCGAAGCCGTTTCGTGCGGGTGATCGTGCCGATAATCCAAGTATGATGGTCGAGCCGGCTCTGCGCCGCGGTGAATCGCTCGAGGTCGTCTTCAACGCGGAGCAGATCGCGAGCGCGATCGAGACGATCGCTTCGCAGATCCGCGTCACGTACGCGGGCGAGGCGGTGCTTCTCATCGGCGTGCTCAAAGGCGCCGCGATCTTCATCGCCGATCTCATGCGCGCGCTCGGCGACTATCCGATCACCGTCGATTTCATGATCGTGACATCGTATGGAACGGGTCGAAACGCAGGCGCGAGCGACGTTCGGATCGTGAAGGATATCGACGGCGATCTCAAGGGTCGGCATGTCATTCTCGTCGAGGATATCGTCGACGAAGGTGTGACGCTCGGTCACTTGATGGCGGCGATCCGCAGTCGCGGTCCCGCGAGCCTACGCGCGTGCGTCCTGGTCGATAAACCGTTCCACAGGCACGAAGGCGTCACAATCGATTTCGTGGGCTTGGACGCCCCCGACGCGTTCCTGGTAGGTTACGGTTTGGACCACCAAGAACGGTTCAGGAATCTCCCTTACATATGTAAACTTCAGACGTCCGCCGAACGTATATAGTAGGACGGACGTACCGGCCACGGCTGGCCGGGCAGGAGACACCCCCTTTGGCGAGACTCGTTCGCAATATCATCTGGTCAGCGGTCTTCTTGGCGATAATCGGCTTGTCGTATGTCTGGTACATGCAGACGAAGGGCGGCCAGGCGCCACAGCCTCCGACCTACAGCGATTTCATCCAGATGGTCGACACGCAGCCGCAGTCGTTCCAAGACGTCGTCGTCATCGGCCAGAATTCGGTCACGTTCAAACGCAACGGCACGACCGAGACGATCCCGATCCAGGCCGGCGTCGAGAACGACCTCGCGAAAGAGCTGAAGTCGCACGACGTGCGCTTCAAGTTCGACACGAACAACACGAACCAGAACACGTACTTCTTGCTGACGACCATTGGCCCGTTCGTCCTCGTCATCATCATCATTCTGTTCGTCTTCAGGCAAGCGCAATCGGGGGGCAACCAGGCGCTCTCGTTCGGGCGCAGCCGCGCGAAACTCCACTCTGAGAACCGGTCGAAGGTCACATTCGCGGACGTCGCCGGGGTCGATGAGGCCAAGCAAGAGCTTGCCGAAGTCGTCGAGTTCCTCAAGTATCCGAAGAAATTCCAAGCGCTCGGTGCGCGCATCCCGAAGGGGCTACTGCTCCTCGGGCCGCCGGGCAGCGGCAAGACGCTCCTCGCGCGCGC
>JANWLL010000121.1 GCA_025450855.1 Vulcanimicrobiia bacterium
ATCAGGTCGCTCTTCCAGACCGCCGGCTTCAATCGCGAACAAGTGGCCGGTACGGTCCTGCGGATGGATGTCGAGCCCGGCACGATCGCGGAACAGCAGAAGCGCTTCTTCAGCGGTCTCGGCATGACGTGCGAGATTCTCGAAAGCTAGGCCGCGGCGGTCGACCGTAAAGGTCGACCGCTCCATTCCCAATCCGACACCTAAAGCGCTTTCAGAGTCGATGTGGCGCGGGCGAGCAACGACTCGCGCGTCGTGCCGTCTTTGGGAAACGCCGCGCAGCCGACGCCCCACGCGGCGAAACCGCGTGCACGTGCCTTGCCCTTTGAGGTCGGCCGCAACTTCGAGCCGGCGATGCCCGACGCGATCCTCACCGCCGCGAGGCCTGCTCCACTCGTGTCGGCGTCGGCGAGGACGACGACGAAATCATCGCCGCGTCCTGAGATGACGTCGGACGAACGAACCGAGCTGCGGATGACCTTCGCCGCTTCTGTCAGCCGCAGCTCGCCGCTTCCGATCGGCTCCCCCGGACGCGCGACCGAAAGTCCGGGCAAGTGCACCAGACACACGCCGAACACCGTCTCGCTCGTCTTCGCCCATGCGATCTCGTCGTCGAGGACGGCGAGCAAGTCGAGGCGCGGCGTCGCGGCGAGGCCTGCCGTTGCGATGACATCGCGGCTGAAGTCGGCGACTCGCTTGAGACGCCGCGTCGCCTGGATCTTGTCGTCGAGCGATTCGATGGCGATCCGCGGCATCGCGACCGTCTCAGGTTCCTCCGTCCGAAGTCCGCTATCGGTCGACGGTTCTTTCGAAAACCAGTCTAGGGCGAATGTCCCCGAGTCGAACGAGCGACGCGGAAGTATGGTCACGCCCGGCGGGCCGCCCAATGTCGAGCGGGCCGTATCGTCTGCGACGATCGCGAGTCGGCGATCGCCGAGTAGCGAGACGGCGGCATCGAATATCGAGCGTTCGTCCGACGAGACCGGGACGACGCACGCATCGAATCCGTACGCGCCGGCGGCAGCGGCGCGGAGAGCCGCATAGCGCGTCGAATGTTCCACGCGGTGACCGGCTGCGGTGAATGCCCGTGCCGCCGTGCGGCACGAATCGCAGAGATTCCGGCCGTCGCATGTGCTGCAGGTGATGTTGACGGTCAAGAGCGCAACCTGATGACGGGACGTTTGCGGCCGACTATACAATCGATATCGGAGATAACCGCGCTTTCGATGCCGCCGTGCGGGCTCCATGCCCCCGGCCCGAGGGGAACTGAACGCTTGCCGGGTCGCATGGCCATCGCCGTTCTCGCGTCGCTCCTGACGTTTGCAGCGTTTCCCGATTTTGCATCGGCGGAAGCTCCCGCCCCGGCCGCGGGGAGCGCTTCGCCGCCCACCCACGACTTCGCGGCGGACATCGCAACGGCGAGGCAGCTCCAACGACAAGGACGAGCGCGCGACGCGCTCGCGTTGCTCTCGGTCGATCACAAGCTCGATCCGGCGAATCGCGACATAACCGTCGCGTACGCGCAGACCTCATCATACGCCGGCGATCAAGGGCTCGCGATCGCGCTCCTCGACCAGCTGCTCCAAGCCTCGCCGGACGACGCCGACGCGCGCATCGTCCTCGCCCAGGCGTACGCCTTCAACCACGATTACGCGTCGGCGGAAAGCCAATATCAAGTCGTTCTCAAAGCCGCGCCGGCCGACTCCGACGCGCAGGTCGGCCTGGGAGAGACGTACACGTTCGAGGGTCGCTACGACGAAGCGAAAGCGATCTTCGCGACCGTGCTCTCGCACGATCCGAAGAACACGGACGCGCTCGTCGGCCGCGCGGATGCAGAATCGTTCTCCGGCGACTACCACAAGGCACGCGCGGACTACGAAGCGGTGCTCGCCGTGCAGCCCGACGACACGGATGCGCTCGTCGGCCTAGCGACCGTCGACTACTGGCTGAACGACTTGCCGCAAGCCGTCGCGCTCGATAAGCGCGCGCTCGCCCTCGATCCGGGCGACTCCGACGCGGTCGATCTCCATCGCCAGCTGTCGATCCTCACGTCGCCCCAGCTCGTCTCGACGCTGACGGCGTCGCATTCGTCGGACGGCTCGACGTTCGACTTCCGCCTATCCGAGCGTTTCTTCGCGACGCCGACGACGGCGATCGGCGTCATCGAAGAGCTTTACAGGATCAGCGACTCGCAGTCGTTCGTCGAGACGAATCGGTTCGGGCTCGAGGCGACGGTCCAGCCGACGAGCCGCCTCGGCGCCACGCTGTCGCTGGTCGGGTCGAAGTACGGTGGAGTTCCATCGGTGACGGACAGCGTCATCAGCCTCTTCGGAAGCAACGACGGTGTGTCGTACGGAGCCGGCTACTCGGTCGGCGGCGTCGACGGGAGCGTCGCGGCGAACGGCGGCCAGACGAGACCCGGCTTTTGGTCACCGCTCGTGCGGATAGCGACCGTGTTCGGCGACGTCGGCTACACGCATCGCTCGAACACGTTGAGCCTTACCGCGCAAAGCGGCGGCTACAATGACGGCAACCGCTACCACGAGCTGGCATTCGACGTATCGCGCGTTCTGCACGTCGGCGCGACGACGACGCTGACGCCCGACCTCAGTCTGCGAAACGCGAGCTTCAGCGAGACGTATACGAACCCGGCGCAAGGTATCGTACCCGGATACTACAGCTTCTACGGCCAGCGCGATCTCGCGCTCTCCGCGACCGGGAACCGTCAGCTGAGCGACCGCTTCTCCATCGGGCTCGTGAGCACGCTAGGCGAACGACGCACGACGGTGCCGGTCTACTTGCGAACAAACCAGCAGGGGCAACCCGTTCCTCCACCGGTTTTCCTGACCCCCGGCACGTTGCCGTTCGCGCGCCTCGAGCCGTTCTTCGACTACGAAGGTGACCGCTTCTCGGTCGCCGGCGCCTTCTACGACGATCACTACACGGGCGGTCCGTGGGTCTTGCCGTACGACGCGAGCACGATCGACCTGACGTTCTCGATGCGGATGCCGTGAAAAAAAGATTGACGATCATCGCCGGGCTCTGCTTCTTGCTGCTCGCGCCGGGCGGGGACCGTCCGAGCTCCGCGCTCGGCGCGAGCGCAACCGCCGCGTCGCCGCTCTCGCTCGCCGTCTACGCACCGGATCCGCAAGAGTATGCTTTTGGTGCGCGCCACCTGGCGTCGGGGATGGGAATACCGTATCTGTTCACCCACGATTTGGCGAAGGCGTTGCGGCAGCCGATGGTCGTCATGACGGGCGCCGTCGACGGCAACTTCATGACCGACGCGACGACGGCGAAGATCCACGACTACATCTCGGGAGGCGGGATAGTCGTCGTGGACGACGGCGAGTCCGCGGGCATCGAGATCCTCGCCGGCATCGACTCGCTGACGCCGAGCGAGCATCGCTATACGATGTCGATCGATGCGGCGAGCGGCGACCCGGGCTTCGTCCGTCTGACCCATCCGGAAGAGCGGACGATCAGCCTGGGCAACAAGAAAGAGGGCCAAGCGGTCCTGACGCAAGGCTACAAGCCCAAACCGGGCGGAAGCGAGCGCGTCCTCGCGCGCTTCGAGGACGGCACGGCGGCGATCGTCGAGCGCGCGATCGGCAAGGGCCGCATCTACGTCACCGGCCTCGCCTACTACGATTCGGTGCTGCGTCCCCAAGACGATCAGGCGATCGAAGCCGGCCGCGTCTACGACAACGGTTTCGAGCCGAGCGCGGACGTGCCGCAGATGATGGTGCGCGACTGGTACCTGCACCTCGTTCGCGGTGCGGTCGTCACGGATCCGACTCCGGATGGTCTGTCGGGAGCGCTCATCATCACGCACGACGTCGACTACATCAACTCCGTCACCAACATGCTGCCGTATGCGAAGGCCGAGAAATCGCACGGCTTTACGACGACGTATTTCGTCCAGGCGAAGACCGTACACGACATCGAGGATTACGGATTCTACGACGCGCGTGGGAAGCAGATCGTCGCGACGGTTGCGGGTGAAGGCGGCGATATCGGCAGCCACACGGTCGCACATGCGCCGGATTTCCGGACGTTTCCGGTCGGCACGGGTAAGGAGACGCCCGAGAACTACAAGCCGTTCGTC
Organism: Vulcanimicrobiia bacterium; assembly: GCA_025450855.1. Classification (GTDB taxonomy): domain Bacteria; phylum Vulcanimicrobiota; class Vulcanimicrobiia; order Eremiobacterales; family Eremiobacteraceae; genus JANWLL01. The sequence goes on from JANWLL010000121.1 coordinate 4,106, forward strand.
AAGGTCATCGCGCCCGATCACAGCCACGGATTGACGATCGGCGCGACCGTCACCGGCGAGGTGCACGTGAGCCAAGAACGGCTCGACGCTGCGAGCCCGCTCGTCCACGTCGACGCGTTGCGGACCGGGTACCTGCTCATCAACCGCGAGCTATGGACGGTGCTCGAGCGCTACGGCTATCGGTTCGATTCGTCATACGCGGCGGGCGAGGTCATGACGGCGTATCCATACGTCGCGATGGAGGAGCAAGGCGGCACGGTCGAATCGCGGATCGTCGAATTCCCGATCGTTCTCGCCGATGCCGACGGTTGGGTGCCGATGCTGCCGCACATGGCGGCGTTCGACACGGTGCTCGACGATGAAGCCGATATCCACGGCGTCGTCACGACGCTCATCCATCCCGACGTCGTCGCGGACAAGCTGCCGACGGAACTCGCGCTCGTCGCGCACGCGCGGCCGCGCATGTGGGTCGGCGACATGGACGCGTTCGGAGATTTCTGGGAGAAGAGGTCGCAGACGGTCGTCACCGGATCGCCCGTCGTCGGGGGGCGCGAGCATCTCACCGTGACGTCGCCGCACGGGGTCGACGGTCTGACGCTCGACTTTCCGGCGGGACTCACGCAAGCCGGCGCTGCGGGTACGACGGCCCGCATCACGCGCAGCGGCACGTCGGTCGTGCTCGGCGACCTTTCGCCGGGACAAACGGTGACCCTCGACGTGACGTTCAAGTCGGGCCACCGATAGGGGGAGCGGTCGATCTTTACGGTCGACCGCCGCGGCCATTCCATTGCAAGCTCGTCTCCGGTCGAGCTAAAGCTCGACCGCTCCCTTAGACAATCGCTGAAACTCGGGGACCGGCTTCGCGGTAGTACTTCCCATCCACATCCCTAACCCGATCGAGGTTCGAACATCATGCAGTTCAGTCAAGACGCCACCGTCGCGATCAACGATTACGTCGATCGCGTCCGCATGGCGCTGCCGCTTTCGCCGTCGGCGCGACTCGCGGTCGCCGACAGGCTCTACCAAGACATCTGCCGCGACGCCTCTGCCCGCGCGAGCGTCGCGAATCAGTCGATCATCGGAGCCGACATCGTGCGCGATATCATCGCGACGCTCGGAACGAGCGACCAATGCGCGCAGCGGCTCGCCGCGAGCGCGACGACCGGCACGTGGCAGTGGCCCGGTGACGCCGTCGCGGATGCGTTTCGCCGACATCGCGTTCACGAGAAGGTCGACCGCTTCGCACGCGAAGCGAGCCGCCACGGCGAGCGAGTCGCGCAGACGTCGATCGACGTCGCCGCGCAAGCGCTCGATCTTGCCGCGCAGAAGTTGAAGGAAGTCGCGGAGAAGCTCAACTTCAAGGAATAGGCGTCCGAAGGCAACATCGCCCTTGGGGGCTAACCCCCGCGCATGCATCTGTTGACCATGCGGCGGTTGGCCTTTGCGTTCATCATCATCGGCGCGATCGCGTCGCTGCTCGTCGCGCTCGACCGCTACCGGTTCGAACAAGCGAGCCGATCGGTCGAGGTCACCGTCGACCAGCTCGACCTCGACGACTTCGCGAAAGCCTACGGCTACGACGAGGACGACTTGCTGCGGAAGATGCGCGCCGCGGGCCTCACATCCGTCGCGGTCTACTCCGAAGAAGGCCAGCGCGTCAACTACGGCACCCACGCGTTCGTCCAGACCGGTCAGCAGGTTATCGACGGCGATCGCGTCACCGGGCTCGCGGATAAAGGGCTTCAGGCGCTCGTCGCTACCCACAAGATCGATCCGAAGTACATCTATATCGTCGTCTACGACAAGGCGACGCTCGCGCGCTACCTCGACGCGCTTCAGACCCAGCTCGAGCCGCGCGACATCAAGGTCGTCCGCGCCCAGCTGCCGGCGATCCTCGAGGTGAAGACGCAGCTCGATTTCTTCAACGGCGTCGATCTCGGCATGCCGGCGGACCTCACGAAGCGCATCCGCGAGATGGGCCTGCTCGTCGATCCGCGCATGCAGAACAACGAACGTCTCGGACCCGACGGCATCAGCAAAGTCCTCGACGACGCGGTGGGCGGCGGACGCGTCGGCACTGTCATATTCTACGGCACCGGCAACGAAGTGCTCGGCTATCCATATCAGTTGGAGGCGACCGCGCAAGCGTTTCGCGATCATCCGGGCATCGATTTCGGCGACGTCGAAGCGTACACGGCGGACCAAGTCCAAAAAGGCACCCAAACGCTCGGTAAAGACGTACCCGGCCAGACCGTCCGCGTCATGGCGATCCCGAAGCTGCAGCTCGACAAACTCGACGTCGATACGGTCATCGGCGAGTACGTGCTCGGCGTGCGCGAGCGCAACATCCGCGTCATCTACTACCGGCCGTATCCGCATCCGGTGCAGAAGAAGCTGCCCGACGGAACGATGGAGACCGAGTCCGTCGAGCAGACGAACCTCGACCTTATCTCAAAACTGACGGATCAGCTCCGGGCGAACGGGTTTGAGATCGGCCGAGCGAGCAGCTTCACCGACTTCAAGAGCTGGAAGCTCGACCTGTTGTATTTCCTCGCGGGGATCGGCGTCGCCGGCGCGTTCCTTCTACTGCTCGATCTCTACGGCTGGTCGCGCGCGTGGATGCCATGGCTGTTCGGCGGCGTCACCATCGCCGCGTTCGCCGCAGGCTATGCGACCGGACACGACGAGGCCGTCCGCAAGCTGTGGGCGCTCGGCGGCGCGCTGACCTTCGGCGTCCTCGCCGGCAGCGAACTCGCGATGCTCTTCCGATCGCAGCCGTCCGCGTCATGGGCCGGCGACGTGCGAACCGGGCTCGTCTGCCTGGGCAGAAGCGTGGGCGTCGCGCTCCTCGGCGGGCTCTTCATCACCGGCCTTCTGTCGCAAGTCGCGTTCATGCTCGAGGTCGACCTGTTCTTCGGCGTCAAGGCGCTGCTCGTCGTGCCGCCGCTCATCGTTCTCGGACTTTACGCGTTCACCGGCAAGTTCGGATCCCCGAGCAAGATCCGCGACGTCGCGGACGCGCCGGTCCGCGCGTGGATGCTCGCCGCATTCGTCGTGCTCGCGGCAGCGGCGGCGTTCCTCGTCATGCGCTCGGGCAACCAGCCGGACGTCGGCGTGTCGGGACTCGAGCTGAACGTGCGCGGTGCGCTGACGCAGCTCATGGGCGCACGACCGCGTTTCAAAGAGTTCCTCATCGGCTATCCGCCGATATTCTTGCTCGCCGCGTTGACGCCGGCGCACAAACGCTTCGCCGGCTGGCTCCTCGTGCTATGCGCGGCGGTCGGTCTCGCCGACGTGCTCGACACGTTCTCGCACATCCACACGTCGCTCAGCGTCGGACTCCTCCGCACGCTCAATGGTGCCGTCCTCGGTGCGTTGATCGGCATCGTCGTCCAATGGCTCTACCGGCGCCTCGTTCGTCCGCGCGCCGGCACGGCGGCGTGAGCGAGGCCGCTGCCACGGCGAAGGCGCGGATCCTCATCTCCGGCTACTACGGCTTCGGCAATTTCGGCGATGAGACGATACTGCGCATCATCGTCGACGAGATTCGCGCCCGCCGTCCGGGCGATTCGATCTCCGTGCTGTCCGCGAACCCGGTCCAAACGGCGTCGACGTTCGGCGTCGCGGCGATCCCGCGCATGAACGCGAGCATCGTGAGCGAGGCGATCCGCTGCAGCGACGTCGTCGTCAGCGGCGGCGGCGGGCTGCTGCAAAACGCGACGAGCCTGCGCAGTCTGCTCTACTACACCGGCATCATCCGTGAGGCGAGGCGCGCCGGGCGAAAATGCGCGATCTTCGCCCAGGGGATCGGGCCGCTCGATTTCTTCGGCAAGCAGGTCGTCAAAGGCACATGCGGTGACGTCGGCCTCGCGATCGTCCGCGACGAGAAGAGCGCAGCCCTCTTGCAGCCGCTCGTGCCTCGCGTGCACGTCGAGGTCGGGGCGGATCCCGTGTTCCTCGCTCCGGCGAATGCACCGCCCTCGGCGCGCGAGGCCCTGGTGCATGAGGGGATCACCGAGGCGAGCGGTGAGATCATCACCGTCGTCGTGCGGAAAACGCCGATGCTGCCGCGCATCGCGCTTCAGCTCGCGGCCGGCATCGACCGCATCGTCGAGCGGCATGGAGTCCACGCCGTTTTCGTTCCGCTTCAGCGGCCCGACGACGTCGAGGCGTCGATCGACATCATCCGCCGCTGCAAGTCTGCGCCGACGTTGCTCGGCGGTCTGCACGATCTGGCGGCGATGACGGCGCTATTCCGACGCAGCGCCGCGGTCGTCTCGATGCGCCTCCATGCGCTCGTGCTCGCCGCACGTCTCGGCGTGCCGATGCTCGCGATCCCATACGATCCGAAGGTGAGCGCGCTGCTCGACGAGCTGAAGTATCCGCTTCCGGCGTTCGACCGGAGTTCGAGCGGACCGACGCTTTTCGACCGTTTGTGGGATGAGCGCGCATCGCTCGCCGCGTCGCTTGGCGCGGCCGTGGAGCCGCTTGCGCGACGTGCGTCGTACGCGTTCGACCGGCTCGCGGAGTTCGCCGGAGGCTCGACAGCCTAGGCGTTGAAACGAGCCGTTGTGATGTTCGTGCGCGGAACGCTTCGCCTCGGCCGCATCGCCGGGATCGAGATCGCGGTCCATCCGAGTTGGTTGCTCATCTACGCGCTGTTCGCATGGTCGGCGACGACGTACGCATCGGCCGAATACCACGAACTCACTCGTGCCGGAGTCATCACCCTGGGGCTCGTCTTCTCGCTCGCGCTCTTCGCGAGCGTCGTGCTCCACGAGCTGTCGCATGCGATCGTCGCTCGCCGCCTGGGGATCCCGGTCGGCAACATCACGCTGTTCCTCTTCGGCGGCGTCGCGAGCATCTTGCGCGAGCCGGGCGCGCCGGCCGACGAGCTGAAGATGGCCGCCGCCGGCCCGGCAGCGAGCGTCGTCATCGCGCTCGCATGCCTTTTGATCACACTGCTGCTCCCGGCACGGTGGGCGTGGGCATCCGATCTTTTCTCGCTCTTGGCGATCTCGAACGCGGCGCTCGCGGTCTTCAATCTCTTGCCGGCGTTTCCGAGCGACGGCGGCCGGATCTTGCGTGCGATCATCTGGCATTATCGCAACAGCCAGGCGCGTGCGACACAGATCGCCGGCGCGGCGAGCCTCGTCGTCGCGACGCTGCTGGTCGGCGGCGGCCTCTTCCTCGCGTTCGCCGGCGAGCGGGTGCTCGGAACCGGACCGACCACGATGGTGAAGGGCTGGTGGTGGATCCTCATCGGCTTGTTCTTAGGTCAGGCAGCGCTCGCGAGCATGCGCGGTGCGCGCGTGAGCCTCATCCTCGAGTCGATGCCGGTCGGCGAATGCATGGCCCGCACGCTCATCCCGGTGCCGACGACGACGACGATCGCGGGTTTCATCGCGCAGATGGCCGTCGGTGGGCGCTCGGCCGGCTATCCGGTCGTCGATGACGGGGCGTTCGTCGGGCTCGTGACGCTTCAGGACACCGCCGCGGTGCCGCACGTGCTTTGGCCGCAAACGCCGATCACCGCCGTGATGACACCGTCGTCGCGAACGCCGGCGATATCTGCGCAGATGCCCGCGTTCGAAGCGCTCGAGACGCTCGACTCGCGCCATATCGGCGAGCTGCCGGTCTTCGAGAACGGCACGCTGACGGGCGTCGTCTCGAAGGAGACGATCTTCGCTGCGCTCCACGCGCGCGGTAAGGCGCAATCGTGAGCTTTCCGACCCTCGCCGAACATCCGGACAGCGCGAAGCGTGAGGTCGACGTGCTCGCGTTTTGGCGCGAGCACCGCATCTTCGAGCGCTCGCTCGAACGGACGAAAGACGGCCCGCGCTATTCGTTCTTCGAAGGGCCGCCTACCGCGAACGGCAGGCCGGGCGTCCACCACGTGCTCGCACGTGCTTTCAAGGACCTATATCCGCGCTTTTGGACGATGCGCGGCCGCTACGTCCTCCGCAAAGCCGGCTGGGATACGCACGGCCTGCCGGTCGAGCATCTCGTGCAAAAAGCGCTCGGCATCTTCGACAAGAGCCGCATCGAGGCGGAAGTCGGCATCGCCGAGTTCACGCGCCGCTGCCGCGAAAGCGTGTACGAGTACGTCGGCGACTGGAACCGCATGACCGAGCGGATGGGGTACTGGGTCGACCTCGACGACGCGTACTTCACGCTGACGACGGGCTACATCGAAAGCGTCTGGTGGCTGCTCAAGCAGCTGTGGGATCGCGATCTCATCTACCAAGACTACAAGTCGGTGCCGTACGATCCGCGCATCGGGGCGACGCTTTCCGATCATGAGGTCGCGCAGGGATATCGCGAAGTCGACGATCCGTCAGTGTTCGTCCGGTTCCGGCTCGCGGACGATCCGACGACGTCGTTCTTGGCGTGGACGACGACGCCGTGGACCTTGCCGGCGAACATGGCGCTCGCCCTCCATCCCGACGTCACCTACGTGACGGTCGAGCGCGACGGCGAGCGGCTCATCGTCGCCGAGCCGCTGGTCGCCAAGGTTTTCCGCGACGAGCCCGTACGTGAGGTCGCGCGCAAGCGCGGTGCCGAGTACGCCGGCGTCCGCTACAAGCCGCTCTACGAATACTGCACGAGCGATCAGGACCGCTGGTACGTCATCCCGGCGGAGTTCGTGACGACCGACGACGGGACCGGCGTCGTGCACATCGCGCCGGCGTACGGGCCGGAAGATCTCGCGATCGGCAAGGCGCGCGATCTGCCGATCTACTACGCCGTCGATTACACCGGCTACGTCGTTCAGGAAGTGAAAGTCGCAGCGGGTCTTTTCTTCAAGGACGCGGACAAGCCGATCACCGCCGACCTCAAGGCTCGCGGCCTCATGTTCCGCGCGGAGACGTTCCGCCACACGTACCCTTTCGGGTGGCGCACGGGCGATCCGCTGCTCTACATCGCGAAGACCGCGTGGTTCATCCGCACGACCCGCTTCAAACAGCAGCTGCTCGAGAACAACGACAAGATCAACTGGGTGCCGGAGACGATCAAGTATGGCCGCTTCGGCAATTGGCTCGAGAACAACGTCGACTGGGCGCTCTCGCGCGAGCGTTTCTGGGGCACGCCCTTGCCGCTGTGGACCGACGGCGAGTCATACGTCTGCGTCGGCTCGGTAGGGGAGCTGTCGACGCTCTGCGGCCGCGACCTGAGCGGCCTCGACCTCCACCGGCCGGCGATCGACGAGATCACGTTCGTCCGCGACGGCCGCGAGTTCAAGCGCGTTCCGGAAGTGATCGACGCGTGGTTCGACTC
>JANWLL010000122.1 GCA_025450855.1 Vulcanimicrobiia bacterium
ATGAGCGAGCGCGATTTGATTTCGATGTAGGCGTTGATGAGCGCGACCGTGAGCTCGCTCGCGGGGACGTCGATCGTGGCGACACCACGGGCGGCGAGGATCGCCGCCGATTTCTTGCGTTCGGCGAGCAAGCTGAACGCGACGCTCGCACGATAGGCGTCGTGCGGATTCGTCGGCTCGGATGCGATCGCCGATTCGATCGCGGCATCGTTCATGAGGACGCAGACGACGAGGTGCCGCTGCGAGAGGATCGACATGTTCGCGAGCACGGTCGCCGACGCGACGGGGTCGAACATATCGGTGAAGACGATGACGAGGCTGCGCTTGGGCTGGCGACGACGCAGGTATGAGAAAGCGCGCTCGTAGTCGGATTCCTCGAAGCGCGGCTGCAGGCCGTAGATGCGCTGCGTCAGACCGTTCGCGTGGTGGCGACCCGAGCGCGGTGCGATGTGCTCGATGACGTCGCCGGCGAAGGCGAGCAATCCGACTTTGTCGTCGCTCATCGAGGCGAGCGTCGCGACCGAGAGCGCGCCGGTCACCGCGTAGTCGAACTTGCGCCGTGGCCCGAGGCGCGGCGTCATCAGTCGACCGGCGTCGAGCACGAGCACGATGTTCTGGCTGCGCTCGACGTCGTATTGCGCGACCATGAGCTTGCCGCGGCGTGCGGTCGCCTTCCAATCGATCGAGCGGAAGGCGTCGTCGGGTCCGTATTCGCGCAGGCTGTCGAACTCGCCGCCGCTGCCGCGCAGCCGCATCTTGCGGAAGCCCGCCTCGACGAGGCGGTCGCGACGCGCGAGCGCGCCGTATTGCTCGACCGCGCTGAGATCGGGAAAGACGCGCGCTTCCGCGGCCGACGAGACGATCCACCGGCGCCGCAACAGACCGATCGGCGACCGTGCGGCGATGTAGATCGAGTCGAGCCGGGCGTCGCCGCGCTCGATCGGCATCGCGGCGAGCGTCGCCTCGATGCGCCGGCCGGCGCCGACCGCGCCTGACGCCGGGGCGTCGGGGAGCTGCAGGACGTCGGGCTGATCCTCGAAGAGTTCGTAGAACGCCGGCGTGCGTCCGCGGTTTGCGACCTCGTAGCGGAGCGAAGCCGGCACGCCGAGTGCAAGATGATCGAGCTCGTCACGCGTGATCGTGAGCGTTGCGGCGCGGGGACCGAGAGCGGCGTCGGCGGCGAGCAGGCCGATGAGGACCGAAGCGGCGACGATTGCGGCGACGGCGAGCGCCGGCGCGAACGCGCTCAGCGCGTAGACGACCCCGATCGCCGCGGCGAGCGCGACGAAGCGCGGCGTCACCCACGGAAACGACGCGGTCCACGAAACACGCTTCGATCCGGCTCGCGCCACGCGGATCAGGCCTCGGCTTCCTTCGGAACCGGCACGGAATCGAGCGCGCGTCGGATGACCTCGTCCGCCGTGACGCCCTCGACTTCGGCCTCCGGTCTGACGAGCAGCCGATGCGGCAGCACGTAGCGGGCCGCATCCTTCACGTCGTCGGGCGTCGCGAAGCTCGAGTCGTTGATCCCCGCCGCCGCTTGGGCGGCGATGAGCAGCCAGATCGCGGCGCGCGGGCTCGCGCCGAGGCTGACTTCGGAGGACGACCGCGTGAACGCAACGATATCGTAGACGTAGCGTTGGAGCGACGGCGAGACATGGATCGCGCGGACCGCTTGACGCGCCGCCGCGAACTCATCGGGCGTGACGACCTGTGCGATTCCAGCCCGCTCGAGGTTGCGAGCATCGAAGCCGTCGGCGACGCGATGGAGCAGGTCGAGCTCCTCGTCTCGTTGCGGATAGCCGGTCTTCGCGCGGACCATGAAGCGGTCGAGCTGCGCTTCGGGAAGCGGGTAGGTTCCCTCGTACTCGACGGGGTTCTGCGTCGCGCAAACCATGAACGTCGTCGATAGCGGCATGATGACGCCGTCGATCGTCACTTGGCGCTCTTCCATCGCTTCGAGCATCGCCGATTGCGTCTTCGGCGGCGTGCGGTTTATCTCGTCTGCGAGCAGGAGGTCGGTGAATATCGGACCGCGGCGCGTCGAGAACTCGCCCGTCTTCGGATTGAACACCGTCGTGCCGACGACGTCAGACGGCATGAGGTCGGGCGTGAACTGGATGCGGCGGAAATCGACGCCGAGGAGCACGGCGAGCGTTCGCACGAGCAATGTCTTCGCGGTACCGGGGACGCCTTCGATGAGCGCGTGGCCTTGGCCGAGCAAAGCCAAGAGCATCGCGAAGATAGTCTCGTCCTGGCCGACGATGACCTTACGAAGGCCGTCTTGTAGACGTCGCGCGACGTCCGATGCCGATGCGGGCATGTGGCGAGAGTTCCTTTCGAAGCGTTACGGAAAGCGCCGCGGCGCGGACGAGTTCTGTTTCGGTCGGGGCTTCGTACGAGCGGATGCGATCGAGCTCCATGACGGCTTCGCCGCGTTCGTCGCCACCGTGCCCGCCGACGCGCACGGCGATCGCACGGCCGCCCGCGCCTTCCGACAGACCAAGACCGGCGGCGACGTCGCGCAGGCATGAGTCCGCCATATCGACGACCGCTTCTTTCACCGCGCCTCCGCGGCGGTAAAGCACGGCCATCGAGGTGAGATATTCCTCCGAGGTGCGCTCGCTCTCATCGGGCAGCTTCACAGCGGGGCCGAAGCGCAAGCCGGTGCCGATGCCGAGCGCGACGAGGGCAAGAGCGATGATCATAAGAGCGACTTGGAACGGCCTTGGGAGCACGGACCACCACGAATCGCCTGCCACGTGCCCGTGGGACCATTCGTCGAACGCGACGGACCCGTGCTGCGTCAGACCGGTCGTCGCGAGATCGTAGGCGAGCGTCGCGTTGTCGGCGAGCGCGAGGCGGCTGTTCTCGAATAACGACGCGTCGGACACGACCGTCGTCGTTCCCTTGCCGAGCGGATACGTCGCGACAACGCCGCCGGTATCGTCGGCGACGATCGGGGGCGAGCCCCCCGAATCGAACGGCACTCGCAGCTTCGATTTTCCGGACACGGATCGGACGTTCGCGGCCAACGGTGACGGCGCCACGGTGACCGCGTCGTCGCTTGCCGGCCCCTTCTCGACGAGCTCCGGCGCGTTCAGGTACGCAGGCTGCGCGTACCCATCCGTGATCCAGACCAAATGGCCGCCCGCCTTCACCCACTTCGCGAGCGCGAACCAATCGCCGTCGTTGTAGTAGTCGGGCGCCTCCTCGACCTGCGAAGTGGCGATGTAGTTCCCGAGCGTCTCGTTCGCGATGACGTACACGTCGACCGAGCCGTCGAGGAACGCCGGTCGCCGCTCGAAGCGTTCGACGCGAACGCCTTCGCGCTGGAGCAGCTCGAACCACGCTCGATAGCCGCCGCTCGCCGCGTCGTAGGTCGAGCGCGTATCGAACGCGCTCGTCGCCGTCTGGCGAAGCTGCTCGAAATACGCCGCCGTGGCGATCGCAGCGATCGCGATGAAGGCGACGATCGCCTCGACCCATGGAAACGCGCGGCGCGATTTCATGCGGCCTCGAGGGCGCCGAGCGAGCGCCGGATCCCGGAATAGGCCGCGTCCGCTCGAAGCCAGTCATCTGCGCCGATGCTCGCTCTCCCGAATGCGACGGCGACGAATAGTCGTGCGAGCGCATCGAAGGCGTCGGCGATCGCCTGCGCCTTGCGTCGGACGAGGCGACGGTACTCGCCCGGAGTGCGCGATGGGTCGTACGCGACACGGTCGACGCGGTCGAGCAGCACGAGCGCGGCCTGATAGAGGAGCGCGACCGCCGGCGCCGCGTTGCCGTTTCGGGCTGCATCGCGTGCGAGCGAGTAGAGATCGTCTGCATTCGTCGAAGGAGGCAGAGCGTCGCCGAGGCCGGGCACGGCGGCGTCGCGGCGCGACGTCAACCGGCGCGCGATGCGGTAACCGACGAAGGCAAGGCCGATGACGGCGGCGCCGACGATCGCGTAACCGATGATGACGCCCACGATCGGCACTTTCTGCGTCGCCGTCGCGAGACCGCCGAGAAGCGCGTCGATCCTGTCGATTATCCAGTTCAATATCCGTTCCCAGATCGTCGGCTGCTGCGCCTGAGCGGGCTTCGTCGCGCTGACGCGATACGTCGACTCAGCCAAGATCGACTTCGCAGCGGCTTCGAGGTCGCCGCGAGGCGCTGCGGAAGTGGCCGCCGGTCCGGCGCCCGTCGCGACATAGCGAAGCGAAGCGGCGATGGTCCGAAGCGCGGCGGCGCGCGCCTTTACGGGCTTTGTCTTGCGGGCGGAGTCAAGCGAACGCTGGAGCCAGTCGTCGAGCGACGGAGAGAAGCGCGGCGGTCCGCCGAGCGGCGCCGGCGGGATGTGCATCGCGGGGACGGCGGCACTCGCCTTCGCGGCTCGTTCGAGCCGCTGCGCCGCCGCGATGAGCGTCGACGAGAAGTCGGGCGGCAGGCTCGCTCCGGCGGCGGAAGCAAACGCCGAAAGCGCCAGCGAGCACGCGAGCGTCGCCGCGACCATCCGGCTCGCGGTCACGGGAGGGGAGCCGGTGTCGAGGGTCCGCCGAGCTGCGCCGCGAGCATCTGCAGATCGAAACCCTCGCGGCGGATGCGGACGTCGTAGTAGCATACCGCGACGACCGCGAACAAGAACGGATAGAGGAACGCTTGGATGATGCCGTTGACGATCGTGATGAGCGCGAAGTTGTGCGCGACGCCGACGAGAAGTCCGACGACCGATCCCACGATTTCGAAGCCGATGACGATGCCGAAGACCGCCGCCGCGATGCCGAGCGACCGCCAGAGCTGTCCCTCGCCGAAGACGCGCTGGAAACCGGACCGGAACGCGAAGCCTGGCGGCATCTTCTCGAGCACGGCCGCGACGAATGAGAACGCAGCCGCGAGATAGATGAGCAGCATGAGCGCGATCGTGGCGAAGGCGGCGGCGATGCCGATGACGATGGCGAGCACGGCCCCGAACACCCCGAGCGCGGCGGCCATAACGCCCAGCGATACCATGATGATGCCGAACGGCAAGCTCACGACGAGGACCGAAGCCATGACTGCAGCAGCCCACAGCAGCCCGAGGAGCACGAGCCATCCCCAACGCCCGACCGCGTCGCGGTAGCAGTCGCTGAAGCGCACCGGCATCTGCAGGTAGGCTCGCGAGATGCCCGAGACGACGGCAGCGTTCGCGAGCGGAACGACGAGCAGCGCGTAGAGGAGGATGGCGCCGAAATACGGCGCGGCGTTCGCTTCGGCGTTGAGCAGCGGCATCGGGTCCGGCGGTGTCGTTCCCGCCACCGTGCCGATCTTTTGGAGCTGGTCGGTCACAGCCGCGAGCGGTCCGTTGATCGCGAAGTAGTTGATGATCATCTCGGGAACGATGACGATGAAGACGATCGCGCTGAACGGCAAGATGTTCTTGAACGAGATGCTGAACGCGCGGTCGAGCAGCTCGCCGATGGAGAGCGGCCGAAGATCGCGCATCGCGTCTAAAGACATGAAGAACCCTAACCTGTCGTATCAGCCGGCGGCGACCGCCTTCTTGGACGCGGCGCGGCGTTCCTCGCCTCGACTATTGTGCGGTCTATCGCACTCGCCGCCGGCGAAACCGCAGGGCCGCACTCGCCGCAACATGAAACCGCGCGCGGCAATGCGCAACGCGAAACCGCTCGCCTTGACCTTCGAGCCGATCGAATCGCCGCCGCGAGCGGCGGTCGTCGTGACGCGAGGCGGCATCGTGGAGAGCCAGCACGCGATCCGCTACGCGGTCGCGGACTCAGACGGCGCGATCGTCGGATCGGCAGGTGACATCGACGCGCCGACGTTTCTGCGTTCGTCCGCGAAGCCGCTCATCTGCGCGACCGTGGTCCAGAGCGGCGCCGCCGACCGCTTCGGCTTCACCGACGTCGAGCTCGCCGTGGCGGCAGGATCGCATAGCGGCGAACCCTATCACATCGAGGCCGTCCAGAGCATGCTCGCCAAAGCGGGCCTTGACGAGTCGGCGCTCCAGTGCGGGCCGCATCCGCCGATGCACGAACCGAGCGCCGCGGCGCTCGCGGCCGCAGGTATTCGTCCGCGCTCCATCCACAACAACTGCTCCGGCAAACATGCGGCGATCCTCGCGCTCGCCGTCCATCTCGGTGCGCCGACTTCGGACTACTTGTCCGCCTCGAACGCCGCCGAAGCCGCGATCCTCAAGGCGTGTGCCGAGATGTTCGGCGTCGATCTGACGGCGATGGTCGTCGGCGTCGACGGATGCGGGATCCCCGTCGTCGCGGTGCCGCTGCGCAACAGCGCGCAGCTCTACGCCCGCATCGCCGACCCGAGCGCGCTGCCTTCGCGCTGGAGGAGCCCGATCGAGCGCGTGCGTCGCGCGATGGTCAACAATCCTGCGTACGTCGCCGGCACCGGGCGCTTCGACACCGACCTCATGCGTGCGACATTCCCGAACGTCGTCTGCAAGGGCGGCGCGGAGGGCTTCCACGCATCGGCGTCGATCTCGCGCAAGCTCGGCATGTGCGTCAAGGTCGCCGACGGCAACTATCGTGCGGTGTCGCCGTTCGTCATCGAGCGGCTTCTCGAATGCGGCGCCATCGACGAAGATGCGGCCAAGCTGCTCGAGACGCACCACAGGCCGGCGGTGAAGAACCACGCCGGCGCGATCGTGGGAGAGATCCGCGCGGTCTAGTCGTTCGAGTAGGCGAGCTTCCCGTCGATGAACGTGTGTGAGATCTGATGACGCCGGTCCCACACGGCGAGGTCGGCGCGCATGCCTTCGCGCAGGCTGCCGACTTCGTCGTCGAGCGACATCGCGCGCGCGGGCGCCCACGTGGCGCACGAGACCGCTTCGGCGAGCGGGATGCCAGTCGCCGACATGAGGTTACGCACCGCGCGGTCGAGCGTCAGATGGCTGCCGGCGATCGTACCGTCGCGGTCGCGGACGACGCCGCCGTCTTCCGCCAGCCCCTCGCGCACGGGCATGTGATCCGTCGTGAGGATGAGGTTGACGTTCTTCAAGCGATAAAGCAGCGCAAGATGCTCGGGTGCGACGTGGACGCCGTCGGCGATGACTTCGCAGAACGCGGCGGCGTCGAGCAGGTAGGCGCTGAGGATCGTCGACGCTCGCTGGTTGATCGGTGGCATCGCGTTGAACGCATGGGTGAGGATACGGTAGCCCTCTCCGATCGCGGCGTCTCCCATCGCGCGCGTCGCTGCGGTATGGCCGGCGGCGAGTGTGACGCCGCGACGGCGCAGCTCGGCCGCGGCACGCGGTGCGTCCTCGATCTCAGGCGCCATCGTGACGCGGCATCTTCCGGCCGTCCAGGTGTCGAGGAGGCCTTCGATCATCGCCGGCGTCGGCGCGAGGATCCATTCCTTCTTGTGGAAGCGGCGGTACTCGGTGCTGATGAACGGGCCTTCGAAATGGACGCCGAGCGGTCGCGCTCCCGACATCGGCACGCCGACCGTCTTGTACGTCTCGCGCGCGGCGCGCAGCATCTGCTCCCACGGTGCGGTCATGATCGACGGCAGGAACGACGTGACGCCGTGCTTCGGGCCACCGGATGACACGGCGCGAACCGCTTCGGCCGGCTCGCGGTTGAACCACGACGTCGACCATCCATTGATATGGAGGTCGACGAGCCCGGGCGTGATCGTGCTGCCGAAAGGGAGCTCGACGTCGATGTGCTGCGGGCCGTCCTCGAGCGACGCGATACGGCCGTTTTCGACGCCGACGCATCCCTGGAAGGTCGTGCCGTCTCCGACCGCGATGGTGGCCGGGCCGATGATGAGCATGCGCTTGGTTTCCTTGGATGGAGCGCGCGACCTTTACACGTCTATTTTGTAGCGGTCGAGATTTATCTCGACCGCCGCGGCCTTACCCTCTGATTATCTTGAGGATCTCGTCGCGCTTGGTTTCGAGCAGGTCTCGGCTGTCGGCCTCGACGTTGAGGCGCAAGAGCGGCTCTGTGTTCGACGGACGGACATTGAACCACCAGTCCGGATATTGGATGGTGACGCCGTCGAGACGGTCGATCTCGGCATCCGCGTACGCGCCGACGAGATCCTCGAGTTTCTTCGGCACGTCGACGACCCGGCTGTTGATCTCGCCGGACCGGAATCGGCGGTCGAGCGGCGCCAAAAGCTCGCTCACCGGCTTTTTCTCACGCGAGATGAGTTCGAGCACGACGAGCAGCGCGATCAGACCCGAGTCGGCGAAGTAGTGATCGCGGAAATAGAAATGGCCGGAGTGTTCGCCTCCGAAGACGGCGTCACGCTCGCGCATCACCGCTTTGATGATCGAATGCCCGACGCGCGTGCGCACGCCGACGCCGCCGCGTTTCGCGATGAGCTCCGGCACGCCGCGCGAGCAGATGAGATTGTAGAGGATCGTCGCGCCGGGGTGGCTGCGCAAGAGCATGTCTGCCACGAGCGCGGTCACCATGTCGCCGCCGACGAGTTCGCCATGCTCGTCGGTTATGAAGACGCGATCGGCGTCGCCGTCGAACGCCGCGCCGAGGTCGGCCTTGCTTTCGCGAACGGCGCGTTGGAGGTCCGCCATGTTCTCAGGCTCGATCGGGCTCGCCGGATGGTTCGGGAACGAACCGTCGAGCTCGAAGTAGAGCGGGATGACCTCGACCGGGAGTCGCTTGAAGATCGCGGGGACGATGAGGCCGCCCATGCCGTTGCCGCAATCGATCGCGATGCGCAGCGGCCGGATAGTATCGAGGTCGATGAACGACAAGCAGTGTTCGACGAAATCGGGCATCGCGTCGCGCGACGTCATCGTTCCGCGGCGACCCGCCGGCTTGAACGCGCCCCGCGCGACGATATCGCGGATCGCGAAAACGCCGGTCTCTGCAGAAAGCGCGATCGCGCCTTCGCGACAGAGCTTGAAGCCGTTGTACTGCTTCGGGTTGTGCGACGCGGTGATCATCGCACCGGCGGGATAGCCGAACTTGCCGACGGCGAAATACAACTCGTCGGTGCTCGTCAATCCGAGGTCGACGACGTCGGCGCCCTGTGTCATCACGCCGCGTGCGAACGCTTCGAAGAGCGGCTTCGACGACTCGCGCATGTCGCGTCCGATCGCGACCGCCGACGGCCCGACGTGATCGACGAATGCGCGGCCTATCATCTCGGCGACCCGCTCGTCGAGCTCGTCGGAGTAGGTTCCGCGGATGTCGTAGCTCTTGAAGATCCCGAGTTCGATCGGTCGCGACGTCATTTCGCCAACTGAGCGGGCAAGAAATACTTGAGATAGACGATCACCGCGATGACCGCCGCGAGCATCACCAGGAGGCGCCACAATTTCGGCGGCTTGTCCATAGACGCGCCCGGTTCGCGGCACGAGCGACTCGCCCTCTAGATGTCGTGGCGTTCTGAGGCCGCGAGAGCGGCCGAAGACGGCAGCGGAGGCAAGTCTGCCCCGAATCGCCGCGTGCCCGCGAGAGCGACCCACGCGTCGCTAAATATCTAAGTAATAATACGCGTCGCACGGAGGATGCGATTCACCCGGCGAGAGCCGCCAGCCCGTCGCCTCGTACAGATGGATCGCTTCTTTGAAATACGTGCGCGTGTCGAGCGCAAGCCGCTTGTAGCCGCGATCGCGGGCGGCGGCGACCGCCCGTTCGAGGAGCGCGCGGCCGATGCCACGGCCACGATACGCTCCATCGACGAAGAACTTTGAAAGCCACCCGACGCCGCTCGCGCGGGGCGCGACCATGACGCTGCCGACCGCGACGCCGTCGACGTCGGCGACGAATGCGTCGATCGGCTCGGGATCTTGGCCGAACGTCATGACGTCCTTGTCGTGATCGTGCGGTTCGGGTTCGACGCCGTACGCGCGCAGCGTGTCGAAGACGAAGCGCCGCACGGCCTCGCCGTCGCTCGGGGTCGCGCGACGGATGGCCGTCTTCGCGGACGCGTCGTTCATACGTCGATGGAGCCCTCGAGGTATGGCGCGACGTGGCCAGAGATGAAGACCCGATCGCCCGAAAGCTCGCACCAGAACTCGCCGACGCGGGTGCTCACTTGGCGAGCGCGCAGCTTCGTCTTGCCGAGGCGCTCCGCCCAGTACGGCGCAAGCGTGCAATGCGTCGAACCGGTCGCCGGGTCTTCCGCGATGCCGTAGTTCGGCACGAAGAAACGCGACACGAAATCGACGTCGTCGCCGGGCGCCGTCACGACGATACCGTGAGGGTGGATCTCACGGACGAGCGCGAAGTCCGGCGACAAAGAACGGACGTCGCGTTCGGTGGAATAGACCGCGAGAAGCGCCGTCGCCTCGAACGTCGCTTCGGGTGCCGCGCCGAGCGCTTCGCCGATTCGAGCCGGCGGAGCGACCGGCTTTGCAGGAAGCGAAGGAAAGTCGAGCATCAAGCGTCCGTCGACGGCGCTGACGCGCAGCGGGCCGCTCTTCGATCCGAAAGACACCCGATCGCGGCCGGGCCGCAAGTAATTGAAAATCACATAGGCGGAAGCGAGCGTCGCGTGTCCGCACAGACCGATCTCGTGGAGCGGCGTGAACCAGCGGATGTCGTAGTCGTCGCCCGCCGGCACGAAGAACGCGGTCTCGGCCAGGTTGTTCTCCGCGGCGATCGCTTGCATCTTCGCTTCGTCGAGCCACGCCGGAAGGGGACAAACGGCGGCTGGATTGCCGCCGAATGTCGTCGAGGTGAACGCGTCGAGCTGGTAGATCGGGAGCGTTTGCCGATCAAAGGTCGTGGTAGAGGTAGAACTCATATGGATGCGGCCTCACTTTGACTTCTTGGATCTCTTTCGTGCGCTTGTATTCGATCCACGTATCGACGAGATCTTTATTGAATACGCCGCCGTCGAGCAGAAACGCATGATCTTTCTCGAGCGCTGCGAGCGATTCGTCGAGACTGCCCGGCACCGATTTGATCTTCTTCGCCTCGCGCGCCGGAAGCTCGTAGATGTTCGTGTCGAGCGGCCCGAAGCCGGCCTTCACCGGGTCGATCTTGCGCTTGATGCCGTCGAGACCGGCCATGAGCATCGCGGAGAACGCGAGGTACGGGTTCGCCGTGCAATCCGGCGGACGGAACTCGATGCGCTTGGCTTTCGAGAAGCGCGGGCCTTTGAAGAAGATGGGGATGCGGATCGCGGCCGACCGGTTGCCCTTCGAGAACGCGATGTTCACCGGCGCCTCGTAGTGCGGCACGAGCCGCTTGTACGAGTTCGTCGTCGGGGCGGAGAACGCCAAGAGCGCGTCGACGTGCGTCAACAGCCCGCCGATGTAGTACATCGCGAGCTTCGATAGCTCGGCGTAGCCTTTCTGGTCGTAGAAGAGGTTCGTCTTGCCCTTCCACAAGCTTTGGTGGACGTGCATGCCCGAGCCGTTGTCGCCGAAAAGCGGCTTCGGCATGAAGGTGACCGTCTTGCCGTACTTGCGCGCGACGTTGCGCGTCACGTACTTATACGTCATGACGTTGTCGGCCTGAGTGACGAGATCGTTGTAGCGGATGTCGATCTCGGTCTGGCCGGCGGTCGCGACTTCGTGGTGGTGCATCTCGACCGGCACGCCCCATTCGCCGAGCGCCAGGACCATCTCGGAGCGGATGTCCATGTGCTTGTCGGACGGAGCGACCGGGTAGTAGCCTTCCTTCGGCCGCAGCGAGTACGCCATGTTCGGAGCGTCGGCGCTGCCCGAATTCCAGTGGCCCTCTTCCGAATCGATCTGGTAGCCGCTCATGTACGGCAATACGTCGAAGCTGAGGTGGTCGAGGATGAAGAACTCGAGCTCGGGCCCGAAGTACGACACGTCGGCGACCCCGGACTTTTTCAGGTGCGCGGCGGCGCGCTTCGCCACGCCGCGAGGATCGCGCGAATACAGCGTCTGCTCGCGCGGGTCGAAGACGTCGCAGACGAACGACACGGTCGGCACCGAGCAAAACGTGTCAACCCGCGCCGTCGTCGGGTCGGGCAACAACACCATGTCGCTTTCCTGGATCTCTTGGAAACCGCGGATACTCGAACCGTCGAAGCCGATGCCGTCGGCGAACTCGCCGGCACCGACCGTTTCAGCCGGCACGGACGTGTGCTGCCACATGCCGGGCATGTCGATGAACTTGAAATCGACGATCTTCGCGCCGCTTTTCTTGATGAAGTTGAGCGCGGTCTTCACCGGCGATCCACCTGCTGCCACGAAAGCCTCCTCCCCCACTCAGACCCGACGCCCGGGAACGCGACGATACGACATGGTACGGCGCGCCCGAGACCGAGCATTTGTCCGGGTGTCGGAGCGTGAAGACGCGGCCTTGGACTCTTGTCGGAACTAGGCTGTGTATAACCTGACGGGGCTGTTCATAACTGGCAGCCGCGGCAGAAATACGTCGTCTCGCCGCCAGAATGGATGCTTGATATGCGATGCCCGCAGCGCGGGCACGCGGTCTTGTTCTTGGCATGGATGCGCAAGAACGACCGGTCTTGCTTGTGGAGCGGATGTTTGCCCGCGGCATATCGCGAGCGGACGGTCTCGACCGCATGCGCGAGCGTCGATCGCATCGCATCGTAAAGGGTGCGGCGCTCGTCCGGCTTCAAGGTGCTCGCGCGGCGCAGCGGACGGATCCGCGCCGCGAAAAGGATCTCGTCGGAATACGCGTTGCCGATGCCGGCGACGAACGCTTGATTTCGAAGCGCGTTCTTGATCTCGCCGCGATGCCGTTTGAGGCGGCGCTCGAATTCTTCGAACGTAAGCGCCGGATCGAGCGCGTCGGGTCCGGTATCCGAATACGACTGGATGTCTTGAGCCGGATCGTCGGTCAGGTAGACGCGCGCCATCTGCACCGCGTCGAGAAGTCGCACGTCCATCGCGCCCGTGAGCTGGAGCGTGAAGCACGTCGACGGCAGCTCGGGCGCGGCGCGCGTGCAAAAAGCGAACCGGCCGCCAAGCATCGGATTGACGATGAGGCGCGCGCCGCCATCCTTGAAGGCGAACTCGAGGAATTTCCCGTGACGCTCGACGGCCGCGAACTCGCGACCCGTCACATCGCGCGCGAAATCAGCCGGCGGATAACGAAGGACGACTTGTCGTCGCGGGTCGACGACGACGGCGATGATCGACCGGCCCACGAGAAATTCGGCGAGCTTGATGCGCAGCAGTTCGAGTTCTGGAAGCTCGGGCATGCGCGCGCGGCTGCCCGCCGCCTACTGTATCTGGATCGTGGTCGAGATCTGCTGGTTCTCCACGACGGTGACGTCGGACGATCCTTTTTGGCCCGCCGTGACGGCCGTGATCGTCCAGTTTCCGACCGGGAGGCGGAGCGGGCTTGCGCACATCCCGCTTGCGACCGTCGTGCACGTGTACGTGCTGCCGGCGCTGACAAGCGCGCCGCTCACCGGCTTGCCGGTCGTCCCGTCGACGACGGAGATCGCAACGGTGCCGTAGTTCTGTACGCCGATGTCGTTCGGGTTCGGGCATCCGCCGAGCGCGATGGCGGCGATCAGCGAGGCGATACCGAATATCTTTCGCATCAAGAATCTCTCCGGAAGTGCGCGGCCCCGGCGACCGCTTCGCGCGGGCCATCGGCACACCTCTGACAGTGACCTGAGGGTCGTTGCACCCGTCCTTTGGGAGCGGTATACTAAGTCACGCAGGACGGGCAACGGGGATTGGTGGAGCCTACTCTATGAACGACCGCCTCACGCCATTCGTCGCCGGGGCCGCGCTGCTGCTCATCGCCGGCCTCATGGCACCGCCTGCCGAAGCCCGCTCGTCGACGGCGTCCCCAGCGCCCTCGGCTTCTCCGCAAACTTCGGCGTCATTGCTCGCCCAGGCTCAGCTCGATGCCGCCAGCGGCCGCAACCAGCAGGCTCGCGACGAAGCGGCGCAGTCCGTCTCCCTCGATCCGACGAATATGGCGGCCGAAAGGCTCCTCGGCGACGTCGAATATCGTCTCGAGCATTACTCCGCTGCTGAGGCCGCATACAAGATCGTGCTCGCGAACGCGCAGTCCGATCGCGACGTCCACAACCGTCTCGGTGGCGTCTACGTCGCGGAAAACCGGATCGACGACGCGATCAACCAGTTCAAACTGAGCTTGCCGTCACAAGAGGGCATGCTCAACCTCGTCGAGGTCTATAAAGAGGAAGGCCGGCTCAAGGAGCTCGAGGCGCAGGACGAGCTCGACATGGATCGCTCGCCATCGGATGATCCGATCTCGCGCTTCGAGCTCGCGACCGTGCTTGACGCGGAGAAGCGCTACCCGGAAGCGATCAGCTTATACAATCAAGCCATCCAGCTCAACCCCAGGTTTTGGGAAGCGCACAATGGGCTCGGCATCGTCTACGGCGAGGTCGGACGTTTCACGGACGCGATCACCCAATACAAGATGGCGATCAACGCGCAGGGGAACTGCTTCCAGTGCTGGATGAACTGGGGCGTCGAGCTCATCAACTCAGGCGATCCGAAGTCGGCGATGGATAAGATCCAGAAATCGCTGACGATCAACGGTCAATTCGGCATGGCCTACATGAACCTCGGCGTCGCATACGACGCGCTCGGCGATTCGCAAAAGGCGATCGAGTTATACGACCAGGCGATCTCGTTCGATCCCCACGTGCCGCAAGTATACTACAACCTCGGCTCCGATTATTTCGAGCACGGGTTCATGAATCTCGCGTATGCGGCATATATCAAGGGCATCGCGATCAATCCGCACGACGCGACCCTCCACCTCGCGCTCGGCTACTATTATCAGAACCGCCACGAGTACGATCAGGCGATCGAGCAATACAAGCTCGCGATGACGTACGACCCGAGCGATCCGCGCGCGAAGGACTATCTCACGCAAGCCGAAGCGCTAGCGGGTCACTGACGGGCGACGGCGGTCGCGTCGACTTCGAAGAGCGAGCCGCCAGGCAGCGCCGCGACGCCGACCGTCGTGCGCGCAGGCCTGTGCGTCCCGAGGAAGCGCTCGTAGATCGCGTTGACCGCGCCGAACGTCGACATGTCGGTCAGGAAGAACGTCACTTTGACGATATCGGTGACGTCGAGGCCCGCCGCGGCGAGGACGGCGCGGATGTTGCTTAGCGCCTGATTCACCTGCGCGTCGAGGCCGAGGGCGATCTTCCCGGTCGCTGGGTCGAGGCCGACCTGACCGGCGGTGAAGACGAAGCCGCCGGCGACGATGGCTTGCGAGTACGGGCCGACGGGGTTCGGAGCGGACGCGGTGGAAATCGAGCGCATCGGCACGGGCGGCGTTCCTTTCGGATGATGGCGGTGAAACGGAGCGCGACGTTCGGTCGCGGGCACGCAAAACCTTGAGGATGATGGGCGAGGCGATGGACGAGATCGAGATATTCACGAAACCCGGCTGTCCGTATTGCGCGGCGGCGATGGCGGACATGCGGTCGCGCGGCGTCGGGTTCCGGCAGCGAGACGCGGCGGGTGACAACGAAGCGCGTGAAGCGCTGCGCCGCCTTTCGCCACAGCTGCGCGTCCCGACGATGGTGTCCCCGAACGGAAGCGTGACGGTCGGGTTCGACGGCTACTGAACCGTCCACGAATGACCGCGTGACGGTCATCAATCGCTAGCCTGCTCCTGCCGATACTTCATATGAGGAGCGGTTCAAACCGCCTTCCTATGATATGCAGGATGCCATCTCGACTTCGACACGGACCCAAGAACAACGCTGGCTGATGTCTGGCGCGCTTTTGGCGCGCTTCATCTTCATCATCGCCGGCACCGTCCTCATCGCGATCCTCCATTGGCCGTATCCCACCTGGCTCAAGGGCGTCGCCATCGCGGTGCTCGTCACCCAAGGCGGGATCGCGGCACGATGGCTGCAAGCGTCGTCGACCCAGGAGCAGATCCGCTCGCTGTCTCGAGTCCTGCTCGTCGTCGACTTGGTCGTCACCGCTGTCCTCGTCTACCTATTCGCGCCGCTTTATCATGACGTCTGGGCGTTCTTTCTGCTGCTCGTCGTATTCGGCGCGACGCAGGACCGGCAGGGGGCGGCGATCCCGACCGCCGTCGTCTCGGCGATCGTCGTCATCGCATCGTACCTGTGGCCGGCATATCGACCGAGCGTCATACTCAGTCCGATCGACGTGCTCATCGACGTCAGCATCATCGGTCTCATGGCCGCCGGCGTCGACGTCATGTATCGATCGATCGTCTCGCGAAGCGCGTCGCTCCTCGCGCACTCCGACGCGATGCGCGAGATCGCCGACACGCAGACGTCGCGGCGAGCCGAATTCGAAGCTCAAGCAGACGGCATGCGCAAGGTCGTCGAGCTGGCGACCACGCTCATGCGCGAGCGCGAGCTCGCGCCGCTGCTCGACCGCATCCTCGAGGCGACCGTCCAGACATTCGGCTTCCATTGCGGCTCGATCTTGACCGCGGAGCGCGACCGTCAGGTGTTCGTGTACCGCTCGGCGTTAGGTTACGCGCCCGAACAGATGCGGCGGCTCATGGTGCGCGAAGTGCCGTTCGCACAGGCGTATATCAAGCTCGACGAGCGCTTCTTGGTCCGGCCGTCCGCGTACTACGCGCCGGTCGAGCGGCAATCGTGGCATACGGATCCGCTTTCGTGTTACAGGCCCGAAGCGATGCTCGTTCCGCGCGAGCGCAAGGGCGCCTGGCACGAAGCCGATACGCTCCTGTTCACGCTGACGTCCGCAAGCGGCGAGATCATCGGCTTATTGTGTCCGGATGCGCCGATCGACGGAAAGGTGCCGTCGGTCGAGACGCTCGGCAACATCGCGATGTTCGCGCGCATCGCGGCGTCGGCGATCGAAAACGTCCATTTAGGGTCGATCGAGCCGCAGCGCGAGGTGATGCAACGCGTCGCGAAGATCCTCGATCTGACCGCCGCGATCTTCGTCGAGCGCGACCTCGACAAGCTGCTGCACCGCATCCTCGCGGTCATGCTCGAGAGTTTCGGGTTTAACGCCGGAACCATATTATTGCGGCGATCCGGCAGCGACTCGTACGTGCGCCGCGCCGCGGTCGGTTTTCCGCGCGAGGTCGAAGGGCGCGAAGTGAGCGGTGCGGACCTGCGCGAGATGATGAACGAACGCACCCGGCTGCGCGAGACGTTCTACTACGCGCCGATGGAGCTCAACGTCGCTGGCGGCGTCACGCGCGATCCGAGCCGCGCGGTGCTGCCGCGCGTCGACTCGGGCCAGTGGCACGAGAACGACATCTTGCTCTTCCCGATCTTCAACTCGAACGACGAGCTGATCGGCGTGCTGACGCCCGACGATCCGAAAGACCGGCGCGTGCCGGCCTACGAGATCATCCAGGCGATCGAGGTGTTCGCCCGCATCGCCGGCCTCGCGATCGAGACGAACCTCATCCGCAACGTGGCCGGCAAACTCTAACCCCGCCGCGTCTTTCAAAATTAGGGAAGGGAGCGGTCGAGATTCATCTCGACCGCCGCGGTCTTGCTCGCCTTTTTGCCGACCTTCGGTCGGCCTACAACATAAGCCGACCTTCGGTCGGCCTACATGCGCGCTACTCTACAGCGTCAGATACGCGTCGAGTTCCCATGGCGTCACCTGCGTCCGGTAGGACTCCCATTCCGAAAGCTTCGCTTCGCGGAACCGGTGATAGCTGTGGTCGCCGAGGGCGGCGCGCGTCACGGCGTCGGCGTCGAGAGCGACGATCGCTTCCTGAAGCGAGGCGGGCAATTGATCGATGCCGAGATCCGAGCGCTCATCCTCCGGCAGCGTGGAGACGTTGAGATCGACGGGGTCGCCCGGGACGAGCTTGCGGCGGACACCGTCGAGGCCCGCTTTGAGGATGCAAGCGAACGCGAGGTACGGATTGCACGACGGATCGGGCGACCGCAGCTCGACGCGGACCGCTCCGCCACGTTCGTCCGGCACGCGGACGAGCGAGCTCTTCGCGCGCTGCGACCACGTGACGAATGACGGCGCATCGTAGCCTGGCACGAGGCGTTTGTAGGAATTCACGGTCGGATTCGTGATCGCCGTGAAACCGCGCGCGTGCGCGAGCAATCCGCCGACGTAGGCCAAGCCGATCTCGCTCAGGTTCGCGAGCGCCCCTGCGGTGAGAAAAGCGTTCGCGCCGTCGCCGGCCGTGAAGAACTGCGACACGTGAAGCCCGCTGCCGTCGCGATGGAGCAGCGGCTTCGGCATAAAGGTCGCGTTGAGGCCGTGGCGTGCCGCGATCGTCTTGACGACGACGCGCGCGGTCGCGACGCCGTCGGCGAGCGCGAGCAGATCGGTGACCGCTAGATCGATCTCGTGCTGGCCTGGCGACACTTCGTGATGCGTCGCCGAGACGCGGATCCCCATCTCCTCGAGCGCGAGGGCGGCATCTCGTCGCGCGAGGTCGCCGCGGTCCATCGGGCTCAGATCGAAGTACGACCCGGTATCGGTCGTCGCGACCGGCGACCCGCCGCCCGCCGGCGTTTCGAAGAGGAAGAATTCGAGTTCGGCCGCGGCGCGGACTCCGTACCCGAGCGCCACCGCCTCGTCAAGGGCGCGGCGCAGCGTGCTGCGCGGGCATCCCTCGAAGGGCGATCCGTCCGGATTCTTGACGTCGCACATGAGCCGCGCTTCGACCGGCGCACCCGGCGCGGTCGGCAGAACGGCGAACGTGGCCGGATCGGGCATGAGGTACATGTCGGCTTCTTCGAAGCGGACGAACCCTTCGATGCACGAGCCGTCGAAGACGACGTTTCCGTCGAGCGCGACGTCGAGTTCTTTGCTCGGGATGGCGACGTTCTTCGTGACGCCGTGGATATCGTTGAACTGCAAGCGGACGAACTGGACGCCGAGTTCGCGCGCCCGCTTGGGGATGTCGCGTTTGGTCATGGCAAGCCTCTGTCGTCGTCCGAGTGCATCTGCCGGATGGCGAGCGCGGCGCGGACGCCGAGTTGGTCGTCGGGGTTATTGAGGTCGACTTTCAATATCTGCGCGATCTGGTTGAGGCGGTAGAAGATCGTGTGGCGATGGACCGAGAGCCGTTCGGCCGCCTCCTTGACGTTTTCGCCGACCTCGAAGAACAGGCGCAACGTCTTCAACAAGTCCGTCTTGTGCTTCCGGTCGTATGCGACGAGCGGTTCGATCGTCGCGTCCGCGAAGCGGGCGAACGCATCGCGGTCGGCGCCCGCGTGGAGCAGAGCGTGGACGCCGAGCTCTGCGTACGTCGTGACGCTGCCGCGCCCGCGAAGCCGTCGGCCGAGGACGAGCGCCTGGCGCGCCTCCTTGAACGATTGCGCGACGTCGAGCGGATCCGCGTGGTGCGCGCCGATCCCGCACGTCACGGACCGAGCCACGCCTTGCGCCGGTAGATCGCGCACGGCGTTCGCCGCAGCTTGGCGAGCGCGGGCGACATCGGCTTGGTGCCGGACACCGAAGAGCGCGAGCACGTGCCCGCCCGCAGGAACCGGCGGACACACGGCGTCGGTCGCGGCGAGCGCTTGCGCGATCGTGTCGCGGACGGCGGTCGGTGATGCGCCTTCGACGTCGAACAATGCGGCGACGTACGAAGGCGCGAGCGTGACGGACGCGGCGGCCGCATCGTCCTTCAGCGCCGCCGAGTCGGCGTAACCGCCGCTCAGCACGCGGTCCCAAAAGGCTCGCCTCGCCTGCGACTTGCCGCCGCCCCGGCGGACGCGTTCGACGCCGGCCGCACCGGCGACGACGCGCAGTGCAGCCGACACGGCCGATGCGGCCTTGCCGGCGACGAACACGGTGACGTAACCCGCGACGCCGTCAGAATCCGGCGAGCCCGGCATCGGCGCGCAGAACGCGCTGATCCGATCGTCGATCCTAGCCCGCGCGATGGCGCCGTCGGCTCCTTGCGTTATCGGCGCACCGTTGAGAAACGGCGCGAACGACGCAGGCAGCGTCCCAGCCGCGCCGGCACCCTCGGCGAGCGCGAGATGCCGCCACTGCTCGTCTTCCATGAGCACAGAGCCGTCGACGGCATCGGCGAGCAGCTGCGCGAGCGCTTTGATGCCGCCGCCGCCGGTGATGATCCGGGCGGCGCGCTCGGCGAGCTGCGCGATCTCGTCGGCCGTCATGACCCGGCGCCCGTCACCAAGACGAACAGATAGCCGAGCGTCGCGGCGATGACGCAAAGAGCCGTCGCCCACGCGATGATGTTGAAGACCCGGCCGTTGACGTGCTTGCCCATGAGCGACTTGTCGTTGATGAGGATGAGCATCGCGATGACGACGACCGGCAAGAGCATGCCCGAGATGACCTGCGACCAGAAGATCATCGTGAGAAGCGGCGCGTGCGGCACGAGGACGGGAAGCGCGCCGAGCACGATGATGACGAGGTAGAGCGTGAAGAAGATCGGCGCTTCCGCGAACCGCTTGTCGACGCCGGACTCGAATCCGAATGCTTCGCAGACGGTGTAAGCCGTCGACAGCGGCAGCACCGATGCGGCGAAGAGCGACGCGTTGAGCAGGCCGATCGCGAAGAGCAGCGTCGCATAGCGGCCTGCGAGCGGTTCGAGCGCTGCGGCGGCTTGGCCGGCATCGCTCACGACGACGTGATGGACGAAGAGCGTCGCGCCGCACGCGACGATGATGAAGAAGGCGACGATATCGGTGACGAACGAGCCGAGGACGACGTCGACCTGCGAGTAGCGCAACTCCCTCGGCTTGACGCCCTTTTCGACGACCGAGGATTGGATGTAGAACTGCATCCACGGCGCGATCGTCGTGCCGATGACGCCGATGAACATCGCGAGGTACGCGGCCGATAGCGAAACGTGGGGAGCGATAGTCGCACGCCAGACAACGGGCCAGTCGGGTTTCGCGAGCAACCCGGACACGATGTACGTCAGATAGACCAGACACGCGGCGAGGAAGACCTTCTCGACCACCTTATAGTTGGCGCGCAAGACGAGCAGCGAGACGATGACGGCGGCGACGGCGACCGTCGCGAGGCGGCTGAGGTGGAGCACGTCCGCGCTCGCCGCGATGCCGGCGAACTCGGCGACGGTCGTGAATTGATTCGTCAGGTAGAGCAGCAGCATGACGACGAGCGTGATACGTACGCCGAAGCGCTCGCGGATAAGATCGGCGAGACCCTTGCCCGTCACGACGCCGAGCCTGATGCACATCTCCTGGATGACGATGAGCGCGACGGTGATGACGACGATGAGCCACAAGAACTCGAAGCCGAAGTTGGCGCCGGCGAGCGAATACGTCGCGATGCCGCCGGCATCGTTGTCGATGTTCGCGGTGATCATCCCCGGTCCGACGATGGATAAGAACATCAAGAGCGTCCGGAGGAGATTCGGACGCTTGGACTGGCGCGCGGTGTCGACCGTCTCGACGGCTTCCAAGACCTACCGGGGCGCCTTCTGCGACTTCGATCGCGACTTGCCGACGCGGCTGAGCATGCGCCGGAGCTTCTCGGGGAGCAGGACGTCGATGACGTCGTCGACCGTGACGATGCCGTGCATGCGGCCGTGCTCGTCGACGACCGGTACGGCGAGGAAGTCGTAGCGTGCGATCGTCGTCGCGACCTCTTCCTTGCTCGCCTCGAGCGGCACGTGGACGACGTCGTCGACCGCGATCGCGTCGACCGGTGCGTCGAGCCGCGCCGTGATGAGATCTTTGAGCGCCACGACGCCGACGATCTTCTCGTCCGGCTCGAGCACGTATAAGTAATAGATGAGTTCGGCGTCTTCCGCGGCCAGGCGGATGTGATCGAAGGTCTGCGCTACGGTGAGGCCCGGCGGGATCGAGAGGTATTCCGTCGTCATGAGGCCGCCGGCGGTCTCTTCGTCGTGCGTGAGCAGCTCGCGCACGTCTTTCGCCTCTTCGGGCTCCATGAGGCGCAGGATCTGCTCTTGCTTCTCGGGCTCGACCTCGCCGAGGATGTCGGCCGCGTCATCCGGCGACATGTTCTCGATGATGTCGGCGGCGCGATCGGGCGAGAGATCCTCGAGGATCGAAAGCTGCGTGTCGGAGTCGAGCTGCTCGAACGCGTCGGCGGCCGTCTCTTCATCGAGCGAGCCGACGAGCGACGCCTGGTCTGAAGCGTTGAGCTCCTCGATGATCGACGCGAGGTCGGACGGGTGGATGCGGTTGATGAGTTCGCGCGGGACCTGGAGGCGGATCGCGTCGCCGGCCGCATCCCGATGGAGCGGCTGCACCGCATCCCACGAGATGAGCGCGGGTCGGAGACCCGGTTTCGTCACGCGCCGGAGCCAGGCTTGGCCGAGACCGCGCAGCCCGAGGCGGCGCAAGAGTCCCGAGATGCCGATATCGACGGCGATGAGGCGCAGCGTTTCGCCGGTCGTCGCGAGGCGCGCGTCGTTGACGCGGACGACCTTACGGCCGTCGACGTCGACGATCTGCTTGTCGAGCAGTTCCTTGTTGAGAAGCAGTTCGTTCGCGGAGATCGCCGAATCGGCCGGGTCCTTCGGCTCCGCCGTCAGGACGGTCATCCGGCCGTCCATCAAGGTGATCTCCGAGGCCGGCGCATACCGCACCTTGCCACGCGATCTCACGTACACGCCGACGACCGGAGGATAGGCCTCCGCCGTGTCGACCGCGATGTCTTCGACCCGCCCGATGCGCGTGCGAGTGCCGCCGGCCGACAGTTCGACCGGTCGTCCGCATAGCTCGCTGACGAACGCTTCGACGGGTTCCAACGCGCACGCCCTCCTCTGGCGCCATTGTACTTAATAAACCAGCGCGAGGGCAACCCTGCGATTGGGAGCGGTCGAGATTCATCTCGACCGCCGCGGTCAAGCCTCGCGGATCGCCTTATCGAGGACCGCGATGGCGTGATCGATCTGGTCGCGCTCGACGACGAGCGCCGGCGTGAAGCGTATAGCGGAGAAGCCGCACGGCAGCAGCATGAGCCCGTGCCTGAAGCAGCCCTCGAGGACGCGATCGCGGAAGGCCGGATCGGGGGTCCGAGACTTCCGATCGAGGACGAAATCGATCGCGAGCATGAGGCCCTTGCCCCGAACGTCGCCGATCGCGGGGAAGCTCTTCTGAAGTTCGAGGAGGCGATCGAAGAGATATGCGCCGAGGTCGGCTGCGCGTTCGACGAGGTGCTCCTCCTCGAAGACATCGAGGGTCGCCTTCGCGGCCGCGAGCGCGATGCCGTTGCCGCCGAACGTGTTCGAATGCGCGCCTTGGACGCCGAAATCGAGGTTCGCGTCGAGCACTTGCGCCGCCACCGCGACGCCGGAGCCGAGGGCCTTGCCGATCGACGTGCAGTTGGCTGTGACGCCATGGTGCTCGATCGCGAGCATCTTGCCGCTCTTGCCCATGCCGGCTTGCACTTCGTCGTCGACGTACGGGATGCCGTAGCGGTTCGCGATGTCGCGGACGATCTGCACGAACTCCGGAGGCGGCACGATGTAGCCGCCTTCGCCTTGGATAGGCTCGACGAAGATCGCGGACACTTCGTCCGGCGGGATGAGCTGCTTGAAGTAGAGCTCTTCGAGTATGCGCGCGCACCAGATGTCGCAGCTCGGATACGACATCTTGTACGGACAGCGATAGCACGTCGCGAATGGCAGGTGATGGACATCCGGCATGTTCGGCGTGAAGCGCGCGCGCTGCGCGATCTTGCTCGCGGTGAGCGAGTTCGCTCCCATCGTCCGCCCGTGAAACGCGCCGATGTAGGCGATGAGGCGCTTGCGCGTCGGATTGTTCCAGCGCGTCGCTTTGATCGCGGCCTCGTTCGCCTCGGCGCCGCTGTTGCAGAGGAAGACCTTCTTGCCGGCCGTGCCTGGTACCAGACGCGCGAGACGCTCGGCGACTTCAGCCGCGAGCGGCGAATAGAAGTCGGGGCTGTTGATGAAGAGCCAGCGCTGTGCCTGATCCGCGATCGCCTGCGCGACTTTCGGGTGCGAGTGTCCGACGGCGGCGACCATGCCGCTCGTGAAATCGAGGAAGACGTTGCCGTCGACGTCCTCGAGCAACAGGCCCTTCGCGGTTTTCACGGCGATCGGTGCGGTCTTCGTGCCGGTCGTCATGAGCGCGGTCTCGCGCTTGACGACTTCGGCGCCGGCCGGACCAGGAAGCTCGTAGTCAGGGATCTGCGATCGGGTTTCGAGCATGATCGTGCGTCTTTCCAGCCGCTGAATGAACAATCATGCCGCCGCGCCAAGTGGCGGACGTGGACCGTCGTATGGACGTCGCATCTCGCGCCGCGCGCGAGGCGGGCGCGCTGCTCCGCCGCATGCTCGGGACCGAGATGCACGTCAGTTCGAAGGACGTCCGGACGAATCTCGTCACCGAAGCAGATACGAAAAGCGAGACGCTCATCCGCTCGATGCTCTCGGATGCGTTTCACGGCGAGGCCTTTCTCGGCGAAGAGACGGGCGCGAGCGGCGATCCGAGCCGCGGCCGCTGGATAGTAGATCCGCTCGACGGCACGACGAACTACGCGCATGGCTATCGCTGCTTTTGCGTGTCGATCGCGTTCGAGCGCGCCGGCGTCGTCGAACTCGGCTGCGTCTTCGACCCGATGGCAGATGAGCTGTTCGCCGCGGAGCGCGGCAGCGGCGCGACGTGCAACGGCGATCGGATCCGCGTCTCAGCATGCGACGACGCGAGCG
>JANWLL010000123.1 GCA_025450855.1 Vulcanimicrobiia bacterium
CCCGCGGCAGCTACGCTCCCGCCGCCGAGCGGCCGCAATTTCGCGACCGATCAGCTCGCCGTCCAACCCGTCTATCAACGCGGCGACCTCGGCCGCATGGACGTCGGCGTATCGACGACCGAGCGCACGTACTTCGAACCCGCGCCGCTGCGGCAGCAAGCGCACGCGACGCGCAGCACGAAATTCTGGAACTCGCTCGGCGTCACCGCATATGTGATCGCGTTCCTCGTCGTCGTCGCGTTCTTCCCCGCCGGCCGCAAACTCGAGCTGGCGGTGTGGAACACCGTCGCCTGGGGCGTTTCGCGCACGTGGTACTGGGCGAACCACGTCGGCGACGTCAAGCTCTACAACAACACCTAGGTTTCCAGGGCTTCGTTCGGGAAACAGACCGCCGCCATGAGCAGCGGTGCTGATTCCCGTTCTACCCATCCCGGTGCCGAACGCCGCGCGCACGATCGCGTCGCGCAGTCGATGCCCGTCCATTTGCATAAGGGTCAAGAAGACAAGCGTTTCGATGCGAAGATCGTCAACATCAGCGCGGGCGGGATGCTCATCGAGACGGAGATGCCGCTGTCGCAAAACGACTTGCTCACGATCGACCTCGATCTGGCCGGTGAGAAAGAGCCGATCTACGTCTACGGCACGGTGATCCGCAACGACGCACGCGGCACGGGTGTGTCGTTCGTCCGCGTCAGCGAGATCACGTCCGACCTCATCAACTATCTGATCCGCAAGACGCCGACGGCATAGGCGCGTCCGCCGCTATTTTGGGGAGCGGTCGAGATTCATCTCGACCGCCGAGGTCTCACCTGACGGACCCCGACCGCGCGCCATAGAATCCGATTCGCGATGACCGCCCAGACCGCTGACGCGAAGCGTGCCGCTCGGCTGCGCGACCTGCTGCACCGCTACTCCCACGAGTATTACATCCTCGATGCGCCCTCGGTCGATGACGCGGAGTACGACCGCTTGCTTCGAGAGCTGCAGGCACTCGAAACGAAGCACCCCGAGCTGCAGACACTGGATAGTCCGACGACTCGCGTCGGCGCAGCGCCGTCATCCGCCTTCGCGCCGTACAAGCACAACATCCCGATGCTCTCGCTCGGCAACGCGTTCGGCGCGGACGAGCTGCGGACGTGGAACGAACGCGTTCTCAAGCTTTTGAAGGGCGAGCGCATCGCGTACGTCGCCGAGCTCAAGATCGACGGCCTCGCGATCTCGCTGCGCTACGAAGGCGGCACGTTCGTCTCGGGCGCGACGCGCGGCGACGGCTCCGTCGGCGAGAACGTCTCGTCTAACTTGCGGACGATCCGCTCGATCCCGCTTCGGCTCACCGGCAAATCGCCGCGCGTGCTCGAGGTGCGCGGCGAGGTGTATATGCGCCGAACCGACTTCGATGCGATGAATGAGAAGCGAGCAGCCGCCGGTGAACCGGCGTTCGTCAACCCCCGCAACGCGGCCGCCGGCGCGATCCGACAGCTCGATCCGCGCATAACGGCGACCCGGCCGCTGAGGTTCTACGCATACGCGATCGGCGATTGCGAGCCGCCGCTGCGCGCGAAGACGCAAGCCGAGCTGCTCGACGAGCTGCACGATTTCGGTCTGCCTGTCAGCACGCGCCGCAAACGTTTCGACGACTTCGACGAGCTCGTCGCGTATTGCGAGAAGTGGGAACACGAGCGCGCATCGCTCGATTTCGGCATCGACGGGATCGTCGTGAAGATCGACTCGCTCGAACACCAGCGAACGCTCGGGTTCGTCGGCAAGGACCCGCGCTGGGCGATCGCATTCAAGTATCCGCCGGAGGAAGCGCGGACGAAGCTTCTCTCGATCGAGGTGAACGTCGGCCGCACCGGCAGCGTCAATCCGTACGCCGTGCTCGACCCGGTCCACGTCGGCGGCGTGACCGTGACCACGGCGACGCTCCATAACGAGGACTACATCCACCAAAAGGACATCCGCCCGGGCGACGTCGTCATCGTGCGCCGCGCGGGCGAGGTCATCCCCGAGATCGTCGGACCGGTCGTCACCGAGCGAGAAGGCAAGCGCCTGCGCGAATGGCACATGCCCGAGCGCTGCCCCGTGTGCGGCTCGGCGATCCATCGCGCAGAAGGCGAAGCGATGGCGTACTGCACGAACGCGGCGTGCCCCGCACAGATAAAGGAAGGCTTGCGCCACTTCGCCTCGCGCGGCGCCATGGACATCGAAGGCCTGGGCGACAAGCTCTGCGAGGCGGTCGTCGACGCGGGCTACGTCCACGACGTCGCCGACGTCTATGCGCTCGATGAAGAGCGGCTGCTGAAACTGCCGCGTATGGGCGAGAAGATGGCGTCCAATCTGCTCGACAACATCGAGAAGAGCAAAAAGCGGCCGTTCTGGTGTTTGCTCTACGCGATCGGCATCCGCTTCGTCGGAGCGCAGACGGCGCAGCTTTTGGCCGACGAATTCGGCGATATCGATTCGCTCGAGGAAGCGGACGCGGATCGGCTGCAGACCGTCGAACAGGTCGGTCCCGTGCTCGCCGACAGCATCGCGACGTACTTCCACCAGCCGCAGAACCGGCGGGTCATCGAGAAACTACGCAAAGCCGGCGTCACGATGCGCGGCGCGCCGGTTTCGCGGCGCGCGAAGACGAGCGGCAAGGTCGCGGGCAAGACGTTCGTCCTCACCGGAACGCTGGCGGGTCTCACGCGCGAAGATGCGAGCGCGATGATCGTCGCGGCCGGAGGTAAAGTGTCGGGGTCGGTGAGCAAGAAGACCGACTACGTCGTCGCCGGCGAGTCGGCCGGCAGCAAGCTGTCGAAAGCGGAGTCGCTCAGCGTGACCGTCATCGACGAAGACAAGCTGCGCGCGCTGCTCGCATGAACGTTCCGAAACTCATCGCGATCGATCTCGACGGCACCGTGCTCAACTCGATGGGCAAGATCTCGCATCGCACGAAAGCGGCCATCAACTCGGTGCGCGAGCGCGGCATGCGGGTCGTCATCGTCACGTATCGGGCCTATCGGTCGGCGAAGCCGCACGCCGCCGAGCTCGGGCTGCATGTGCCGCTCATCTGCGTCAACGGGGCGCTCGTGAAAGACGCGAGCGACGACTCGGTGCTCGAGGAATTCCCGCTCGATCGCGACGCCGCCCGGGAGGCGGTCGACTACGGGCTCGACCACGGCTACGATATCTGTTTGTACATCGGCGAGCACTACGTCGCAACAGCCGACATCGTGCGCAAGTATGGCGGCGGCTGGGAGAAGCATCAGTGGCTCACGACGCCGGATCTGCGCAAGGCGTTCGAGCATCCTACGCTCATGGTGCGCTACTTCGGCGATAACCGCTTCGAGCAAGCTCGGCTTGATCTACGTCATCTGGATCTCGAAGAAGTCGACGACATGATCGACGACGTCTTCGAGCTGACCTTCATGCACAAAGGCATGTCGAAGCATTTCGCGCTCGAGCGGTTCGCCGCCGACCTCGGCATCGCGCGCGAAGACGTCATGGCGATCGGCGATGGTGCGCTCGACGCGGGCATGGTCGGGTGGGCCGGCTGGGGCGTCGCGATGGCGAACGGTGCGCAAGTGACCCGCGACGTCGCGAACGAGGTGACGCTCTCAAACGACGACGACGGCGTCGCGGTCGTCCTCGAGCGCTTGCTTGAGAAAAAGTAGCGGTCGAGCTTTAGCTCGACCGGAGACGATCCAACAATTGCAAGACCGCGGCGGTCGAGCTAAAGCTCGACCGCTACGGGAACTTCACACGACGCGGGTCAGGTAGCCGTCGTCTTCCTCTTCCTGCTCGTCGTGCCAGTGAAGCGCTTCCTGAAGCGCGGCCGAGATGTCGCCTGCGGCGATCGAGTGCTTTTTCTGATCGTGCAGGTACGCCGCGGTGATGCCGTGCCAGTACGCGGCGATAGCGGCGGCTTGTCGCGACGAACAGCCGGCGCCGAGCATCGCGCCGATCATGCCGGAGAGGACGTCGCCGGATCCGGCGGTCGCGAGCAGCTCGTTGCCGGTGAGGTTGACGTACGTCGCTTCCTTGGTCGCGACGATCGATCGCGGACCTTTGAGGAGCAGCGTCGCGTCGAGCGATGACGCGAAATCGTCGGCGGCCTTGATGCGATTCGATATCGCGGTATCCGCCTTTTCGCCGAGCAGTCGCGCGAACTCGCCGTCGTGCGGCGTCAGCACCGCCTTCTTGCCCGAAACGACGTCCGTATGACCCGCCAGCGCGAAGAGCGCGTCGGCGTCGACGACGAGCGGTCGCGCCGTCTCCCTGACGAAACCGCGGACGATCGCCTGCGACTTCTCCTCGCGACCGAGTCCCGGTCCGATGACGACGGCGCCCGAATGGCGCGTCAGCTCGAGCAAGAAGTCGACGATAGCCGGCGCATCGCCGTCAGGCCACGGCGTGACGACCTGCTCGACGAGATGATGGCTGATCGCCGACGACGCGTCGTGCGGACACGCGACGGTGACGTACCCGGCGCCCGTCCGCTGTGCGGCGACGGCGCAAAGCACCGGAGCGCCGACATACTGCCGGCTGCCGCCGATGATGACGATGTCGCCCGCGGTCCGCTTGTTCGCCTGAGGGCTGCGGTGCGGCAGCCAGTAGAAGAACTGCTGCTTCGTCATCACGTGATAGCGCGCGCCGACTTCCGCGAGGATGGACGGCGGGATGCCGATATGCGCGACCCAGAGCTCGCCGACGTACGACGCGGCCGGATACAAAAGCATGCCGACTTTCGGCGCAGCCATCGTGACCGTCGCCGTCGC
This sequence comes from Vulcanimicrobiia bacterium, assembly GCA_025450855.1. Classification (GTDB taxonomy): domain Bacteria; phylum Vulcanimicrobiota; class Vulcanimicrobiia; order Eremiobacterales; family Eremiobacteraceae; genus JANWLL01. The sequence goes on from JANWLL010000123.1 coordinate 4,764, forward strand.
GGTGACCGCCGGACCAGCGACCATGCCCGTGCTCGGATCGATGCCGGTCGGGACGTCGACCGCGATGACGTCGCGATCCGCGATGTTGATCTCGTTCACCCACGTGCGGAATTGATCGCGGAGCGGCCCTGAGGAACCGGTACCGAGCAATCCGTCTATGATGAGCGCGGCGGCGCGCAGACCCGAGCGGAAGAACTCCGGCGATTGCTCGCGCAGGAACGATATCGACGCGCCAAGGCCTTCCATGATGTCGAGCTGCGCTCGGCACAGTTCGTTGCAGTCCTCGGCCTTGGCCGCCATGTAGATGTCCGGCTCGAATCCGACCTGCATGAGATAGCGCGCGGCGACCAGGGCATCGGCGCCATTGTTGCCGGGTCCGGCGACGATCGCGACGCGGATCGGGTCGCCGTCGAGGTCGTCAAGGAAATCGCGCGCGAGATCGGCGACCGCCCGTCCGGCCGACTCCATGAGCAGCAGCGGCGGGATGCCCACATCCTCGACGGTCCGGAGATCGGCCTGGCGCATTTCCGAGGCCGTCAGCGCATTCATCGGGCGGCCGCCTCGTCTGCTCTCGTCAGCGGCGATGACATGACGCCGCCGGCAGGATCATCCGCCTCCAAGATGACGATCGCGATGGCATCGCTCCGGCTGTGGGTGATCGTCAGATGCATCCGGCGCACGCCCCGCGCGCTCAACAGCTGCTCCGCTTTGCCCGTCAACTCGATGAACGGTCGACCGCTGCGCTGATGGCGGACGCCGACATGTCGCCACGGGATCGCATGGCCGAACGCTTTTCGCGTCGCCTCCTTCGCGGCATACGCGCCGGCGAGGCGCTCCGCGGGATAGCGATAGCGCTTCGCGTGCGCGACCTCGGCTTCGGTGAAGACCTTGCGCGCGAATCGTTCGAGCTTGAGGTCATCGAATTCGTAGCGATGCACTTCCGCGACGTCGACGCCGATCCCGATGATCATACGTTAATGCTCCCGGATGCGCGCTCGCTCACACCGGAGGACTGGAGCGGAGCGCGTGGAGAATCGGAACCTCACGGTGGAAAAAATAAGTCTCGTCCCCATGAACGGCGTCGGCACCGATTTCTGCGAACGGCTCGCCCCATGCCTGGAGGAGAGATTTTTCCACAAGTTCGCAGTCGAAAAGCCGCTCACCCTCTCCCTTACCCAGGCGAACGCGACGCGCGGTCAGTTCTTCCTCAACACCGTCTTCAATCGCATGCTCGCGGCGTTTCCACGGCAAGACGGTCTGCTGCTAGGTGTCATGGCCGGCGACCTCTACAAAGCGGCGCACAACTATATCTTCGGCGATGCGAGCGAATCGGATCGAGTCGCGGTCGTGTCCACCTTCCGGCTTCGCCCCGAGCACAACAACGAGCCGCCGGATGACGGCTCGCTCTTCAACCGCACGCTCAAGGAATGCGTGCACGCGCTCGGGCACGCATTCGGCCTCAAGCACTGCTACAACACGCGCTGCGCGATGTATTTCAGCCACTCCGTCCATGACACGGACGGCAAGCTGACGTACTTCTGCGATTCGTGCGACAAGCGCGTGAGAGCAGCCAACCGCTGACGCCTGCACCACGCAGATGTAGTAGGCCGAGCGCAGCTCGGCACCACGCCGATTGACCCAAGGGGGGCCCTCCGCACCGCGCCGAATCTGCGCGCCCTTATTTCGCTTTCTTGAGGGGGATATTTCCGATGAGTACTGCTCCCAAGCGGGTATTTTCGCGTTGGACTATCGGCATCGCATGCGGCGTGCTCGCCGCTGCGGGTGCGATCGCGTTGAGCCCGGCGGTCGCCGGCAAAGCGCCCGGCGGTGATCTCGCGATAATGTGCAACAACTCCACCGAATGCGCGCTCCGCACGAACGCCGGTACCGGATTGGCGTACAAGGGCATCGGCACGCAGAACTCCGGCATCGTCGGTCAGACGACAGCGTTTAAAACGACGTCGAGCTTCTTCGGCGTTCAGGGCAGCGATCTCGCGACGCCGAATCCGAGCGGCACGCCGTTCAACAATGCGGGCGTGCTCGGAGAGACGTCGACCGGCATCGGCGTGTGGGGCAAGGCCGGTCCGGGAACCGCGATGGTCGCGAACGCGAACGGCGGCGACGGACTCTTCGGCACGACGCAGAGCAACGTCTCGGGAATCGCGTCGGCCGGCGTCTTCGGTGAAGACGTGGGTACCTCGTCGCAGGCGTTCGGCGTCCTTGGCTTCTCCGGCACGGGCATCGGCGTTCAAGCCGATCAGTTCGAGCGCGGCAGGTTCCTCAACGCCGCTTTCCTTGGCCTGACGTTCTCGTCGGGCATCACCACCGAGTTCCCGGCCGCACCGCCCGGCGGTCTGTTCAACTCGGACATCGGCGAAGGCGTCGTCGCAGAAGCGCAAGGGCATACGGCCGAGGCGCTGGCCGCCGCGAACTTCGGCGGCGGTCCGCTCTTCAGAGCGTACGCGGCGAGCACCGAAAAGCTCGACCTCGACAACGCCGGCAACATGGTCATCGCCGGAACGCTCACGCAGAACGGCACGCCGCACGATGCGATGCAGACGTCGGGTGGAAATCGCGTCGTCATGTACGGTGCGATGCAGGCGGTCGCGACGGTTGAAGACGTCGGCGAGGCGCAGCTGTCGGCCGGTCAGGCGTACGTCCACATCGACGCGCGCTTTGCGGGCACGATGGATCTGACGCGCTCGTATCTCGTCTTCCTGACACCGCAAGGCGACACGCCCGGCTTGTACGTGACGCAGAAGAGCGCCGCCGGCTTTACGGTCCGCGAGCACGGCGCACGATCGAACGTCGTCTTCGACTATCGGATCGTCGCCGCGCCGTACGTCTCGCAAGGCGCACGTCTCGCAACCGCACCGTCGATGCTGACGCACGCGTTCACACGCAGCGTCACGACGCACAAACCGACCGTGCTTTCGAACGGCACGATGGTCCGCCACTAGTTGCGATGGCTCGACCGCTTCTCAACAAAGGGGAGCGGTCGAGATTCATCTCGACCGCCGCGGTCAAACGAATCTCACGTTTAGAGCTTGGCGAGCGCCCAGACCACGGCGATCTGCGTCTTCGCATCCGGTATCTCGTCGCGTTCGATCATCCGTTGCACGTCCGCGACCGCGAATGTCTGCACGTGTAGCACCTCATCGGCTTCCGGCTGCGGCTCGCCGGCGGTCAG
>JANWLL010000124.1 GCA_025450855.1 Vulcanimicrobiia bacterium
CTCGATCTGGCGGCATCGGGCCGGCCGTCGCTCGCGATCGTCCGCCCGCCCGGCCATCACGCCGAGCCGGCACGCGGCATGGGCTTTTGCGTTTTCAACAATATCGCGGTGGCCGCACAGGCGGCGCGCGAGCGGCTCGGCGCGACGCTCATCGTCGACTTCGACTACCATCACGGCAACGGCACGCAGGCGTGGGTCGAGCATGCGCTTACCGACGGCGGCGCGCCGATCGGCTTCATCTCGACGCATGCGTTTCCAGCCTATCCTGGAACCGGCGCGTTCTCCGAATCGCAGATGGTCGACGGCGGATTCGTCGTCGACATCCCATTGCCGCTGTCGACGATGACCGATGATTTCATCGCCGTGTGGGCGGCGCTGCTTCCGCCGCTCGCGGCCAAGCTGAAACCGAAGGCGATCCTCGTCTCGGCGGGTTTTGATTTTCTCGCAGGCGATCCGATCGCGGGCCTTCCCGTCGCTCCACGCGCGGTCGATGCGTTATGCGCGCTTATCGGCAACGTTGCGGAAGAGCACCGCGCCGCGCTCGCGTTTATCCTCGAAGGTGGCTACTCGCTCGACAATCTACGCCAGAGCGCTACGAAGGTCGCCTACGACTTCGGCAAGCACGCAGGCGACGTGCACGTCCCCGACGCCACGATGCCGGCCGATCCCCGCCTTCGCACGATGGTCACCAGAATATTGGCCTAGACAGGGAGAAAAATAGGGAGCGGTCGAGATTCATCTCGACCGCCGCGATCTGGCCTTCGCGTCGTAAGATGTAGCGGTCGAGCTTTAGCTCGACCGCCGCGACCTGGCCTTCGCGTCGTAAGATGTAGCGGTCGAGCTTTAGCTCGACCGCCGCGACCTAAACAAAGGAGTCTGTCGTGCTGTAGCCTTGGCATCGAAAAATGGAGTGGTCGATTTTAACGCTCGACCGCTACAAGCTCAGCGTCGCTGGCAAAGGCCGCGGCGGTCGAGCTAAAGCTCGACCGCTACAAGCTCTTGGACGTTCGATCGCTTTGGTTAGGGCCGGACGGAGGCGCCGATACGGGCCAGCAGCTTCGCCGGCATGTCGCCGACGAGGGTGATGTTGAGCCCGTTAGCGTTCCACGACAAAAGCGTCTCGCCGGCGATCTCGTCGGTGATGCCGGTCGTGTCGTCGACTTCGAATTGCCGCGGGCTCACAAGATCCGGCAGCCGATCGGTGGCGTTCTCGAAGACCGAGAAGTCGCGCAGGCCGTCGGTGTAAAGCAACTGCACCGTCTGAATGCCGCTCCGCGTACCGAGCGATGCTTGGTCGAAGGAAAAGCCTTGCGGCACGTACTGCGGACTGATGATCGCGAATGGCACGCCGGATCGGATCGCGCCGAGGTCTTTTACCGCCTTGCCGTACGCGGTCCCCGGCTCGACATGCATTCCCGCCGGCACCGACAAGTCGAAGAGGTCCTTCGGCAAATCGTTGACGATTCGGATCGTGTCGAAGCTCGTCTTCGACGAGATCGTTCCATCCGCGTCATAGGTCTCGCGCTCGAGAACGATCTTCGTCTGCGCGTCGACCCAAACGCGCTGTGCGAGCACGCCGCTATATTTCGAGACGAGCGAGATGGTGATCGCTTTGCGGCCGGCGACGTCGGCACTCGGGCCGATATCTCCGGAATAGTTCTTGAGCACTTTGGCGGTATCGAGATCGAGCGTCAGCGCCGGCGCCTGCTCCCACGCCTCGCTATAGACGGTCGCGGTTTTCGGTTCGTACTGATACGTCGTCATCTCGTCGCTGACGATGAGCCGGCCGTACGCATCCGCCGGAGCGACGTACCACATGCGCCACTTGGACGGCGCCTGGTGGTCGACGCGGACGACGGTCGAGTCGGCGCCGTGTTCGTTGTAGATGACCGACGTCGTCGTTCCCGTGTAGGAGATGCTGTCGTCCGCACGTGACGCCGCGCGCAACAGATCGACGGCGGTCGGCGATGCGGTCGACGCGGGAGACGGGGTAGCAGCCGGCGCTATGACCACCGCGACAGCTGCAGAAGAACGCGCCGAAGCGCTCGCAAACGCGAGCGCCATCGATGCGAACGCGACCGCCGCGACGGCGATCGCGCTACCGATTCGACTGCGACGCATCCGGTGTGTTGGCGGTGTTCGCAGAGGTCAGGACGTAGGTGGACCACGCGCGATCGCTCGATGGCAGCGATGCCGTTTGGGCGAGATGCTCGCGGACGAAGTCGATGCCGGTCAGCGTCGGCTGCGGTTGGTTCATCCGGTGGTAGCCGGAGTAGATGACGACGGCGATCAGCGCTGCCGCGACCGGCGCAGCGTAGGCCGGGCGTAACGCTGCGCTCAGCCGCTCCATGAACGTCGGAGGCCGCTCGGCGTGCATCGCCTGGCGGACGTTCGCGAGGATCGAGGTGGGGAATTCGCGCGGTGTGCTCCACGAACGCAGCGACTCGACGAGCGCAATGTCGGCTTCCCACTGCTCGCGGCATGCCGAACACGACTGCAGATGCTGATGCATCGCAGCGTCGCGCGCGGGGTCGAGCTCGTCACGCTCGTAGTCCACGAGCAGCAGGCGGCAGTCGTTGCAGTTGGTCACGGTCTCACGTCCTTAGTTTCGGCGACTCCAGATGAAATAACGCTGAGATGCAGCCCATCGTTTCCTGTAGGTGCGTCTAGGAGCGCCGTAGGTCTCGTACGGCGCCGCCGTTCCGCGCTACGGTCCGGTTTTCGCATCACTGGCGCCCTCTTGACCCTGCTCTCGAAGCACGGCCTTACGAAGCTGCGCGCGAGCGCGATGCAGCCGCGAACGAACCGTACCGATAGAGCACCCGATGGTGTCGGCGATGTCTTGATACGAATACTCTTCGACGTCCGCGAGGACGACGACCGCTCGCTGGTCCGGCGAGAGCGTTCGGAGCGCTCGGTCCATCGAAGCGGAGAGCTGGCGCTCGTGCATCGTTGCGATCGGATCGTGCGACTCGACGTCAGGACCGCGTTCCTGCGGTTGGTTATCCTCGGGGAGCGGCTGGGTGAAGATGCCTTTACGCCGGCGCAGCTCGTCGCGGTAGAGGTTCGTGACGATCCGATAGATCCACGACAGGAACGACGTCCCTTCGCGGAACGATTCCCATGCCCGGAAGACCCTGATGAACGCTTCTTGCGTGAGGTCGCGCGCGTCCGGCTCGTTGCCTGTCAGGCGATAGGCGTAGTTGTACGTCTGCCGGCCGTATCGTTCCATCGCACGCTCGACGAACTCGACCTGCTCGGGCGTCGGCGGCGCCATGGGCGCGCGTGTTCGCGGCGTCACGGTTCGTGGGCTTTGGAGCAGCGTCGGGGATTCCCTTGAAAGGGCGTGCTTCGCCGACTTAGAACGCTCACCGCGTGATCGCCAAACGCGCCCCGGAAGAAACGAACGACTCCGTCAACCTCATCGTCTCGCTCCTCGTCCGACACCCCGAACTCTCGCGCGTCATCATCAAGCCGCGATCGACAGCGATCGCGTTCTTCTTCATCGTGCGAGCGGTTCTCGACGCCGGAGAACGCTCACGCTTCGAGCATAGCGTCGTCGAACACACGCAAGCGCTCCGCTCGCTCGGGCGCGGTGCCAAGGCCGCCGTGGGGGTCCGTTTTTCCGCCGGCGACGATCTGACGTTCGTCGAGATCGAGCGCGACGCGAAGAGCATCGGGCGGGATGAGATCGCGATGATCGTCGGCCTTGTCTCGCAGACCTTCGGCGAGCGCCTCGTCGTCAATCCGCCGGCAGAAGAAGGCGAAGACGACACGTCCATCCAGGAAGAGTCGGTCGTCTCCGCGCTCGACGCGGTTCAACGCGGCCGGCAGCGCAAAGGCCTCGTCGGTTTCCGCGACGAGCGCCGCGTCCTCATCTACTTCGGCAAAGCGTAAATGTAGCGGTCGAGCTTCAGCTCGACCGCCGCGGTCGTTAATTCGTCTGTCGTTCGGCTGCGTCGACGATATTGCGGAGAAGAACGGCGGTCGTCACCGGTCCGACGCCTCCGGGAACCGGCGTCACCGCGCCCGCCACGTCGCGCACCGACGCATCGACGTCGCCGACGAGCCTTCCGTTGACGACGTTCGTGCCGACGTCGACGACGACGGCGCCGGGCTTCACCATGTCGGCCGTCACGAAATTCGGTTTGCCGATCGCGACGACCAGGACATCGGCGCGACGACATTCGTCGGCGAGATCCGCGGTCTTCGAATGGCACACCGTGACGGTCGCGTCCGCCGCGATCAAGAGCATAGAAACAGGCCGGCCGACGATCGGCGAGCGGCCGATGACCGTGACGCGCGCACCGCGCAGCGCGGGTGCGGGAGGCCGCTTCAATAGCTCCATGACGGCGACGGCGGTCGCGGGCGCGAACAGCGGACGGCCGAGCGCCAGCAGGCCGAAGGTCTGGGGGTGGCAGCAGTCGACGTCTTTGCGCCGATCCATCGCTTCGACGACGCGCGTTTCATCGATGCGCTCCGGCAGAGGCCGCTGGATGATGACGCCGTGGGCGCTGGGCTCTTCGACGACGCGCGCGAGGATCGCGAGCGCGCCGCTCGTGTCCGCACCGGCGCCGATGGGCACGATCTCGATCTCGACGCCGACCTGAGCACCGCCGTGACGTGCGGTTTGCGCATACAGAAGTCCGGGCGCGTCGCCGTCCGAGACGATCGCGATGCACTTGGGTACGACGCCGCGTTCCTTCAGCGCGCGCGCGCGCGCGGCCACGTCTTCTCGAATGACCGCCGCGATCGCGCGGCCGTCGATCATCTGCGCCGTCGCCACGTCACGCCCCGGCGATGCCGGCGTTGACCTTGCCGAGGATGACTTCGGTCAAGAGGTCGACTTGCGCGAGCGCTTCACGCGAACGCTTCGCGTAGTCGTCCGCCACGACTCGGTCCTTCAGGGATTTGGTGTTGATCCCCACGTTAAGCGCCGCCCCCTGGACTGCTGCGCCTGCGAAGAGCGCCGCACAACCGACGTCGCTGATCGCGTTTCGATTGCCGAAGTCGACGAGTTCGGCCGCGAGCCGGCACGTTTCGAGGGCGGCGTCGATGATGCGCATCGGCGGCTCGGTCGCGGCGAGAAGCGCGCGCTGGATCGCCGCGCTCCGCGCAGCCTTGTCCGCATCGCTCGCCTTCGGGAGCTTGTACGCCGCAGACACTTCGTCGAAGGCCGTCACGTCCTCGTCCACGCTGCGCAAGAGCGCTTCCATCAGGCCGCGTGCGCGATCTCCGATCTCCTTCGCACGCAGCGCGGCGGCGTCGTGTTTCGGCGACTCGGCGGTCAGCGACGCGACCATGCAGACGAGACCCGCGGCGTACGCACCGACTGCTGCAGACGCGCTGCCGCCGCCCGGCGTCGGGTCCGCCGACGCGAGTTTGCGCGCATACGTCTCGAGCGCGAGGGTCGACACGTTCAACGTTCGTCTCCTCTGGGAGAATGGCGAAGTGTCGCCCTTGTTTGAGTCGAGCGAGGACCTGTCCTTGTCGCGTGCAGCCCAGGATTCACAAAGGAAGACCCGAACCTGTTCCGCCTCCCTTTCGTCGACGACATCACCTTGCCGCGATCCGCGTCGGCGCACTTCCCCCCACCGGAGGAACCACGTCTTGTCGACGACGCAGATGAGCTCGTCCGCGGCTTCTCGCGACATCAAAGATCCCGCGCTCGCTCCCGCCGGCCGCAAGCGCATCGCATGGGCGGCCCAAAGCATGCCCGTGCTCGGGGCGATCCGCGATCGCTTCAGCAAGGAGAAGCCCTTCAAAGGGCTTCGCGTCGGCGCGTGCCTTCACGTGACGACGGAGACAGCAAACCTCGTCCTCGCGCTCACCGCAGGCGGCGCCGACGTCGCGCTCTGCGCGAGCAATCCGCTGTCGACGCAAGACGACGTCGCAGCGACGCTCTCCGCCGACCACGGCGTCAAGGTATTCGCGGTCAAGGGTGAAGACCATGCGCGCTATTACTCGCACATCGAGTCGGTCGTCGCGACGTCGCCGCAATTCACGATGGACGACGGCTGCGATCTCGTCACGACCATCCTTACGAAGTTTCCGGAAAAGCTCGACGGCATCGTCGGCGGCACGGAAGAGACGACGACCGGCGTCATCCGGCTGCGCAGCATGGAGAGCGAAGGCGTCCTCAAGTACCCGATCGTCGCCGTCAACGACGCGCTGACGAAACACCTCTTCGACAATCGCTACGGCACCGGCCAATCGACCCTCGACGGCATCGTCCGCGCGACGAACGTTCTGCTCGCGGGCAAGACGATCGTCATCGCCGGTTTCGGCTGGTGCGGCCGCGGCATCGCGCAGCGCGCGCGCGGCATGGGCGCGCAAGTCGTCGTCACCGAAATCGATCCGACGAAGGCGCTCGAAGCTGCGATGGAGGGCTACGCGGTCATGCCGATGGAGCAGGCGGCGGCGCGCGGCGACATCTTCATCACGGTCACCGGCAACACGGGCGTCCTGCGTGAAGAGCACTTCATGTCGATGAAGAGCGGTGCGCTCGTCGCGAACAGCGGCCACTTCAACGTCGAGATCGACATCGAGGCGCTCGAGCGGCTCGCGGAGGGCGAAAAATCGAAGCCGCGCGAGTTCGTCGATGAGTATCACATCGGCGACGGGCGCACGATCTGTCTGCTCGGCGAAGGCCGACTCATCAATCTCGCGGCTGCCGAAGGGCATCCGGCCGCCGTCATGGACATGTCGTTCGCGAATCAGGCGCTCGCCGCAGAGTATCTCGTCCTCCGCCGAGGCACGCTCGCACCTGCGGTCATCGGCGTGCCGGAAGAGATCGACAAAGAAGTCGCGCGGCTGAAACTCGCCGCGCTCGGCGTCTCGATCGACGCGCTGACACCCGATCAACGCAAGTATCTCGCATCCTGGCACGAAGGCACGTAGCGCGGGAAGCCGCAGCGCCTCGACCGAAGGAGCACGGATGAAATACCGCCGTCTTTTCACATCCGAAAGCGTCACCGAAGGCCATCCGGACAAGATCGCCGATCAGATCTCCGATGCGGTCCTCGACGCGATCCTCGAGCAAGATCCGAACGGCCGCGCCGCGGTCGAGACGTTCGTCATCACCGGCCAGGTGCACATCGCCGGCGAGGTTTCGACGACGTGTTACGTCGACATCCCGAAGATCGTCCGCAACGTGATCCGTGATATCGGCTACAACGATTCCGCCGTCGGCTTCGACGCGGTGACGTGCGGCGTTTCCGTGTCGATCGACGAGCAGTCGCCCGACATCGCGCAAGGCGTCGATTCGGCGTTCGAAGGGCGCGATGCCGGTTCGCGGCAGAAGAGCCAGGCGGAAAGGCTCGGCGCGGGCGACCAGGGCATGATGTTCGGCTTCGCGTGCCGCGAATCGAAGGAACTCATGCCGTTGCCGATCGTCCTCGCGCACCGCATCACGAAGACGCTGGCCGCGGTCCGCAAGAACGAGATCGTCGATTTCCTGCGCCCTGATGGCAAGGCACAAGTGACGGTCGAGTACGACGGCTTCAAGCCGGTGCGTGCAGACACGATCGTCGTCTCGACGCAGCACGCGGACGGCTACGACGCGGGCATGATCCGCGACAATATCATCCAGCACGTCATCAAACCGGCGGTCGAGGCGGATCTCGCGATCGACAAGCAGACGAAGTTCTACGTCAATCCGACCGGCCGTTTCGTCATCGGCGGGCCGCTCGGCGACGCCGGTCTTACCGGTCGCAAGATCATCGCCGACACGTACGGCGGCATGGCTCGCCACGGCGGCGGTGCGTTCTCGGGCAAGGATCCGACGAAAGTCGACCGGTCGGCTGCCTATGCCGCGCGCTACGTCGCGAAGAACATCGTCGCGGCCGGCCTCGCCGATCGCTGCGAGATCCAGGTCGCTTATGCGATCGGCGTCGCGAAGCCGGTCTCCGTCTTCATCGAGTGCTTCGGCACGAATCGCGTCGAGGAATCGGAGATCGCGAAACTCGTCGACGCGCACTTCGATCTGCGCCCGGGCGCGATCATCGAGGCGTTCGACCTGCGCCGGCCGATCTACCGGCAAACCGCGACGTACGGCCACTTCGGACGACCGGACCTCAATCTGCCATGGGAGCGGACCGACCTGGCTGCGATATTGCGCGATGCGGCCGGCATCAAGGAAAACGAAGAAGCCTTCCCTCGCACCGTTCTCAGTTGAGCGTCGTCGCGTGCGGAGCATGACCGCGCCGGAACGGTTTCTCGCGGCGTGCAAGCGCATGCCGGTCGACCGGACGCCGGTCTGGATGATGCGCCAGGCCGGTCGTTATCTCCCCGAATATCGCGCCGTCCGCTCGCGGGTCGACTTCCTCACGCTGTGCCGTTCGCCGGACCTCGCAAGCGAGGTGTCATTGCAGCCGATCGAGCGCTTCGGCATGGATGCGTGCGTCATATTCTCCGACATCATGATGGCGGTCGAAGCGATGGGCGCGCCGGTCTCGTTCGGTGACGGAGGACCGCACATCGACGAGCCGGTCCGATCGATGGCCGCAGCCGAACGCCTGCGAGTCACCGATCCCGAGACATCGCTATCGTATACGATGGAAGCGCTGCGCATCACGCGCGAAGCGTTGCGCGACCGAGCCGCGCTCGTCGGCTTCGTCGGCGGACCGTTTACCCTGGCATCGTACTTGGTCGAAGGCGGTGGATCGCGCTCGTACGCCACGATCAAGACGATGCTCTATACGCAAAGCGCGGTCGCGCACGCGCTGCTCGCGAAGCTCGCCGAGTTCTGCGCCCTGTACGCCGTTGCGCAAGTGCGCGCGGGCGCGCAGGCGGTCCAGGTTTTCGACACCTGGGCGGGCGAGCTGTCGCCGGCGGCATACGAAGAATTCGCGCTGCCGTACCAAACGAAGGTCGTGGGCGCGATACGCGAAGCGGGCGTTCCCGCGATCATCTTCGTCAACGGCTGTGCCGGCAAGCTCGATCTTTTAGCGCAGAGCAACGCCGACGTCGTCAGCGTCGATTGGCGGCTCGACCTGCGCAACGCGCGCGAGCGATTGGGGCCGGGTGTCGCCGTTCAGGGCAACGTCGACCCCTGCATTCTACTTTCGTCGCCGTTGGTCGTGAGCGCAGCGGCGCGCGAAGCGATGGATGCCGCCGGGCCCGTCGGTCATGTCTTGAACTTAGGGCATGGCATCTTGCCGCCGACGCCGATCGAGTGCGCTCGGGCGTTCGTCGAGGCGCCGAAGCTTTCGGGGCTTCCGGTGTGAGCGAGACGCGTGCGGGAGTCGTATTGCTCCAGCTCGGCGGACCCGAGACGCTGGTCGATGTCCGCCCGTTTCTCGGCAATTTCTTCCGCGATCTGCTCGCGGACAACGCGCCGGCGTTTCTCGTTAGGCCGCTAGCCGAGCTCATCGCGACGTGGCGCGCTCCGACGTCGCGCAAGCTCTATGCATCGATCGGCGGCGGTTCTCCGATACGCGCTCAGACGCAAGCGCAAGCCGATGCCCTGCGCGACGAGTTGCGTCGTCGCGGGCGGTCTTGGCCGGTCTACGTCGCGATGCGCAACTGGCATCCGGATTCGGCTGAAGCATTGTCGAACGCCCAGCGCGATGGCGTGACGCACCTTGCGGCGCTCCCGCTGTATCCACAGTACTCGTTCGCAACGACGCGATCGAGTGTGAACGAGCTGCGGCGGGTGCTGGCGACGACGGCCTATCGGCCCGCGCTCGCCGTCATCGACGAGCATTGCGACGAACCGTCGTACGTCGATGCGCTCGTCGACGTCACGCGCAAAGCGCTCCGCTCGTTCAAGGCGGCGCCAACGGACATACACCTCATCTTTTCGGCGCACGGCTTGCCGCTGAGCTACATCGAGCGCGGCGATCCGTACGTCGAACACGTCAAGCGCTCGATGTCGGCAACGTTGTCGAAGCTGAAGCACCCTGGGCCATCGCATCTCTCGTATCAGAGCCGGCTCGGGCCGCAGAAGTGGTTGGCCCCGTCGACCGATACGCTGCTCGAAGAGCTGGGCAAATCGGGCACACGTGCCGTGTGCGTCGTGCCGGTCGCGTTCGTCACGGAACACGTCGAGACGCTCAACGAGATCGACATCCAGTATCGGGAGATCGCGCGAGCGGTGCACATCGCCGAATTCGAGCGCGCGTGCGCGGTGAAATGTCACCCGTCATACATCCGGTGTCTGGCGGATCTCGCCGAGCGCGCCGTCGCCTCGCTCGCAGCGTGAGCTACGCGGCATGACTCCCGCGTTCGTCCCCTACGACGTCGCGATCGCAGGCGCGGGAATTTCCGGTCTC
>JANWLL010000125.1 GCA_025450855.1 Vulcanimicrobiia bacterium
CGGCGTGGGGCCTCGGCCTGACGACGCTCGAGGAGGAGACGATGGTGAGGCCCGTGACGCTCGGCCAGTAGCGCGCGTCAAACGCAGCGGGCCAAAACGGGATCGGGTTGTCCTGCATGACGCCGGTGTATGCCCAGCTGAAGTGGTCGCCGGTCGCGGCGACGCTACGGACGAAGTTGATGCGCCAGTTCTGCTGGCCGCCGTGGATGCGCATCGCGTTGAACGGTATCGTCAGGACGGCCGTCCATTCGCCGTTTCCGATGAACGCGCGCGACGACCATTTCGGCTTGTAGCGCGTCGATTCGCTCGCTTGCTCGTAGCGCGTGCCCCGCGGCGTCGTCTCGAAGAAATACACCTGGCTGCCGACGCCGCTCGTGTCGATGCCGACCCCGACGAAATCGTCGTCGCCGAATCCGACGTCGTTCGTCGTCTGGGTCGCGATGATCGATGCGCCGCTCTGTACGCAATGGAACGCGACGTAGAGGTTGCGGTCGTCGTAGAGAACTGAGACGTCCGTGGAAAACGTTGCCGGCCTGCGCGTCGTCAGATCCTCGAAAACGGCGTCCGGTACATGGCCGCCGCTCCACTGAGGATCCGTCAAAGCCGCGTCGATCGTTGGAGGGGACGAAGCGTGCGCGGCATGGAGTTGCGCGCTCGTCGGTACCGCCGCCGTTTCGGCGAGCAGCACCATCGCGAGTGCGCAGACGGCGCGTAGACCGGCGCCGGCCCGTGCATCAACGGTTGCCATCGAAGCCTCGATAGAACGCGTCGGTGCTCATCGGACGTCCTAGAAATCGCTTCACCTCGTCGTCGGGCGAGGAGGAGCGAGCGGGCTCGAGGATCGTCTTGCGATATCGCATCCCGACCTCCGGGTTGTCGACGCCGCCTTGCTCGAACGCCGTGAACATGTCTTGGGCGTAGACGAGCGACCAGAGATAGACGTAGTAGCCGGCGTCGTAGCCCTCCGACAAGTGTGTGAATTGCGCCTCGGGATGGACGCCGGGCGTCATCGGGATCGGCGTATCCTCGCGAGCCACTTTCGCCCATACGGCATCCGTATCGACCTTCGGCCCCGACATGTGGTAGTCGAGGTCGATGATCGACAGCATGAGCTGGCGGGTCGCGGCGTAGCCGTTGCACAGCCGGTCGGTGAGGCAACGAGCCGCGAGGATCTTCGAGATGAGCGCATCGGGCATCGGCGCCCCCGTGTCGACGTTCGACGTTATCGAGTGGAGGATCGAGCGATCCCATGCGAAGTTCTCGAGCATCTGCGACGGCGCTTCGACGAAATCGGAGTTGAACGAGCTGAGACTTTCGTACTTCACGTTCGCGAGCACCGCCGCCATGCAGTGGCCGAACTCGTGGAAGAACGTGACGACGTCGTCGTGGCTGAGCAGCGCCGGCTTGTCTTTGGACGGTGCGGGCCAGTCACTGACGATCATCGCCGACACGGGCGGGCGGTAGAGCCCGTCGCTCATCCGGCGCACCGCGATGATCGGCGCGTTGAACGCGCCGCCCGGCTTGCCCGGCCGCGGGTAGAGGTCGAGATAGAAAGAGCCGATGAGCCGTCCGCTTTGCGTGTCGGTGACGGAGAATTCCGTCACGTCCGGACTCCACGCGTTCGCCGGTGTGATCGGCGCGAACGTCACGCCGAGGATGTGCTGGTAGAAGTTGAGGATCGCTTTGACGGTTTGAGGCGCCGGGAAGTATTGGCGCACTTCGTTCTGGTCGAGCGCGTACTCGGAACGCTGTAGCTCGCCGAGGTAGTACGAGAAATCTCCCGGCTCGATGACCGCCCCTGGATCGCCTGTCTCCTTCGCTTTGAGCGCGTTGAGCTTCGCGACGTCGTTCTTCGCGAGTGGAAGCACATGTGCGTCGAGCTGCTGGAGGAAGGCCACGATCTTCGACGGGTCTTGCACGGTTCGCGTTCGCATCTGATACGCGGCCCAGTCTGGAAACCCCATGAGATGGGCGAGGCGATCGCGCAGCTCGATCTCGTGCTGGAGGATCGGAACGTTCGTCGAGGCTTGGATGTTGCCGTACGCGAGCACGAACCGACGACGCGCGTCCGCGCTCTTGTCGCTCGTCAAGAAGAGTTGCGCAGTGCTGTCGTTGACGGGGACGACGTAACCGCCCCCGGGAACCGTCTTCAGGTTGCTCAAGAAGTCGGCGGGCAGCCCGGCCGCGTCGGTGCTCGAGACCTGGATCGTCGTCGTGTCGTTGGCGAAGTTCTGATCGAACGTGTTTTGCGCGTCGGTGAGCTGCTTGCTCAACGACACGAACTCCGTGCGCTTCGCGGGCGGTAGATTCGAACCCGACTGTTCGAACTGCACGATCCACAACTTCGCGAGGGCTCTGTCCTGCACGTCGGCGCCCGCCATCGTCTTGCTCGCCGCGACCATGTGCGCGTACAGCGCCGGATCCGACGTCACGTCGGTGAAAAACGCCGACAGGTCGGTCGAGCATTGGAGCGACACGTCGCGTACGCTCTTATCCGGCGCGACTTGCGACAGGAAGGTCTGTGCGGTCAGGTTGTCGCCGACATCCGACAGGGCGTTCTCGAACGCCAGGACCGTGTTGGCGAACGTGTATGGTCCAGGTGCTTTCGAGAGTGCGGCAAGCCGGGCGCGCGCAGCACCGAGCTGCGACTTGCAACTCTCCTTTATCTGCGTCGTCGACAGATTCCAATCGATGACGGTCGGCGATCCGCCGATTCGGTCGGCCTCTGTCGGCTCGACGAAACATGCGGCGAGAGCGCTCGCGATGAGCGCGGCTAGGACCGGCCTTCCCATGGCCATCATTCGTTCTTGACCTCCGTCGATGCGAATCAGTGCACGCATGTTCCGTCAGGAGATGGCCGCTCCGTCGCGCCGGGCACAAAAACGTCAGCCGAGCCGGATGGCTCGGGATGACATTGAGGTGACTTAAGTGGGGGGCCGCGGCGGTCGACCGTAAAGGTCGACCGCTCCAAAATCCTAACGCGAGGCCGCTATATAAGGAAGCGCGTTAACTCGGCTGCTTCCCGGCGGTATCGCGGGTCCAGTTGTCCGACTCGTGCCAAGCGAGGAACGATGCGGTATCGTTGACCCTCGGGAACGGCTCGTCCGGTACGGCAGCGCCGAGGAAGTCGCAGAGCGGCTCCCAGCCTTCCTTCACGCTATAGACGAGCAGACGAGACGGCGCGACCGTTCTCCGCACTTCGTTGTTGTGGCGTTCGAAGACGTCGAGCGCATGTTTTTTGTCCAGGAAGCGACCGCCGAACGTCTCTTCGAGCACGATCTTCTGCGTCATCGTGCGATGCTGTCGCTGCCATTCGGGTGCGTCGGGGGGCACAGGCGTCGTGATGCGGCCGTAGATCGTCTCACTCACGCTCTTGTACCAGCCTTCCGGCTCGCGGACCGAGAGAACGACCTTGGCCTGCGGATAATGTTCGACGAGCTCGCGCCAGTAGTGGACCGCGGGCCAGTCGACGACCGATCGATAACCCTCGAAGACGCTGTAGTCGACCGATCCGCCATGACATGCCTTATACCACGCTACGGCATGGGCGGGATTCTCGATGACCTCGACCATGTGATAGCACGGACCGAAACCTATTCGGTCGAGAGCCGTTTTCAGCGAGAGCGTTCCGGTCCGGCCGAAACCGGCGCCGATCACTTGAATGTCCATGTCGCGGCTGTTCTATGACACGGCGGCGTTGTTTGCCTTTGGTATCGCTCCCCTACTGCCGACCGGGCGCAGGCTCGAGGATTGTAGCTCGCCCCGCATCGGGGTAGATGGGTTGTGCACCCCCACACCCTGGAGGTCTCCATGAAGCGATCAACCATTGCGATAGTGCTATTCGTGGTCGCGCTCGCAGCGGCTCCGCGCCTCGAATCGATGGCCGCGTCCGCTCCCGCGCCGGCTCCGGGCACGGTCGTCATTCCCTTACAAGCGATCGGCGGCTCGAACCAAACAGGTTCCGCGACGCTCACGAGCGCCGGTGACAAGACGAACGTCGTCATCGCGCTCAACGGCGTCGCGGCGGACGCGGTCGAGCCGGCACACATCCATCAAGGCACCTGTGCGAAACTCGATCCGAAGCCGACGTACGGGCTGACGTCCGTGGCCGGCGGCCAATCGGCGACGACGCTCAACATGCCGTTGAGCGCGTTGCAGACCGGCGGATTCGCGATCAACGTCCACCAGTCGGCAGCGAATATCGGGACGTACGTCGCTTGCGGCAATATCCCCGCGGCCGCAGCGACATCGACGCAGCCGATGGCGCCTTCGACGCCGGCGCCATTGCCTTCGATGCCGTCGAGGTAAAGAGCAGCCCGCACCAAGCAGTACGGCCGGCTGTCCGAAGCAGCCGGCCGTGCTCGTGCTTTACGCCTCGAGGATGGAGCGTGATGCGCAACGCGGAGGAGCCCGAAAATGCAGATCGAGTCGACCTGGCGACCGTTCGACGGTCCGGCGGACACACCGCGATCGAAGCTTCCCGAGTCCGCGTTCGCATTTCCAGCGGAGCGTTCCGAGCCATTGACCGACGCGGCCCACGTGCGCAGCGCGATCGCGCGCTTCGGTCAAGTCGGCGGCGTCACCGATGCCGAGCGCGACGTCGCCTTCAAGAACATCGAGAAGGCGGCAGCGTATTACGACGTCGTCCTGCGAACGGACGACTGGCACGACCTCTAAGCTGATTCGACGTGGATGACCTCAGCGACCGAAGCGGCCGACGAGGATAGCCTTTGCCAGCACGTGGTCCTTGATCGCGTCGTCGAGCTGCGGTCCGTCGAAATCACCTTTCGGCATGAAGTCGAGCGCGTAGAGCGTGAAAATGTAGTGATGCGGCGTATCGCCGGGCGGCGGACACGGGCCGGTGTAGCCGGTCTTGCCGCGACCATTCGTGCCATCCATGCCGGCGTGTTCGACTCCGGCGACGAGCGACGAGACATCCGGCGAAACGTCGTACAGCACCCAATGCCAAAAGCCGGCGCCTTGTCGTGCGTCGGGATCGAATACCGTCAACGCGAAGGATTGCGTCTTAGCCGGCACGCCCGTCCAACTGAGCTGCGGCGAAATGCTTTTCCCGTCACACGAGTACAACTGCGGGATCGTGGCGCCGTCGGTGAAGGCGTCGCTCTGCAAGGCGAACGTAGTTTTCGCGCTTGACGGCGCAAGCGAGAGGGCGATGACGGCCAGTGCGGCCGCGATAAAGATCGTCATCTGTTTCATGTCGGAAACCTCGCAGCGGCCTTTCGACGGGTCGAAGCGCATTCCCAGGCGGCTCCGCGCCGCGAGGTGAACAGCACCAGGCTGGGGGGTGATCGCTCAATGCGCGTCGGCATCACGGGAGCGTCCGGTTTCATCGGCCGCGCAATTGTCGCGGCGTTGCGCGCTCGAGGCGATATCCCGATCGCCTTCGCGCGCTCGGCTGAAAATTCAGCTGGCAAGTCTGTACAGACCGGCATAGAGACGCGCCCGTTCGACGTCGGCGACGCGAACGCTAATCCGAGCGCGATCGAAGGACTCGACGCGATCGTCCACCTCGCCGGCGAGAGCGTCGACGGCCGCTGGACGGAGAAGAAGAAGCGCGCGATCTACGATTCGCGCGTCAAGGGCACCCACAACCTCATAGCCGCCCTCGGAAAACTCGACAAGCGCCCGTGTGCTTTGGTCGCGGCGTCGGCGACCGGCTACTACGGCGATCGCCGCGACGAGGTGCTCGATGAGACAAGCGCCCCCGGCGATGACTTTCTCGCTCGCGTCTGCGTCGACTGGGAGCGCGAGACACGAGCGGCGGATGCGCTCGGCATCCGCCAGTGCAGTTTGCGCACGGGAATCGTCCTCGGCGACGGTGGTGCGATGTCGAAGTTGCGCCCCATCTTTTCTCTCGGCGCCGGCGGACCGATCGGCAGTGGACGTCAGTGGATGCCGTGGATCCACATCGACGACCTCGTCGCGATGTATCTCTTCGCGCTCGATCGCGCCGATATCGCCGGTGGGATCGGTGCCGTCGCGCCGGACTACGCTTCGAACGCACGCGTCATGGCGGCGTTAGCGGGAGCCCTCGGGCGGCCGTCGTTCGCGGTCGCGCCTGCGTTTGCGATGCGCCTCGCGCTCGGCGAGTTCGCTGGATCGATACTCGGCGGTCAGTTGCTGATGCCGCGCCGCGCCAGTGACCTTGGGTTCGCGTGGCGCCACCCGACGCTCGAAGCGGCGATGGCCGACGCGGTAGGACGCGGTTCAGAGCAGAAAGCGGCCCTGCACGTCTTCGAATCCCATCAGCACGTCGAGTCCCCGACGGAAGAAGTTTTTGCGTTCTTCAGCGAAACCCGCAACCTCGAACGCATGACGCCGCCCGGACTCAAATGGCGGATCCTCAGCGAATCGTCGACCATGAAGCTCGGCACGACCGTCGACTATTCGCTGCGAGCTCACGGCGTACCGATCCGCTGGCGATCGCTCGCGACGGAATGGCTGCCGGCGGAAGGTTTCACGGACGTTCAGGTGCGCGGCCCCTACCTGTGGTGGAAGCACGCGCATCGATTCGAAAGGGAAGGGAGCGGTACGCTCGTGCGGGATCGGGTGGAGTATGCGCTGCCGTTGGCGCCGCTCGGCGAGATCGGGCGGAGCCTCGTGCGCCGCGACCTCGAATCCGCCTTTGCGTTCCGACGTCGCGTGCTCGGGGAGATCTTTCCTGGTTAGGCGCCGATACGGACGCCCCAGCCTTCAAATCCGCTCGACGGGTCGTTCGAAACGATGACGGTCGGGTGGCTCACCAGCAAGAGCATTTGGGTGGTCATGATCATTTTCGTCCTCCGATCAATTATATCGTGTGCGGCTCGGTTTGTTTCAGGTGCGACACCGACTTTCGGCACTCGCCGGAGTCTCGGCGGCGCGACGTTTATCGCAGTGCTGCTCGCGTTTGTGACCGCGCTAACCGAGGGTTGCACGTCGTCGGGTGGGGGTTCTAGCACACCTTCCAACGACAAGGTCATAATCATCGGCGGCGATTTCGCGACGAGCGGTGCCGATACGACCGCCGGCGTTCCGACCGAGGACGGGGCTTTGCTCGCGATCGAGCAGGAAGCGAAAAGAGGACTGCCCGGCGGGTACGTCCTGCGGGCGCAGATGCTCGACGACACGGTGAACGGCATCCACAACGACGGGCAAGGCGCCCGAAACGTCCAGGCCTTGATCCAGGATCCGCGCGTCCTCGCGATCGTCGGCCCGCAGAATTCGAGCGTCGCGCGTGCTGAAATACCGGTCGCGAACGCGGCGAAGATCGCGCTCGTGTCGCCGACGACGACGTCGGTCGGCCTCACCGATGACGCATCCGGCGCCGCTGCTTTGCGCCGGACCAACCCGGCCTATCGGACGTTTTTCAGGACCGTGCTCCGCGACGATCTGCAAGGATCCGCGGACGCGGACTATGCATACGATGTCCTCCGCGCGCGGCACGTCTACGTCATCGATGACAACGAATCGTACGGGCTCGGGATCGCGGACGTCTTCGCAGCGGCGTTCGCACGGCGCGGCGGAACCATCCTCGAGCGTTCGCACTTGACGGCGCAGCAGCAAGATTTCGCTCCGCTTCTGACGCGCGTCGCAGGCAGGCATCCCGACCTCATCTATTTCGGCGGCGTCGTCGCGAGCGGTGCCGGTGAGCTGCGACGTCAGATGCTGCAGCTCGGGATGACGTCGGCGTTCATGGGCGGCGACGGAATCAAAGATGATGGTTTTGTGCTTGCGGCCGGCAAGTCGGCCGACGGCATCTACTGTTCGGACGGTTCGCCGAATCTCAACGCGCTGCCCGAAGCGGCACAGTTCTTGAAGGACTACTCGGCGCGCTTCCCCGGTCAACTCCTCGGAACGTACTCGGCGAATTCGTACGCGGCGGCGGAAGTCGTCGTCGAGTCGATCAGAAGGCTCATGCTCTCGAATGGCGGTGTGCCGCCGACGCGCGAGCAGGTCGTCGACGAGATCGCCCACTCGACGACGCCGGAAACGCCACTCGGCTCCATCGCGTTCACCCCGCAAGGCGACGTGACGACACCGGTCGTCAGCTTCTGGACCGTGCGGAACGGGAAGTTCGTCTTCATCTCGCAGCAGCGCAAGGTGCTGCGTTGACGGCCGACGAGCTGACGTCCGCGCTCGCGGGCACCGATGTCGAGGCGACGATGAAGTCGCTCGGCTTCACGCCCGAATTCGTCGCCAAAAATGTCATGTCGGTCGACGGGCCCGTGACGGTCGGGCAATTGGCGATGCTTTGGATGGGCATGCCGAACAAGCACGATCGGAAACGGACGCGTCAACTGCTCGACGCGCTCACCACTGCCGGCCTCCTGACGAACCCATCCGAAGACACCTACCAGCGCAATCATTGAATGTAGCGGTCGAGCTTTAGCTCGACCGCCGCGGCCGCACCCGTTAAGTCGATTGATCCGTCAACAATCTCTCGATATTCTCGAGCCTCGAGTCGATGGTGCCAAGCAGCACGGACGAGGCGGCTTCGCGCGAGCCATCCCGGAGCCCGTCGAGCGCCGACCCAACACCATGCGCGAATTCCGAAAGCGCCTCGATCTCATCCGGCGCGTATGCCTCGCCGCTCGCTCGTTCGCCGCAAAGGATCACACCGACGAGTTGTCCTCGTGCGACCATCGGCACGGCGAGGTCGCCGCGCATCTGTGTAGAGTACGAATGCGGATCGAACGCGCGATGCCGCACCTTGAGGGCAAGGATCGCAGGGTCGTTCTCATCGATCATGGCGACGACGTCGCCAAAGCCTCGCGCGGCTTTGAACGCGTGGTTATCGCGCACGAGCAAGGCGGCGTTGCGCGCATCGGTATGCGAGCGGATCTTGTCAACGGCTTGGTCCAGCAGCACTTCACGTTCCGTGACGTACGCCGCCTCGCGCGAGAACTCTCGCAGCGCTCGTTCGTCGTCGTAGCGCTTTCGGAAGAAGACCGCGTCGACGAACGCGTCGACGCGCCGGTGGATGTAGTTGAGCGACACGCCGAGCACGAGCGCGAGCGCGGCATTCGCGATAAGCCCGGTCGCGTGGCTCGCTCCGCCGAACGTAAGACCGAGGAGCCACTCGAGGAGCACGAAGGCCGCCACGACGATAAGCGAAACGGTGCCGAAGACGAGCGTTCGGCTGAGAAGAAAGCCTGTGTCGAGCACGCGGCGGTTGATGAGCGCGTATGTGACCGCAAAGGCCCCGAGCAACAGAAAGGCCTGCGAAAAGATGAAGGCGGCGATATTCTCGAACCACGTGATAGCGATGAATTGCAGCGTTTGGGCGATGATACTCGCCGCGATCGCGACGGGGATCGGCAAGAGCAGCCAAGCCGCTCGTGGTCGCTCGAGTTTGTGAGCGCTTGCGACGGCGAACGTCAAAGTGACGATCACAAGCACCATCAACGCGATCGTCACGTCGTACATCACCGGGTTGTTCCACGTGAATACTGCCGGGTCTGAACGAAGCGTCACGAACCCGACGTCGCCAATGATGAGCGCGATGACGATGGCCGCTAGCGCGGCGTATGAGAACCACTCAAGCGTCCTCCGCCAGACCGACCGCGTGCCGATCCGCGCCGAGAGCGCGACGATAAGTCCGAGGGAGCCGAACCATAGTATCCACGTGGCCGTCCATAGGACGAGGTCGGCGATCGGATTCGGGATCGAAAAATCGGGAACCGGATTCGTCCCGACACCCACGGACGTGAGCGCCACCGCCAAAATGCCGCCTTCGAGCGACCACGACTTTCGCTTCGCGATGAGCAGCACGCAACCCAAACACCAAACACACGTGATCATGGGCAGGAGCGCGCTCGACATTTTGAGGGCTGATCCGACGCCGTAAACCGTGCTTGGCGAGAGCGTCGTAGAAATACGCCTGTTCCCCCGAATGACGACCATCGTCAGCGGTTCGACCGGCGATGGCTGTGCTAACAGGAAGACGCGCGTGGCAAACGGTTGATCGCGAAAATCGATCAGGTCGCCCTGGCGAATACCAGCACGCTCTGTCGCGCCTCCGGTCTGGATCTGCCCGAACACCTCTGTGTACGGCTTGACCGGGGCGTATCCGGAATCATAGAAGCCGTACCAAGGCGTCCCGCCGAGTCCGAACGCACCTACGCCGACGCCGATGGCATCGAACGCGAGCAACGCGCACAGCCCGAAAAGTAGCCACTTCCGGCGCACGGCTCGAGGCGGACTCACAGAGCCCGCTTGTCCGACGGATGCCATGCTTGCGGCTTACCCGGTGGTCGTTGGGGTACCTCTGCTACCCGGCGTTGGCGCGCCGGTGGAGCTAAAGCTCGACGCTACAAGGCGAATTACGTTGACGTCCTGATCCAGTCGGCGGCGTTCCAGGTCGGCGAGAACGGCGTTGGTTGTACTCCGCTCACAGCGTCGCGAACCGCAAAGCCGTACGTCGGTGCGTACAAGAAGAGGTAGGGGAGATCGCGCGCCATTCGCTGTTGCACTTCATCATATAGTGAAGTGCGTTGCGCCTGATCGGACGTCGACAACGCTTTCGCCTCGAGCGTATCGACCGCCGGATCGCAAAAGCCGGCGAAGTTCGCAATGCCGTGGCATGTGACCAAGTCGGAATCGTCCGGATCCTCGCC
>JANWLL010000126.1 GCA_025450855.1 Vulcanimicrobiia bacterium
GCATATTCCGCGTCGACCTCGACGATGCGACCCGCGGCGTCGGACACGACGCGCACAGGTTCGTCGAGCTTGACGTCCGTCAGCGATGCCGGTTCCCAATCGCCGCCGATCGCTCGCTGCCGGACTTTCGCGGTCGGCGGCACGGTCACGACGACCGAGCCGGACGACGTCGCGATCGTCAACAGGGCGCCCGCCGGGCTCGCCGCGATCGAGCTCAGCGTTCCCGATGCGGGCGCTGCGGGTTGCGGCGACGGCGCCGCCGTCGCGAAAAACAACGATGCTGCGATCGCCGCGTGAAGACCCACCATGTCCCGCCACTTTTGACCGATGAGAAATGGCGCCCTTTACGCGTCGCACGCGTGACGAGGACCGTTCGGCGGTACGGCGAAGCCCGAACGTCGTGCAGGCCGCATCGTCGCAACCGCGGCCCGACGGGTCTGCGAACGGCCTCGTCGGCCGCGTTCGTGTTCTTCTCCCACCAAAGGCGCGCGTCGGAGCGGCGGTCACCGGACTCGCCGGCGTCTCGATCGGCGCCTTCCTCTGGTACGCGCTTTCGATCCACGCCGAAGGTTCGGATGCGTCGTCGAGCCCATTGCTCGCGTTCTGCTTGCTCGTCGGCGTCGGTGCCGCGTATGGCGCGTGGCTCGGCTATTCGACCTGGGCAGCGCGACATTTCGGCGTCGAGACGGGCACGCTGCTGCAGGCCGACTCGTACAGCTTCCTGCCGATGCTGAGCCTCTGGCTCTACTTGTTCCAAGTGCCGCCGACGCTGTCGTCGGCTCCGGCCATCGCCGCAGCAGCGCTGCTCGTCATGGCGGCCGTCAAGCTCGCGATCGCAGCTCGCTACTCGGATATCGCGCGCTCGATCTCGGTCGTCTTCGTCGCGACGCGCGTACCGCTCATGCTCATCGCACCGCTTGCCGCGATCGTCATCGGGCAGCGGCAAGGGCACCATTTCAGTCCCGCGCACGGCGTTCTGCTCGACGTCTGGGGACGCTGGGATGCGCAGCACTATCTCGACATCGCGACGCAGGGTTACCACGGCAAAGACATCGCGTTCTTCCCGCTCTATCCGTTCCTCATCCACGTCGTCGGCGATCTCATCGGCGACCATCTGATCGCGGGCCTGCTCATCTCGAACATCGCGTTCCTCGGCGCGCTCGCGTTCTTGTACGCGCTCGTCAAGCTCGAATTCGGCGATAACAGCGTCGCCTTTCACGCGATCTTCTACGTCGCGATCTTCCCGACGGCGATCTTCTTCTCGGCGGTCTACACGGAGTCGCTGTTCCTCATGCTGACCGTCGCATCGGTCTACTTCGCGCGTAGGGGCAACTTCATCACAAGCGGCGTGTTCGGCGCGCTCGCGAGCATGACGCGCGTCGAAGGCATCCTCACCGCACTGCCGCTCGCGTACGAGGTGTGGCGCGCGTGGCGCGAGCGCCGAGGAACGACGCTCGCGCGCGGTGCGGCAGGTCTCGCGCTCGTGCCCCTCGGCATCGGCGCGTATATGTTGTATCTCTACGCGCTGCAGGGCGATCCGCTCGCGTTTTCCAAGGTCCAAGCGCAGTGGGATCGCCATTTCGCGCCCCCCTGGATCAGCATCGCGAACACGATCCAAGCGATCGCGGCGACGCCGTTCACCAGCATCACCGCCAATCACATCATCGAGCTCGTCTTCACGGTCGCGTTCCTCGTCCTCATGGTCGTCGCGTTCCGGCAGCTGAGGCCTTCGTACGCGTGGTATTTCGCCGCATCGCTCCTCATGCCGATGTCGACGGCGAGCCTCATGAGCATGCCGCGCTTCGTGCTCGTCGTCTTCCCCGCGTTCATGCTCCTCGCGCTGTGGGGCCGCAGGCCGGCGGTCAACTCTGCGATCGTATCGTTCTGCTTGCCCGTGCTCGGATTGTTCACGGTGCTCTTCGCCGACTGGTATTGGCTCGCGTGAGCTTCGCGAGGCGGCTCGCGGCGCGCCGCGGCGTGCGGCAGTTCTTCAAATTCGGCATCGTCGGCGCGTCCGGCGCGGTCATCAGCTTCATCATCTTCCACTCGCTGTTGCACTTCGAGCTCGATCTGACGCTCGCGTTCTCGATCGGCTTCATCTGCGGCGGCGTCAACAACTACTGGTGGAACAGGCACTGGACGTTCCGGTCCCAAGGGCACGCGGGCAAGGAGCTCATGCAGTTCTTGACGGTGTCGGCGATGGCGCTCGTGCTCGGCATCGTCATCACGAAGTTCATGGACGGCCGGCTGCCGCCGTTCACGCTGCGCAACTCGCTCATCTGGCTCTGCGGCACGGTCGGCGGCATGGGCGTCAACTTCTTCGTCAACAAGTACTGGACGTTCAGGCACACGCACCACGTCCAGCCCGACGCCGAAGCGTAGATGGCGCAAGCCTCGACGCTGCGCACGCGGCTGGCGCTCGTCGCGATCCTCGTGCTCGGGTTCGCGTTGCGTCTGTACGGCATCCACGACCCGATCATCGATCATCCGGGCTGGCGCCAGGGCGACGAAGCAGCGATCGCGCGCAACTTCGCGCAGCTGCAAGACGATCCGCTCTCGCCGCAGACCGACTATGACGGGCCGCCGCCGAACTACGTCGAGCTCGAGCTGCAGATCGTGCCGTTCGCGGCCGCGCAGCTGTATCGCGCCTTCGGCGTCCACGAGATATTCGCGCGCCTCATCGTCGTCGCGTTCAGCCTCGGCACGATCGTACTGCTCTACTTCTTCGGCAGGGAGCTGTTCGGGCGCAGGGCTGGGCTCATCGCGGCCCTCTGTTACGCCATCGCGCCCGGCGCCGTCTACTACGGACGCACCATCACGCCCGACTCGGACATGGTCTTCTTCCTCACGGGGACGTTGCTGTTCTGGTGGCGTTGGTCGCGCAGCGACACGAGGTCCGACTTCTGGCTGGCGACGGCATTCGGCGCGCTCGCGTGGGTCGCAAAACCGCCGGCGCTGCTCGCGCTGGCGCCGATCGTCGCGGTTTTGCTCGCGATGCGCGGACGAAAGGCGCTGGGCAGCTGGCAGCCCTACGCCTTTTTGGCTCTCACGCTCGCACCGTTCTACCTCTACTTCCACCACGAGAGCGCGATCGCCGAGTGGCACTGGGCCGAGGGGATCACGAGCCAGCACGTCCTGCCGCAGCTCGTCGCGGAGCTGACGAAGCCGTCGGCTCTGTGGACCGGACTCCAAGGGGCGTTCGCGCTCTTGCGCATGCTCGGCTCGACGATCCTCGGTCCGGCCCTTTTCGGTCTCACGGCGGTCGCGGGCTTCGCGCTGCCGCGCGACGACAGATCGCGCGCTCGCGCGTGGCTGTTCGGCGCGTGGGCCGCCGGCCTCGCCGCGTACACGGTCGTCGTCGTCAACGTCGAGCGCGTCGACTACTACTTGCTCCCCTGGCTGCCGTTCGCGGCGCTGCTCGTGGCGGGCGCCGTCGACAACGTCATCGAGCGCCTCGGAGCGCCCGCTACCTCGGCACGTACGAACGTCGTCGCGTGTATCGGGATCGGCACGGCGATCTTCATCATCACATACTCGAACATGCTCCAGATCCACGGGTACTACACGTGGAGCCGCCCCGTCTACGCCGCCGCGACCGAGCTCGACCGCGTCCTCGATCCGGACTGTCTTATCGTCATGGGCCATCTCGATCCGTCGGTGCTCTACACCATCGGACGCAAAGGCTGGGAGGAAGACCCGCTCTCTTGGAACGTCCACGACCAGACAAGCGCGATCGCGAAAGGCGCGTGCTACTACGTGGCGATCGAGATCCCGCGTCTGCGCGCGAACGCCGCGCTCTACCATTTCCTCCAGCGCTATCGCCGCGTGCCGGTCGCATCAGGCTGGCAGGTGTACGACATGCGCCACTTCGCGCGGCGGCCTATGGCACGGGGAGCAGGTTCGGCGTCTCGCCCTCAGCCGGCGGCTGCGCCTTCGCCTCGCCGCTCGTCACCAGTCCCCGGTACGCCACGATCCTCGACGCCAGCCGGTGCTCCTCATCTTGGAGCGCATAGGCGGCGATGATCGCTTTGGTCAGGTGCGTCGCGTCGAAGTCCGATCGGAACGCCTTGAGCTGCAGCGCGACCTCGTGCTGCGACGCCGCGAGCGTTTTGAGCGAATCCGTCAACGAAGCGCCGACGGTCTCGTAGAGCGGGTAGTTCGCCAGCACGATCTCGCGACGGATCTTCGCCTGCTCGATCTGCGCCGAGAGAGCCTTCGCCGAATCGTCCTGCGGCGCGTAGCGCAGGGCGCCGGCGATCTCGACCTGCGCGTCGTCGAGCTTGCTGTCGATGAACGCCGCGCGCGCTTGAAGAAAGAGGACACGTGCGAGGCCCGAGCGTGCGTGCGAGTTGTCCGGATCGAGCTTGAGGGCGAGCGCATACTCTTTTTCGGCCTCTGCGAGGCTGCCCGCCGTGAGCGCGGCGTCGCCTTGCGACGTGCGCAGGTCGACGAGGCGTTGCGTGAACGCCCCCGCGCAACCGCTCGCGCTCACGGCGAGCGCGATGCACGCCGCGGCTGCGGCTATCCTATATCTGCGTTGCGGCATTCGTCAGGATCCTCGCGACGTATGCGATGACGGACGCGGCGGGATCGAGCAGCAGCTGCGAGAGCAGGGTCCCGACGATGGTCGTCAGCACGAGGTACACCAGCATCGCCTTCAGGTCTTCGATGGGGCGCTTGCCGGCGGCGGCCTGGTCGGTGATGAGCGCGGCGGTCGGATCGACGATGAGCGTCAAGGTCACGGTCGCGACGCCGGTGATCAAGCCGGAGAGCGAGATAGCGGTCGCCATCGACGAGTGGAGCAGGACGCCCGCGTAGTACGCCGAGAGCGGGCCTGTCACCCAGAAGCCCATGACGACGACGTTCCAGATCAAGAACCCCTTCGGCAGGTTGCGCGGAGAGTACGCCCAGACGTTGAGCCGCGGCGTCCGGACCTCACCGAGTGCGGATACCGCGGTACGCGGCACGAACAGACGCGACATCGCCGCGAGCACCGATCCGCGCCGTTCGAACGAGTCGATGCCGCGTTGGAGCAGGCGCGCGGCGGTCGGGAGCAAGAGCCCGCCGATAGCCGCGCCGATCGTCGCGGCGAAGATGATGACGCGCACCGCGCTTTCAAATTCGCCGGGCGAGCGCCGCTCGACCGCCCGATCGGCGAGCGCCGCGATGAGCGGCATGTAGAAAAGGCTGAGCAGGCGCGAGAACGTGGCGAATAGGTTGAAGAGCGTCAATCCGGTAGCGACGCGATGGGCGCGGACGCCCGCGAGGCGCGCGGCGCCGGTGCCCATCTGGAGCGCTTGCGCGAACATGTAGAGCAGCGCCGCTATCGGGAGGAACCACCCCGCTGGGACGTGCAGGTGGTCGGTCACGCGGCTACCTTACGCGGACTGCGCAAGCCCGACTTGCGCTTCGAAGCGCTCGTCGACCGGACCGAGCACGGTGAGCGCGAGCCTACCCTGCGCGAAGAGCGAGCGCGCCGCAGCATCGACTTGCTCTTTGGTCACCGCTTCGATCTTCTCGACCACCTCGCTCGGCGGCACCGATCTGCCCGAAACGAGCTCGGTCCGGCCGAGGCGCAGCATCCGAGTGCTCGTGCTCTCGAGCGACAGGAGCATTCCGCCTTTGAGGTGTTCCTTCGCGCGCGCGACTTCGTCCGGGGTGACGCCGCGCTCGGCGAGCGACGAGGTCTCAGCGCGGATGAGCGAGAGCACTTCTGCTGCGTTCTTCGGCCGCGTCGCCGCCGCGATCGTGAAGAGGCCGCCGGTGCGATACATCTGGTGCGACGAGTAGACGCTGTAGACGAGGCCGCGCTTCTCGCGGATCTCCTGGAAGAGCCGCGAGGCCATGCCGCCCCCGAGGATCGCGTCGAGCACGGAATAGATGTAGCGGCGATCGTCTCCGGCGCTCGTGCCCTCGGCGCCCACGAGCACGTAGACCTGTTCGCAGTCGCGCTGCTTGACGACGGTCACGGGCCGGAATACGGGCGGCTTCGGGTCCGCGTGATGCGAAACGCCGGCGAGGCCGCCGAATCGCCGGCGCACCTCGGCGACGAAATCGCCATGCTCGAGATTGCCGACCGCGGTGACGATGACGTTACCGGGCACGTAATTGGCGCCCATGTACTCGAGCAGCGTGTCGCGCGTGAGCGCCGAGACGGTCGACGCATAGCCGATCGTCGGCTCGCCGAGCGGGCTGCCGCCCCAAGCGGAGCGCACGAAGATATCTTGGCTCACCTCGTCCGGCGAATCGTCGTACATCTTGATCTCTTCGAGGATCACTTGCTGCTCTTTGACCAGCTCGGCCGGATCGATGGCCGAGTTCTCGAGCATGTCGGCGAGGATCTCGACCGCGAGCGGCGCGTGTTCGTCGACGGTGCGGGCGTGAAAGCACGTCGTCTCTTTGTCGGTGAACGCGTTGAGGTGGCCGCCGATCGAGTCCATGAGCTCGGCGATCTCGCGGGCGTTGCGCGATCGCGTGCCTTTGAACAGCATGTGTTCGATGCAGTGGCTGATGCCGCGTTGGCCGGCCTCTTCGTGCGACGAACCGACGCTCACCCAGACGCCCATCGCGACGCTGCGGACGTAGGACACGCGCTCGGTGATGACGCGGATGCCGTTATCGAGGACGCTTTTTTGGACCGCGCCGTCGTTCATCTCGTCGTGTGATCGAGCCAACCCGCCTCCCAATACGTCGTGCCGAGCGAGCCTTCGTCTCGTGTGAATTCCCCTCGCAGCACGGCGGCGGAGAACACCGTCCGGTTCGTCGGCACGGCGAGGTCTCCCGAGACGTCCGCGTGCGGCGGCACAGCTATCGGAACGACTGCCCACACGTCGACCTCTGACACGCTCGGGTCGGCGGCGAACGCTCGATAGATCATATCCGCCGCGTCGGCTGCGAACGTCTGCCTGTCGACCGGCGCGTGGAACTTCACGCCCGATAGCATGATGCCGGCGACGACCGCCGGCTCCGTCTTGTACGTCCGCACCTTGAGGATCTGCTCGGGGTAGCCGGCGCTCAGCAGTGCGACGGCGACGCGTTCGGCGACGTCCGGTGCGTTCCCCGCAATCCTGTCCTTTGCGATGGCGCGCACTTCCAGCATATTCAGCGCGGGTGCAGCGATCGCGCCGCTGCCCGTCGCGGCGAGCACGCGTCGGATGAGCGCATCGCCTCGTCCGCGCAGTATGCGAAAGCGCGGCAGCGCGAACTTGTCCCGAGCCAAACCAGCCTGCGTGACGTCGCCGGCAGCCGTCGTGAACGCGACGTCGTAACCCGCCGCCGCGACGGCTCGCTCCACCGCGACGTTGAAACGCCCTGACGGATACGCGAACGCGCCGACGCGAGCGCCGGTCATCGACTCGAGCGCCGCTCGCGAGCCGCGCACTTCGTGCTCGACGGCGGCCGGCGCGAGCAGCGTCAGATCGGGATGCGTGATCGTGTGCGCTTCGACGTCCATCCCCGACCGGGCGAGCGCGCGAACACCGGACGCGCTCAGATGACCGGACGTGCCGAGCAGACCGGTCGTGACGAAGAACGTGCCGACGTCGCCGTAGCGCGCAAGCATCGGGGCGGCTTGCGTCGCGGCATCGTCGTAGCCGTCATCGAAGGTGAGCGCGACTTCGCACGCTCGAGTTCTGCTCGAGCCGACGTCGGCGACGAGCCTCACGACGCTGACGACAGAACAGTCGTGGTCCCGCAGGAGCCGCAGCTGATCGTCGAACTCCTGCGGCGTCACCGTGAGCGCGGTGCCGTACGCCCCGCCCCCCACGTGCGTCGAGACGTGGTGGTACATGAAGACCGCGGCGACCGCTGCCGCGATCACCGCTCGGACACCGTGCGCCCACGTCTAGTACGAGCGGGCAAAGTACGCTTTGACTTTCGCCGGCGATCCGCAATACGCACAGAGCTCGCCGGGCGACGCGTCGGCGACGATGACGCGCGATACGGCACTCGTCTCCGCCTTGATCTCGAGCTCGCACTCGGTGCTTTCGCACCACGCTGCGAGCACGAACCCGGCTTGGCGCTTGAGCGCGTCGACGAACTCTTCGCGAGTCGTCGCGGTCGTCGTCCGGCGCTCGCGCTCCGCGAGCGCGCGGTCGCGCAGCTCGCGCTGGATGTCGGCGAGCATTCGGCCGATGTACGCCCCGGCTTCGGCGGTCGGAATCGCTGTCTTCTCGAGCGTGTCGCGCCTGGCGATCGTCACCTTGCCCTCGGCGACGTCGCGCGGCCCGATCTCGACGCGAACGGGGACGCCACGCATCTCCCATTCGTTGAACTTCCACGGCGCGGTCTGCTCGAGCCGGTCGTCGAGATGGACGCGGAACTCGCCGCGCAGGACGTCGAAGCAGGCGCGCGCCGCGGGGAGAACCGTCTCATCGCCTTTGCGGAGGATCGGCACGATGACGACCTGGTGCGGCGCGATCGCCGGCGGCAGCACGAGACCGCGGTCGTCGCCGTGCGCCATGATGAGCCCGCCGAGGATCCGCCACGACACGCCCCACGACGTCGTCCACACGTGCTTGCGCTGCTCGTCGACGTCGGTGAACGAGATGTCGTACGCCTTCGCGAAATTCTGGCCGAGCTCGTGCGACGTACCGGCTTGGAGCGCTTTTCCATCCGGCATCATCGCTTCGATCGCGTACGTGGCGAGCGCCCCCGCGAATCGTTCGTTCGCGCTCTTGCGGCCTTTGATGACCGGCAGACCGAGCACGTCTTCAGCGACCTCGCGGTACACCTCGAGCATGCGCTGCACTTCTTCCGACGCTTCCGTTTGCGACGCGTGCGCGGTGTGGCCTTCCTGCCAGAGGAATTCGAGCGTCCGCAGGAACGGCCGCGTCGC
>JANWLL010000127.1 GCA_025450855.1 Vulcanimicrobiia bacterium
ACGGCTATGGCAAAGCAATTCATTAAGGAGCGGAACGACGCGCCTTCCTTGTGAAGATCGACGAAGATCTCGCCGAGGGTTCCGTCCGCATATTCGCCCGTGCGCAAGAAGACGGTGTGGCCCGCGATCTTCGCTTTTTGCGTCCAGCCGCGGCGCTTGGCCGGCAGCCGGTTGCGTTCAAGCGCCTGAGCGACTTTGCGTTTGAAGTCGGTGTTCGTCGCGTTCGCGAGGATGCGCTTGGCGGCGGCGAGGATCTCGTCGGGGCCGAGCTCTTCGGCGCGTGCTTTGCGAGCCGCCGCAAGCTGCTCCTCGAGCTCGGGGCTCAGCGCGAGCTGACGATCGTCGGCCGCCTTGTCGCTCGTCTTGTCGGTGCCTTTGTTCGACAGCGGCTGCGAGAGCTTCGAGCCATCGCGATACAACGCGATCGCCTTGACGCCGAGCTCCCACGAACGCATGTAAACTTCTTGAACGTCGGCTACACTCACCTCACTAGGCATATTGATAGTGTTGTGGTTGACAATCCCATTGCCGACGAACGCATGCGATTCCGGTACGGATAGGTCGTAAACGTTCTGCTCTCCAGCGTCGCGCACGACATCGACGGGGCTGAAATGTACATTTCTGGATATGAGTTCGTCGAGCCAACCGGGGAGGTGCACGCCCGGCATTTCTTGGAGCCGGCGAACCGATTCCCAACTAACATTCTTCGTGCGCGAATCAAGCAAGTGCGTGTGCGGCGTACGCACGCGACCGGCGCTCCCACGCCCGCTCGTTCCGGCAGGGATGAGGTCGTACAACGTTCTGCCGGAGATACCCGGGATAACATCCGCAGCGCTCTGACCTAGGTTGCATGCTGCAATCTCGGCGGCACGAGCGACCTTATGCGGTTCCATGAACTTGATCTGCGCGACCAATTTCTGTGCAAACCGTCCAGACGCATACACCTCATCGTACGACTTCTGATAGACAGCGTTGAATTTGGAGATACGGCTGTGGACGATGCCAAGGTTTGTCAACACGGCCTGCAGATCGTCCAATAGGCCGGACGCGTCCAAGCAGATGGCCCACTTGACGTCATTCGAAGGCATGTAGGAGTCCAACGATAGACCCGCAAGGAAACTCAGCATCATCGATTTTGGCGACTGAAGAACCTTGTCGGGAATTCGCTTGAACGCGGCACGCTCGCCGCAACCAAGGTACTCCAAGAATTCGACGAGCGTCTTCGAGGAGAGGTTTAACGTCGGCCATTTCCCAGGAGCACGCTGAAGATGAGGCTCGAGTCCGAACAGGCTCTTAGCTGCGCTCGACAGCCTAGCCAGCACGTTTTCTTCGGTGTTCGCGATACAGATCGTGTAGTTAGTGCGCGACGTGTGGCCTTCCGCGCAATAGGCTCCCAAAAAGAACGCCAGCTCGTCGGTCATTTGGTCGGGTATGATAGTCGCCTTCTGTGAGCCGTAAAGTTCCGACGGTTCGAACCCTTCGAAATCCGGCGGGTCCGACGCCCACATGTCGTTGCCGTGCTGGATGGCGACGAAGTCACCCTGATCGATGTCAGAAAGCGCCCGCCATTCTAGACCGTTTTCGTCGCAGCACAATACTCGGTGGTTGGGCGTCCCAACGACCTTATGGCCGGAGCGCAGTCGGATCTCTTTGACTGGACGACGGCCGCCGCTGTAGTACGCATCAGTCGCCCGCGTCTTGTCGAGGGATGCTACAGCAAGCCTCAACGGTCGGAAACTATCAGGTTCCTCGCCCAGGCTTAGGCTGCCGATTCTTATGAGCCCTCGCTCCGTCGTGATGAGCGTGTCTCCGACGACGCATTTGGAGATCCCGCCGCTGATGAACGGTTGTGCTGCGGCCATCATGCGGACGTGCCCCATGTGGTGAATGAAGCGACGCCCCTTCTTGCCGCACTTGTTGGCGCAATCGAAAACAGGGTAATGTTCTTCTTTCAAATGAGGCGCGCCCTCAATCGTCATCGTTCCGCAGATGTAATCGTTTGCCGCGTGGATCTCTTCGATCGAGAAACCAATCTCTCTCAGGAGGTTGAAATCCGGGGCCGACGCCGCCTCTGTGGAAATTCCAAGCCGGCGAAGCGCATCGTCACCAAGTGACGTCCGATTGAAGGCAAACGCTATCTCGAAGACCGATGGAAGTGCGATCTCTATGCGTCTGATGTCGCCGTCGTCGAGGCCCCGCGCCCGAAGCGTTTCCTGATTAACGTATGGCGCGCCGTACAAGGAGGCGCTTCCGTTGACGTAGCGGATGATGTCCTGGACCTGGTTTTCGGCGTAGCCAAGATTGAGCAAAGCGAGCGGAATGGACTCATTGATTATCTTGAAATACCCGCCGCCGGACAGCTTCTTGAATTTGACGAGCGCAAAATCGGGCTCTACTCCCGTGGTATCGCACCCCATGAGAAGTCCGATCGTGCCGGTCGGCGCTAACACGGTCGCCTGGGAGTTTCGATACCCGTGCTTTTTGCCGAGCGACACGGCTCGATCCCAACAATCGCGCGCCGCGGCCAGCAAGTACGGCGGGCAGAGCGACGGATCGATTCCCATAGGTACGATTCGAACACCCTCGTATTCGTCGGCAGGAGCATTGTAGGCGGCGCGACGGTGGTTCCTCATGACGCGGAGCATCGCTTCGGTCTCTTCGTGATAGCGCGGAAACGGACCGATCTCTGATGCCATCTCGGCCGACGTCGCGTATGATTCGCCCGTCAGTAACGCCGTCGCCGCACCACACAACGCGAGGGCTCTTGGTGAATCGTACGGGATGCCGGACACCATGAGCACGGTGCCCAGGTTAGCGTACCCAAGCCCCAGCTGGCGATACTCATAGGACTTGCGCGCGATTTTCTTGCTCGGGAAGTGTGCCATTAGTACAGTGATTTCAAGGGCAATCGTCCAGAGGCGGATCGCATGCGCGAGCGACTCGACATCGAGAACATTCCGCTCGGTGTCGAAGAATTTCATCAGGTTGAGACTCGCGAGATTGCACCCGGTATCGTCCAAATGTAAATATTCGCTACACGGATTGCTCGCGCGGATACGGCCACCGACTGGGCACGTATGCCACGAATTGATGATATCGTCGAACTGCACACCCGGATCGGCGCATGCCCAGGCTGCGTTCGCGACTTGACCCCACAGGTCGCGCGCGCGCATCGTGCGGATGACTCGCCCATCGGTGCGCCAGGTCAAGTCCCAAGTTCCGTCGTTGCGCACCGCATCGATGAACGAGTCCGGCACGCGAACTGAATTGTTGGAATTCTGGCCGGCAACGGTCTGGTAGGCGTCGCCTTCGTAAGAACTGTCGTAACCGGCCGCAATCAGGGCGGCGACTTTCTTCTCTTCGTTGACCTTCCAATTGATAAATTTCTCGATGTCCGGATGGTCCATATCGAGTACGACCATCTTGGCGGCGCGGCGTGTGGTGCCTCCGCTCTTGATCGCGCCAGCGGCGCGATCCCCCACCCGTAGGAAGGACATCAAGCCACTTGATGTGCCTCCTCCGGCCAGCGGCTCTCCTTCGCCACGAAGATTGGAATAGTTCGTACCCGAACCGCTCCCCATTTTGAAGATGCGCGCCTCGCGCACCCAAAGATCCATGATGCCGTTATCATTCACTAGGTCGTCGTCAACGGATTGGATGAAACACGCATGGCCTTGAATATGTGTATATGAGTCTTCGGAGCGCGTGAGCTCCTTCGTGTCCGGGTCGACGTAGTAGTGCCCTTGTGGCGAGCCTTTGATGCCATACGCATACGCAAGCCCGGTGTTGAACCACTGCGGCGAGTTCGGCGCCGCCATCTGGTTCGCGAGCATGTACGTCATCTCGGCGTCGAACGCGGCCGCATCGTCCGCCGAATCGAAATAGTTGTAGCGCCGGCCCCAATCGGTCCAGCATCCGGCAAGACGCCGTACGACTTGGCGCAGCGATGTCTCGCGGCCGAGCGATCCATCCGGCTGCGGCACGCCGGCCTTTCGGAAATATTTCTGGGCGAGGATATCGGTCGCGACCTGCGACCAGCTCGTGGGCACCTCGATGTCGCGCATCTCGAAGACGACCTTGCCGTCGGGTTCGCGAATGACCGACTCGCGCTTCTCCCATTCCATACCGTCGAGCGGGTCTTGGCCGGTTTGGGTGAAACGGCGCTGGATCTTCATCGAATCGTACGTACCTTTCTTGAGGGCGACGTAAGACCCGAGGCCCTAAGAGGCTCGGGTGGCCGAACGGAATCACACGCGTGTTCTACGAACGGCGGTTCGCCCCCATCCGTAGTGGTTGCGAACCTTGTAGACCACATTATATAGCGGTTATGGTGCCACCGCAAGGGTTTTTTCGAACACCAGTTTGTTCAACCGCAAAGCCTTATATGACGGGCATTTGCGCGAATTTCCGCAGGTTCTATCCCCCGGTTATCCACGTTGTGGATAGACCTCAGTCGGCCGGCGCGAGGTCCCAAAGAAGCAGCTCGCCGCTGCCGCTGACGTCGAGACGATCGAGGCCGGAAAAACGGACGGCATCTCCGTTTCCGAGCGAGACGCCGTTGGCTTTCACGTCGCCTTCGGCGACGAACAAAAACCCCAGCCGGCCGACGGCAAAAGCGTGCGCGGCAGAATTGCCTTGGAGGTGCAACACGAAGAACGCCGCCGATTGGCCGATCGAGATCGGCGCGTGGACGCCGTGCACGCCCGATGCGACCGGCAGCCAACTGCCCAGCCGCTCTTCGGGCGAAAACGCCTTTTGACCGTATTGCGGCGTCGTGCCGCGGTGCGCCGGCATCACCCACATCTGCACGAGATGCAGCGGCTCCGAGTCGGAGTCGTTGGCTTCCGAATGCCGCACACCGGTGCCCGCGCTCATGTACTGCACGCCGCCCGGACCGACGACGCCGCGATTGCCCATGCTATCTTCGTGGACCAGCCTTCCCGACAAGACGTACGTCACGATCTCCATGTCGCGATGCGGGTGCAAGCCGAACGCGCCGCCGGGCGCGATCCGATCGTCGTTGAGCACGCGTAACACGCCCCAATGGACGTTCTGCGGATCGTGATAATCGGCGAAACTGAACGAATGATACGTGTCGAGCCAGCCATGGTCGAAGTGCGCGCGCTGCGCCGACCGCTGTACCTCGAACACCGCGTCCGCTGTATCCATGGGGGCAGTCTGCCACGTTCGTCGCACCGGTGTCAATCGGAACGCCAGTGCGCGGGCACCGGAGATACTGAACCCGCCGACGAACGAAGCACGCGATGAAACGGCGCACGCAGCGGCTGATCAAACCGCTCGGGCTCGTGCCCCGACCGGGGCGCAGTGGCGCTCGCTCTCCAAAGAGCGGCAGACCGATCGGCCTCGCGCTTGTCCAGTTCGCTCCCGTGAAGGGCGACGTCGATGCGAATCTCGGGGCTATCGGTGATGCGCTCGCAGCGCTGAAGCGCGACGCAGGGCCGTTCCCCGACGTCGTCGTCTTCCCCGAAGCGTGTCTCTCCGGTTACTTCGTCGAGGGTGCGGTCCGCGAAGTCGCGCTTACCTCGGACAACCTGTTCAAGAGCCTTCATGGAACCGCTGCCAAAGCGCTCGGCGCTTCGCATCGGCCCTTCGACATCGTGGCCGGCTTTTACGAAGCCGACGGCGGCAAGCTCTACAACAGCGCGCTGTACGCGACGATCGGGCGCTCCGGCGCGATCCGCCACGTCCATCGCAAGCTCTTTCTCGCGACGTACGGCGTCTTCGATGAAGAGCGCTTCGTTTCGCGCGGACGCACCATCGAAGCATTTGACACGCCGCACGGCCGCGCCGCCATCCTCATTTGCGAGGACGCGTGCCACTCACTGGCGACGACCATCGCCGCCCTGCGCGGCGCGCAAATCCTCTATATACCGAGCGCTTCACCAGGCCGCGGCCTCGAAGACGCCGAGCCCGCCAACGTCCGGCTCTGGCGCGACATCACGCGCGTCGCAGCCGCCGAACACGGCATCTTCATCGCCTATTCGGGCCTGCTCGGTTTCGAAGGCGGCAAAGGCTTCACCGGATCGTCGCGTCTCATCGGACCGTTCGGTGACCTGCGCGCCGAGGCGCCGTTCGATGCGCCTGCCATCCTACGCGTCGACGTCGATCCGGTCGACCTCGCCGCCGCACGCGCCGCGCTGCCCATGCTCGGCGACCTCGAAGCGAATCTCGCGGAACTGACCGCGATGCTCGACGACGAGGCCGCGCTTCGACCGCGGCCGCGTCGGTCGAATCGGTCGACCGTAAAGGTCGACCGCTCCAAGCCCTCTCGCCGCCGATGAAGACATCGTATCAGATCGTCCGGCCGGCCGAGACCTCCGACGACGAGCTGCGCATCGACCCGGCGCTCGTCGAACGCTGGCTCGTCCGCTTTCTCCGCGACGAGCTCGTCGTCGCGCGGAACATCAAGAAGGCGGTCGTCGGCGTGTCCGGCGGCGTCGACTCAGCGGTCGTCGCATTTCTATGCGCCCGCGCTCTCGGGCCGAAGAACGTCCTCGGCGTCCGCATGCCGTATGCGACGTCGAGCCCGACGAGCGCGAAGCACGGCCGGCTCGTCATCGAGGAGACGGGCATCGACGATCGCGTCGTCGACATCACGGCGGCCGTCGACGGCTACTTGGCACAAGCGCCGGATGCCGGCGCGCAGCGCCGCGGCAACGTCATGGCGCGCGTCCGGATGATCGCGCTTTTCGACCAGTCCGCGAAGATCGGCGGCCTTCCCATCGGTACCGGCAATAAATCGGAGCGGATGTTCGGCTACTTCACCTGGCACGGCGACGATTCGCCGCCGATCAATCCCATCGGCGACCTCTTCAAGACGCAAGTATGGGCGCTCGCGCGCCATCTCGGCGTGCCGCGCGCGATCATCGAAAAGCCCGCGACGGCCGATCTGATCCGCGGCCAGACCGATGAAGACGACCTCGGCATCTCGTACGCGCAGGCCGACCGCATCTTGAGCCGCCTGCTCTCGGGCCACGACGTCGACGACATCATCGCGAGCGGCTTCGTCGCAAAGGATGTGCTGCTCGTCAAGCGGCGCGTCGACGCGACGCACTGGAAACGCCATCTCGCGACGACGGCGATGATCTCGAACACCGCGATCAACGAGTTCTACCTCCGTCCCGTCGACTACTGACCCCGGTCGCAACCTCTCGCCAAGGCGAACTCGCCCGCGAGGTCCAACCGTCCCCTCCCGAAAGGAGCGAGTCATGCCCATACGCCTCGGCACGATCGGCCACTTCTGCATCGCGGTAAAAGATCCCAAACGCGCCGCCGCATGGTGGATGAAGAATCTCAACGTCAAGAAAGAATTCGAGTTCCCGGGCGGCGCTGTCGTCGGCACGAACGACGTCGGCATCGTCCTCATCAAAGGCACGCCGCGGCCCGAGGCGATCGACCACATCTCGTTCCACCTCGCCAGCATGGCCGCGTTGCGCGCCGCGCTCAAACAGCTCAAGCGGAACAAGGTCGTCATCGAAGACCCCGGGGACGAGATCGGTCCAGAAGCGCCCGGCTCGAAGAACATGGGTCTGTGGTTCCACGACCTCGACGGCTACCGATGGGAGCTTTCCGTCCTCGCCAAGCCGAGAAAGACCGTCAAGAAGAAGAAGTAGGAGGCTCGTCGTGCCCCGTTACCTGCACACCTCGATCTTCGTCAACGACATGGACGAGTCGATCGACTTCTACACGAACAAGCTCGGCCTCAAACTGCTCGACAAGCAGCACTACGAAGGCAACGCCGACATGGCGTTCGTCGGACGCGATTGGAACGCGTACATCGAACTCGTCTACGATCTCGAAGACCATGCGCCGTACGACATCGGCAATCGTTACGAGCACCTCGCGCTCGAGATCGACGGCGACCTCCCGGAGCTGTGCGAAAAGCTCAAATCTCAAGGCGTCAAAGTCGTCAAGGGTCCGAAGAAATCGCCGGGCGGCACGCGCTGGATCGCCTTCGTCGAAGATCCGAACGGCATCCCGGTCGAACTGCTCGAGCCCAAGTAAGCGATGCCCTCCGCCGAGATCATCACGATCGGCACAGAGCTGCTGCTCGGCCAGCTCGTCGACACGAATACTTCCTCCATTGCTCGAGCGCTTGCGGCTTGCGGCGTCGACGTCCATCGCGAGACGTCGGTCGGTGACAACGAGCAGCGCATCGCAGCGGCCGTCCGCGAAGCGCTCGGGCGCTCCGACATCGCGATCTGCGCCGGCGGTCTCGGACCGACGGTCGATGACCTCACGCGCGAAGCCGTCGCCGCCGCATTCGAGCGCCCGCTCGTGCTCCACGAGCCGAGCCTCGCTTACATCGAGCAGCGCTTCGCTCAAGCCGGGTGGGCGATGGCGCCGAACAACCGGCGGCAGGCGATGGTCCCGGCCGGGGCGGTCGTGCTCGACAACCCGCACGGCAGCGCACCCGGCTTCGTCGTCGACGACGGCCGGCGCATCGCGATCGCCCTGCCGGGTCCCCCGGCCGAACTCGATCCGATGCTCCAGGAACTCGCGATTCCGTGGCTCGTCAAGCGCTTCGATATCAAAGCAGTCATCGTGACGCGCGTCCTCCATACCCTCGGGATCGGCGAGTCCGATCTCGACGAGCGCATCGCCGATCTCTTCCGCGATAGCCGCAATCCGAGCATCGCGGTCTTGGCGCGACCCGGCTTCGTCGACGTCAAGATCACAGCCAAAGCGCAAGACGCGCAAGCGGCAGCGCCCCTGATCGCTTCGCTTGAAGCGAAGCTGCGCGAGCGGCTGGGGGACTCGATCTACGCGACCGATGACGGCTCGTTCGAACAGAGCCTCGGCGAAGCGCTCCGTGCGCGCGGCTGGTCGATCGGCGTCGCCGAGTCGTGCACCGGCGGACTTATCGCGGCGGCGATCGCCTCGGTTCCGGGCGCATCCGACTATTTCAAAGGCGGCGTCATCGCGTATGCGGACGACGTGAAGTCACGGCTGCTCGGCGTCGATCGCGCGATCATCGCGAAGCACGGCGCCGTCAGCGAAGAAGTCGCGAGAGCGATGGCCGTGGGCGC
This sequence comes from Vulcanimicrobiia bacterium, assembly GCA_025450855.1. GTDB lineage: Bacteria > Vulcanimicrobiota > Vulcanimicrobiia > Eremiobacterales > Eremiobacteraceae > JANWLL01. The sequence continues at coordinate 9,051 of JANWLL010000127.1, forward strand.
GCGCGAACATCTCCATGCGACGCTCGCCGTGTCGACGACCGGTGTCGCCGGGCCGGGAGGCGGCACGCCGGACAAGCCGGTCGGCCTGGTTTTCGTCGCCCTCGCAAGACCCGGCGACAAGACCACGGTCAGACGTTTAACCCTGCCCGGCACGCGGGGCGTCATCCAACGTCGGGCGACTGTCGCCGCGTTGTCCATGGCTTGGAAGGCCGCTCGCTGACGTCCGTAATCTCGGCCGGCCAACCGAGCGTTCCAGGAGCACCTGCGCGGGCGCGCGGCGAATAGATTCCGGCGATGTCGCTTCGCCATCTCGCGCTAGCACGTCAGCCGGCCGCCGCCATCTCGGCATGCGCCGCCGCGCTCGCGCTCGCGGCATGCGGCGGCGGCGGATCAGCCTCGGTCGCGTCGGCGATCCCACCCGTGCACGCTCAGCGCTGCGTGCAAAGCGCACGCATGCCCGGGTCCTCGAACGCGGCGATGCTCGCCGGCGCGCGCATCCGGCCGCCTGCGATCGAGCCGTCAAGCGATATCGTCCTCGGCGAAGTGGGCGTGCGCTTCGCATCGGCCGATCCGACGCTGCTTCAGCGCGCGGCGGCATCGATCGGCGGGCGCGTGCGATCACCGATCGATCGACACGGCGCGGCGACGCTTGCGATCTCTACGACGGTCGATCCTCGAGCCGCAGCGCAGACGCTGCGCTCGCAGCCGGGCGTCATCGACGCGGCTCCGATCGCGCTGCGCTATCGGCTCGACGTGATCCCCAACGATCCGGACTTCGGCCAACTGCCCTACGACGTCCAAGATCCGGCGCTCTCGAATCCTCCGATCCAGTGGGATATGTACGTGATGTCGCTGCCGAGCGCGTGGGCGCGCACGACGGCCTTCGGGTCGCACTCGGTTCGCGTCGCGATCATCGACACCGGCTACGACACGAACAATCGCGACTTGCAAGGCGGCCGCGTCGTCGCATCCGTCGTCTTCGATCGTGGTGACGGCTCGGTCGACCCGGGCGCGAACATCCAAGACGGCGACGGTCACGGCACGGACACGAGCGGCATCGCCGCGGCGGACACGAACGACGCGCTCGCGACCGCAGGCGTCGCCGGTGGGGTCAGCCTCATCGAGGCGCGCGTCTTTCCCGCCCCTTCGCCGCAACACCCCAACCCGCCGGCGTCGACGCGCGACGTCGCCGCTGCCATCGGTTGGGCTGTGAGCAACGGTGCAAAGGTCATCAACCTCAGCCTCGGTTCGACCGGGGCCGACCCGACGTACGAAGAACCGGCCGTCGCTCGCGCGATCGCCGCAGGCGTCACGGTCGTCGCCGCGGCCGGCAACGGCAACGCGCGCGGCGTCGGGCAGCCGACGCTCGACTTCCCGGCCGCCGATGCCGGTGTCATCGCCGTCGGAGCGTCCGCGTTGTGCGACGGCTCTTCGGCGCGCGACTTCGCAGGCGCATATGAATACGTCGCGAGCTATTCCAACTACACGACCGACAGATCGAAGCGCTACGTCGTCGCACCCGGAGGTGATCCGAGCGCGCAACAAGTCCAATGCCCCGTGTCGAGCTGCATCGACTACCTCCAATGGATCCTCAACCTGTACTCGACGACGGCGTTCGG
>JANWLL010000128.1 GCA_025450855.1 Vulcanimicrobiia bacterium
ACGTGGGCTAGATCGGTTTGCGTTTTCATTCAATTCCCTCCATATGTGTTTTCAATCCGCTGAGCGCGCTCGCCCACGGAAGTGCATACTTGCTGACCCATCGGTCGTGAAGACGCTGGATCGGCACAGGGTTCAAGAAGTGGCGTTTGAAGCGCCCCGTTTTTCGCGTGATCACAAGACCGGCATTTTCGAGAATCCGCAAGTGCTTCATTGTTCCGAAACGCGTCATCGACAGACCACGATCGAGTTCCATAAGGGTCTGGCCGTCCTTTTTGAAGAGGCGATCGAGCAGCAATCGTCGAGTCGCGTCGGCTAAGGCCTTGAAGACTTCGTCCATGCGTGCGAGTATTATAGGTGACTGAATGGTCACCTGTCAAGAGGGCCCACCGGGACGAATTTTTGGGCCTCGAACAGCCGTTTGCCGAAGATGAAAATACTTACGAGTTCTTTCACGTTCGTTCCAGTTTCCAGCCGTTAGGATCAAGGACGGTCTTAAGAATCGTCGCTCGATGGAGGAATCACGATGCGTTTGGCTATCGATGTTCTCCTAAAGTTCGTCGCGCGCATATCGATGTCCGCAATCGTCGCTTGTACGGTCACTTCGTCACCGGGCATGGCGAAGCGTACCGGCCATCTACACGTCGTCGTCGGTCAGAGCGAGGTCAAGCGTTTCCTTCGCCAGCCACGCGGGCCAAGGCGTGAACGCGTTTCAGATAGGCACCAACAACGTCGCCACGCTCAGGTTGCCAGCATGTTACAGCGACCACTTGGCGGCTGGGCCGTAGGAATCACCAGGGCCATGAGCGATGATTCGGGTCGTATGTTTTGTACAACCACCATGAAAAAACGATCATGGCTATACCCATCAATAACTGCACAAATCTGACGAGGATCGGGCCGCCCTGCCAATTGACTAGTGGCCACAACGGATCACGAATGCGGCGCGCTTCGGCTTCCATTTCATCGTGAATCTGATCTTCGGTTTCGCTCAATTGAGAATACGTCAGGGCGGCGATATCAGGTGGTCAGCGAACGGACAGCGACGTTGAACCGCGGATCGTTGCGAAGGGAATCGAAGTCGGGATCGGTGAGAATGCGGTCGATCTCATCGAGCCCGGGCCAGCCGGACGCCATGTAGGTCTGAAGCGTACGCATCGCCGCGCATCGTTTTCCCATCGCGACGTCGGCCGAGGCAGTCGCGAGGGCATCGACTTGATTCGGTGTGCGAACCTGTTCGATACCTTGGAAATCGGCGAGCGCAGCCCGCATCTCGCCGTGCCTTGCCTCAATGCGGAGGCGCAACGCGAGCGCCGCCGGCTCGTTTGGATAGAGCGCGAGCAGGACGTTTGAAAGTTGCAGCGCCTGCGGATCGAGTCCCCGCATGAGATACGAGCGCGCCAGCCAGTACCGCGTGAATCCCGGATGATTGCCGAGACCGACCGCTTGCGAAAGAATCGCGCTCGCCTGCACGTACTCGTGGTCCAATACCAGCCACTCGCCATACATGCCAACGGCCGAACCTGAGGTCGGCACGTTTTGGCTGTTGACGCGAAAATCCCGACCCGCCTCCTTGAACGCACCGATGCTCAAGAGGAATTTGCCGCGCCACGCGCGCGGTGACTCCGCAGTCGGATCTGCGGCGACGGCATCGTTGAACAATCGCATAGCCGTAGCCGTTTGATGGTCCTGCACGCTCGCGATGATGCCGAGCGCCGTGAGCGCATTGCTCTCCTTTGCGTTTCGCTGGAGCGCCGCTTCGGCCTCGCTTCGCGCGTTTGCGAAGCGCTCCTCACGCTGGGTCCCCGCGAGCGCGACCGCTTGCTTCGCATCGGTGATCGCAAGGCCGCCGTAGCCCGCGCCGTTGTTTGGATCCAGCGATACGAGATCGCGGTAATATACTGCCGCGCGATCGAGATGGTCGCCGCCTTCACTCGTCAGCAGATAATTGCCGGCAGCGAGGTCGCGATTGAAGAGCGCGAGCGCCGACTGCGACTGCTGAGCACGCACCATGGTGACGAGCAGAAAAATAGCCACGTATGCCCACGAGAATCCGAGCCCGAGGCGCCACCAAGGCGCGGCCGCGGCAGGTGCGACAACGATGCGGTAGCCGCGCTGCGGCACGTTTTCGATCGAGACATTCGGGTCGCGCCGCAACGCCCGGCGCAACACGTACATCTGCTGATGGAGATTCCGGTCTTCGACCGGCGCGTCGTCCCACAATACTTTGCGCATCCGCGCGGCGGAAACGATACCTGCGTCGGCGCGGAGCAGCTCCGCAAGCATGCGCGCGGGAAGCGGCGCAAGCGCAACGATTTCGCTTCCGTCGCTCAGCACAAGGCTGTCCAAATCGAACTTCAGGCGGCCGATGGGCACCATGGTCGGCATCGCCGGGTTTTCGGGGCTTCCGGCGCCTCCCCTCGTCGTCACCAAAGCCTCAGCGGCAACATTTTGAGCGACGATGACATGTTGTTGAGCGACCAACGAACATCCAACAGCTACGATAGATCGTATGAAAATCGTCCTTGGACTGCTGGCCGCAGCAGTGATCGTCCTTTCTTTGCCACCACCCTCCGCGGCGGCGGTGTCCGCACGTGCGACTTTCAAGGCGATTCGGGCTCCCCACCCGCTGGCGCCGGATCCCGCTTTGCGCGACCCAGCGTGGGGCACGGGACAAATCTTGCCGGACGGCTTTTGGAATTTGACGAGACACGCGGCTGCGCAGCTGAACACGCGCATCTTTCTGCTCTACGACGACAAAAATCTTTACGTGGGCTTTCGCGCGGAGCAACCCGGCGTGCCGATCGTCGCCGGGCAAACCACGAACAATATCGGTTTCGGGCTGGACGATTTTGTCGGCGTCGCCGTCGATACGAGCGGCGCCGGCAACCAAGTCTACTACTTCGAAACCACGCCGCGCGCCACCAGATACCAGCAGGCCAGTGAGAACGCGCGCTACGATGCGCGTTGGCAGAGCGCCGCTGAAGTCGACGGTCAAAGCTGGAACGCCGTGCTCGTCATCCCGCTGCAGACGATGCGGCTGCGGCCCGGCCTGCACAAGACCTGGCGCATCAATTTCATCCGTGCGGTGGCCGCGCAGGGCGAACACTTCACGTGGGCTTACAACGGACTGATGGTCGACGGCCCGGTTGGCCAGGCCTGGCCGGTTTTTGGCGACGCGCAGTATTGGCCCGCGATGTCGATCGACGGCGTCGCGGCTGCAGTCGACTCCCTGCGGCCGAAGCCTCGAGCCGAGATCTACTCCCTCGGCAGCGGCGGCTCCGACCGCAATCAATTCGCTCAGGCGAATGGAACGTTCGCAGCGCAACGCGCGCGGTCGTTCGGCATCGATCTTACCGTGCCGATCACAAGCACGATCAACGCCGTCGGCACGGTCGATCCAGATTTCTCAAACGTCGAAATCGATCAACAGACGATTGCGCCGCAAGAGTTCCAGCGCCAATTGCAAGAGTATCGGCCCTTCTTCGCGCAGGGTGCACGATTTTTGAATCCGAGCGCCGTGGGTTTCGGCAGCACGACGAGCCCAAACAACCAGATATTATATACGCCTCGCATCGGGCCGTTCGACTACGGCGCGAAAGTCGAGGGCTCGTTCGGGCTTCAGTCTTTTGGGATGCTCACGTTTCGCGGGTTCGATCAGACGACCGGAAACACGTTCGACGACACCGCCTACGGCTATAAGCACGCGCTGACGGATCGGACGTTTTCGTACTGGGCGGACGGCGTACTCGCGCATCACAGTCTCGCCGGCGACGACACCACGACAAACGTCGGCGTCACGGACAATAACCTGACGTCCGGATTCCAGTGGGGAAGCGATCAGACGTTTGAACTCGGAAGTTGGGTGCCTGATACCGGCGTCGCGCACGCAAGCAACAGCTTCGTCGCGCTGAACAAGCCGAATTGGCTGAGCGCCATCGGATACAACGACGTCTCGCCCAACTATAATCCGATCGACGGTTTGACGTTCAATTCCGACATCCGCGGCATGCAGGGGTTCACGCAGACGAGCGGGTCGACTCGTTGGACCAAGAACTACACGCTTCAGGTCTTGGGCGATCGCTGGTTCGACGAGCCGGGCGCCGTGCACGAAGCGGACGCGCTTGCGTCGCTGTCGGCGACGTTCAACAACGGCTTTTCGATCAACAATCTCGGGCCAAGCATCGGAACCTTGCGGAGCTACGACCTTCCGGCAAACGCCGATTGCAGCGGGCCGATCGTGGGCACGTCGTCGTACACCGGATTTCCCTGTTATCGCAACGGCCGCGACCAGCGCTTCGACTTGTTCACGACTGCATTTGGTTACAAGGACGGCACTCCCAGTCCGGTTGACGTTTCGTTCTCGTCCGGCCCATTCGGCAATAATTACACCCAGCTCTTTTCGACGACGACATCGCGGCCGTTCGGGCGTTACTCAATCGGGCTAGAGTATGATGGAACGTACGAGCGCGCATTGACCACGGGCACGCTAGATTCGCAATGGCTTCGTCGGATCTCACTTGGCGAGTCGCTCGGCCCGGAAGCAAACCTTTCACTATCGGTTCGATCGATCAATGGGCTAGGCGGCTTCGCGCCGAGCACGGGCACAAACGTCGCACTCGCCTATCACCGGCGATTCGCGAGCGGAAACGAAGTCTACGTCAACTACGGAACTGCAGCGGCGTTCAACACGCTGCACCGGTTCATCGTGAAATACGTGTTCCACACCGGCGGCGATGCGGGCACGTAAGGTCGCGTCTAGTGCGTGCTGTACGCTTCCACCGTATTCAGGTAGCCGAAGTTATTGCTTTGGCCGCCGACGGCATAGAGTATTTTTGCGATGACGGCTTCGCTGAGGCCGTAACGCGCCGTCGGCATCGACGCTTTCGAGGACCATGAATTTGTCGCGGGGTTGTACACCTCGTTCGCGCTCGAGTCGCCGTTGGAACTCTCACCGCCGATCGCGTAGATCTTGTTCTTGATAACGCCCACAGTGGGATACACGCGTGCGGTCGGCATCGACGCCTTCGCCGTCCAGGTATTCGTCGCAGGATTGTACGCCTCTACCGTGCTCAGGGGCCCGGCGGTTCCACCGCCGATCGCATAGAGTATTCCATTGACGACGCCGGCAGCCAAACCGGAACGAGCCGTCGGCATCGGTGCCTTGGTGCTCCAACTGTTCGTCGTAGGATCGTACAC